>PLES01000030.1 GCA_003137075.1 Solirubrobacterales bacterium
AGGGTGAGCGACCGGATTCGAACCGGCGACCGCCTGGACCACAACCAGGAGCTCTACCAACTGAGCTACGCCCACCACGGGACACTGAATCTACCAGTGCCAGCTTGATGCAACTCTCAGGGTAGTTCGAAGTGGGCCTGGAGGCGCTGCGACAGGCCCGCGAGGGTGATGCGGTCCCACGGGACCGTGCTCAGCAGGATGCCGAGAACCACAGCCAGGGAGCCGACGATCTGCCAGACGCCGACCGGATCGCCGAACGCGACCCAGCCGACCATCGCGCCGACCAGTGGCTCGATGTTGACCATCGCACCAGCGAACTCAGCGGAGGTGCCCTTCTGCCCATGAGCAAAGAGCCAGAACGGGACCACGGTGCCGAGCAGGGCCAGCGCGACAAACGCAATCACGGGTCCGGCGGTGGCAGGCGCCTGAGGCAGGCCACCTGAGGCTAGAGCCACAGGCAGCGCCACCAGGGAGGCAGCACCGAACTGCACAGCAGTCACCGCCGCAGCGTCCTGATCCTTGAGCAACCGCGGCTGCACCGCGATCAGCGCTGCCGACATCACCACGGATGCGAAGACCAGCACATCTCCGTTCGAGCTTGCTCCGCCACCACCGCCCTTGGCGACGAAGACGATCCCGAGCAGCGCGACGCCGTATCCGATCCAGGCGACACGGCTGGCGCGACCGAAACCAAGGCCGGCGCTGACGAGCGCGACGATGACCGGCACGGCGCCGACGATGATCGCCGCGTGACTGACGCTCGTGTGCTCGATACCGGCGTTCTGCAGCAGCATCGTGATGCCGTAGCCGGCTGCACCCGCAACGAGCACCCGCACGTTGAAGGCGCGGCGCAGATGGCGGCGTCCGATCAGAGCCAGCACCGGCGCGGCGGCGCCGAAGCGCAGGACTGTCAACCAGTTGGAGTCGAGCCAGCCGAGCGACAACTTGGACAGCGCAACGCTCGAGCCCCAGATGGTGCCGGCGATGACCAGAGAGATGGTGGCGTTGCGCTGCTTCATGTATCTGATGATCGGTGAGCGCCGAGCGTTTCAAGACGCGAATTTGACAAGCGGCTAATTTGGCGATCAAATATTTCGTCAAATGGCCATTTCGCTTGATTTAATTGACCTAGAACTGTTGGAGGCGCTGCAGCTAGACGCTGACCGCTCCAACGTTGAGCTGGCGCGACTGGTCGGACTCTCCCCTGCCGCCACGCTCAACCGCGTGCGGCGACTCAAGCAGTCGGGCGTGATCAGCCACATCGTCGCCCGGCTCGACCCGACGCTCGCCGGGTTCCCGCTGCACGTCTATGTGACCGTCAGCATCCAGAGCCATGACGACGCCAGCCATCGTCGTTTCCAGGATGCGGTCCTGGGCATGCCCGAGGTGATCTCAGCCGACTGGGTGAGCGGGGAGATCGACGCGATCCTGATTGTCGTGGCACGTGAGATCGCAGAACTGCAACGCGTTCTGATCAGGCTCTCAACCCGGGGCGGTGCCGGCCGCGTGACAACGATGCTGCGGCTACAGGAGCTGAAACCCGTATCGCCACTGCCGCTTGCGCTCAGCGAGTGAACCCGTTGCATACAACGCGGGCAAGCGTAAAGTTCAGCCTGGAGCCATCGCGTCGCGGTGGGTAATGCGAGAGGGATTGGTGAGAGACCGTGGCCGTGAGTGAAACGATCTTGAGTACGCCGCTGCTGATCGGCGGCGAGGAGCGCGAAACCGACGAGTCGTTTGCCGTGTACAGCCCGCATGACGGGTCGGTAATCGGGCACGCGGCCGCCGCATCGCACCAGGACGCCGTTGACGCCGTGACCGCGGCTGAGCGTGCCTGGCCCGCGTGGGCAGCGCTCTCCGCTGCCGAGCGGATTGAGATCTGCCTGAAGGCGTTGGCGACGCTGCCCAGCGATCTGGACGAGCGCGCGGAGGTGCTCTCCCGTGAGAACGGCAAGATCCGCTTCGAGGCGACGATCGACCTGCACGTGTTCAGCGGCCGCTTCCACGAGGCAGCGGTCTACGCACGTGAGCTGGACACGCCGGAGATCATCAGCGGACCGCCATACAACTCGACCATCTCCCACCTGCCGCAGGGCGTCGTGACGATCATCTACCCGTTCAACTGGCCGCTGGCGATCCTGGCCGCGAGCCTGCCGCACGCGCTGATGGCGGGCAATACGGTGGTGGTCAAGCCACCGCCGACGACGCCGCTCTCCTCGGTACTCACGCTGCGCCACGTCGCGCGGCTGCTGCCTGCCGGCGTGCTGAACGTCGTCACCGGCGCTGACGCCGTGGTCGGCCCGGTGGTCGTCGGCGATCCGCGTGTCAAGCATGTCTGCTTCACCGGCTCCACAGCCGGCGGCAAGCGGATCATGGGCATGGCGGCCGCCAACGTCACCAACGTCACGCTCGAACTCGGCGGCAAATCGCCGCTGATCGTGTTCGANNCTCGAACTCGGCGGCAACGACCCCGCGATCGTGCTCGATGACGCGATCCTGGACGAGGCCACGATCGGCAAGATCGCGATGGCGACGTTCATGACCACCGGCCAGGTCTGCATGGCGCTCAAGCGTCTGTATGTGCCGCGCAGCATGTACGGCGAAGCGGTTGACGGCCTGCGCAGCTTCCTCGAAGGTCAGAAGCTCGGGTCGGGCCTCAACGCCGACGTCACGATGGGGCCGCTCAACATGCGACGCCAGCGTGAGTACGTTGAGGAGTTGCTGGCTGAGTCGCGCGCCGCGGGCACCGAGGTGATCAGCGCCGGTGAGTACACCGACGGCGATCCGAGCGAGGGCAACTACATGCTGCCGGCGCTGGTGCTGAACNNGAGCAGTTCGGTCCGGCGCTGCCAGTGATCCCCTATGACTCTCTGGACGAGGTAGTCGGCGCCGCGAACGACACCTGGTCGGGCCTCTGCGCATCTGTCTGGTCCTCCGACACGGAGCACGCCAAGTCAGTCGGACGGCGGCTACGCGCAGGACATGTCTTCTTCAACAACCACAACGCAACGGCAGTCGACGAGCGTGCGCCGTTCGGCGGCTTCGGCCAGNNTAGGGCGCTCTCGGCGGGTGGGCGCATGCGCGCGCCCACCCGCCGCCAGTTGTTACCGCGATGTAGGGATTTGGTGACCGCGGGCACTGATGGTCAAGGTTTCGGTTCGTCGTGTCGAAACTTCCTCTGTGCCGATGACACAGAGTTTCAGCGACCGAGCCGCCTGGCGGATTCCCGCCGCAACGCTCGGTGAAATGCCTTCGGACCGCGTCAACATCGCAGCCGACACGAGGGTCTCCGAAGTGGAGCGGATGTTGCTGAGCGATCCGACGATTCGCTCGATCCTGGTCGAGGTTGGGGATGAGATCGTCTGCATCGACCGTGCGTGGTTCTTCTCGACGCTCTCCGGCCCCCTCGGCCACGGCCGTTCGCTCTACGCGAGGCATCAGATCACGCGGATGCCAAGACCGCAGACACTTGTGCTGCCAGCCGACATGAGTCCGGTTGACGCTGCCACAGCGATCCTCGAGCGCCAGCACGACGTGCGCTACAACGACATCGTCGTCAGGTCCCAAGACGGCATGTACACGACGATCCTGGTCGCGAACCTGTTCGCAGAGGTGGCACACACGCACGCCTACGTCGGACTGCATGATCCGCTCACGGGGCTTCCCAACCGCCGCATGTTCCTGGAGCGTCTGCGGGACACGCACCTGAACGCCGGCCACGACGGCGACCGTGACGGGCGCTTCGCGGTGCTGTTCGTGGACCTCGATGACTTCAAGCCGATCAACGACGTACTCGGCCATCAGGCGGGAGACATCGCGCTGCGGACGGCCGCCGAGCGGCTGCGCTCACATCCGGACCCGCATCTCACCGTCGCGAGGCTCGGTGGCGACGAATTCGGTGTGCTGCTTGAGCGCCGCTGCAGTGAGGTCGAGGTTGCCGAGCTTGCGGGATGGATGATCAACGTGCTCAGCAAGCCGCTCGTGATCGAAGACGCGACGGTGATGATCAGTGCCAGCGTCGGTTTCACTTTGGCCGACGACGAATCGACTGCAGACGAGCTGCTGCGCATGGCCGACATGGCGATGTACGCCGCCAAGCGCAACGGCAAGAACAGCCACTCCGCCTATCTCGATGGCATGCATGCCCGTGCCAGTCGCCGGCTTGAACTGCGTTCGCAGCTCTCCGGAGCGATCGAGCGCAAGGAGTTCAAGCTTCACTACCAGCCGGTCGTCGAGCTTGAAGGCGGCTCGATCGTGGGCGTCGAAGCGCTGCTGCGTTGGGAGCGCCCCGGAGAAGGCTTGGTCGGCCCCGATCAGTTCATCCCGCTCAGCGAGCAGACCGGGCTGATTGTGCCGCTGGGGGCGTGGGCACTGCAGGAAGCCTGCACGCGGGCGCGCGCCTGGGCGCTTGAGAACCCGCACCACGTCGGGCTGAGCCTGGCGGTCAACGTCTCGCCGCGGCAACTGGAGGACCCGAACTTCGTGAACACCGTCGCCCGTATCCTGCGCCGCACACAGATCACCCCCTCGGCGCTGACGCTCGAGATAACTGAGAGCGTGTTGATCAAGGATCTGGAGACGGTGCTCAGCCGCCTGGCCCAGCTGAAGATGCTGGGCGTGAAGCTCGCGCTCGACGACTTCGGCGCCGGCTTCTCCTCGCTGGGCTACCTCTCGCGGATGCCGATCGACATCCTCAAACTCGATCGTCGCTTTGTCTCTCAGCTCGGCAGCGCCAACGAGCGCGGGATGTTGAGCGGGATCGTCAGGCTGGCGGAGTCACTCGACCTGGTCACGGTCGCTGAGGGCGTGGAGACCGAGACACAGCTGCAGGAGTTGCGCGAGGCCAACTGCCAGCGGGCTCAGGGCTATCTGTTTGCACGCCCGATGAACGGCGACGCCTTGCGGCAGCTGCTGGCCCAGTCGGTCGAGACGCCGGCGCTGCCGGCAATGCCCGCCGTACGCGCCGCTTAACCTCGCGGCACACGGCGTCTATCAGCCCCAGTCACGCTTCCAGGACGGACGCGTCGCCTCGGTCGAAGCTCTGGCCCGCTGGCAGCATCCGATCCACGGGCTGCTGTACCCAGACCGGTTCCTGCCGTTGGCCGAGCACACCGATGTGATCGACAAGCTGACCAGCTGGGTGCTGCGGACGGCGCTCGCTGAGATCTCGAACCTCGGCGTTGACACACCCGACGCGCCGAAGCTGAGCGTCTCGGTCAACGTGTCGGCCCGCAGCATCGGTCGCATGGAACTGGCGCAGGAGGTGATCGACACGCTCGCGCAGTTCGAGGTGCCGGCCGAGCGCCTGACCGTCGAGGTCACGGAGACGGCCCTGCTGGTCGA
>PLES01000133.1:0-27724 GCA_003137075.1 Solirubrobacterales bacterium
CCTCTTCCCGCAGACCGCCGGGCTGATCGAGCGTGCCGGAGAATACGGTGCCCTCGGGGCCACCGTCTCCGGGGCCGGCCCGACCGTGCTCTTCTGGTGTCGTGCCGATCAGGCCGGGGTGGTCGTCCAGCGTCTGCGCTCNNGCTTTGAGCTTCGCGACCTTGCGGGCGGCGGCCGGCAGCTCGAGCCGCTTCAGCATCTCCGCCGCAATATCCAGGTAGTCGGCGCCGAGGTCCGGGCGGTAGTCGAGGATCGAGACCGCGCGTTCCGCAGATTCGGCGTAGGCGATCGAGGAGCGCACAGTCGCGTGGAACAGCTTGTCGGGGAAGTGGGACTTCAGCGAGTCGAATGCCTCGCGGGAGTGTCGCGTCCGCATGTCCGTGATGTTCAAAATCACCCCAAGCCACTGAAGCTCGGGGTTGAGGTTGTCGCGCGCCAGTTCGATCACCTGCAGCGCCTGCTCGACCCCCTGCATCGCGAAGTACTGCGCCTCGGCGGAGAGCAGCGCATAGTCTGAGGCGACCAGGGCGTTGACCGTCAGCAGGCCCAATGCCGGCGGACAGTCGATCAGGATCAAGTCGTAACTGTCCTTGACGTCGCGCAGCGCTTTCTTGAGGGTCAGCTCGCGTCCGAGCTTGCCGCCGAGCACCAGCTCGGCTTCGGCCAGTGTCAGGTTCGCGGGCACCACGCCGTCGTGGATCGCGGCTTCGATCTTGGCGCTTCCCTGCAGCACTTCGCTGATCGTGGGGGATGCGTCCGGGGCTACGTCGAGGTAGTCCGAGAGGTTGCCCTGCGGGTCAAGGTCCACCGCCAGGACGTTCAGCCCGATCCGCCGAAAGACGTCGGTCAGAGTGCGGACCGTCGTCGTCTTTCCGGTGCCTCCCTTCTGGGAAAGCACTGTGATAGTCGCCATTGCTCGCGACTATACGGGTCTGAGCGCGCCGGTCCGTCGCGCTCAGACAGCCGTCAGACCCGGTCCGCGGCTTCCGTAATCGGCCTCATCCCGCGGGCTCTGCTGACATCGCAGAAATGCAGGTGGTGCCGTCCGATCACGATCTCGTCGCCATCGGCGAGCGTGCTCCATTCAACGCGTTCACCGTTGACGAAGACGCCGTTGAGGCTGCGGTCATCGAGCACACGCAGCCCGTCCGGCTGGCGCACGATCAGCGCATGTCGACGTGAGACCGTTGGGTCATCAAAGCGGATGTCAGCCGCGAGGCTGCGTCCAATTCGCGTCCACTCTCGTTCGAGCGTGAACGCCGATACCTGGTCATCGCTACCGCGGTAGGCGAGGTACTGGCCAGGCTCGTCCATGCCCTCACGCAACTCACCGATCCAGGCAAGATCGCCAGTCACTTCCCGACCGTCGCCTTCTGTGGATACACCGACCTGCGCGGTCGTCTGATCCGGTTCCCAGGCTTCCATGGTCATCTCCTCAAGTAGGGGAAAGGACTCGGCCGTGCCCTGAGGCACGCACTCGAATGATAGGGAACGGTTAACGCTTACGGTTGCGGTTTCTCACGGTTCTTAGTTTCTTCTTCCTTGAAGTCCGCTGATTTTGCGGGGTCCCGATCGGCCCGCGGAGGCAAAGAACGTGCAAGCGTGGACTTTTGGTACGTGGTTGAGCACCGATCCCTGAGCGGGCGCGAACTTGCAGGCAGCGGCCCCGACGGCAGGAACTCGATGGCCCCAGGCGAACCCAGCTTCATGCACATCACGAATATCCCTGTCGACGACACCCCGGACTTCGAGTTGGCGCTGTTGCGTCGCAGCCTCGGCGACTTCCAAGCCGAGCGTTGTGAGGGCTGCCACCGCGCGATGCTGATCGGGGAGCGCGTATACGAGTACGAGTCGGGCGCGGTTCGCTGCGAGCTCTGCCGTGAACGTGCCCATGCCGATGTGATCGAGTCACACCGGGTCCACGGACCCGCCTTCGGGCACTCGATCAAGATCATCGACCGCCGCGCCGCTTAGCGCCCAAACAGAGACGGTCCGCGAGGGCGCCGCGTGGCCTCCGCAAACTGCCTGCTGGTGAGCGGTTCCGTACCCCTGGCGTCATCTTGCCGGGCGGACAGATAAATTCCGTCTTGCTTTGGATCCGATCACGGTCTCCACAAACATCGAGCTCCCACGTGAAGCGGTCTTTGAATATCTCAAGGACATCGCCAATCACGCCGAGTTCACAGACCACTACCTGGTCGACTGGCATCTGACTCGCGTCGACACGGTCGGACTGGGCGCGGGCGCACGCTTCCGCGTGAAGGCGCCGTTCAACCGCTTCGCCTGGGCGGACATGACGCTCGCCGAGCTACAGCCCCCGTTCCGGATCGTCGAACGCGGCCGTGGCGGCAAGTTCAACCGCATCAAGATGATCGGAACCTACGAGATCTTCGAACGGCATGCCGGCGTCTCCGAGGTCCAGTACACCTTCGAGACCGATGTGACGGTGCCTTCGGATCGCCTGCGTGACATCTTCGGACGCGGCTGGACCCGTCGCAAGTCCAAGAAGGCGATGAACCGTTTGCGCGCAATCCTTGAGGACGACCGCAGGCGTGGCGTCCGCCCAACCGTTGCCGCCGGCTGATCGATTGCTGGATAGACTCCCGCCCGCTGTGAAGCTTCTGACCTCCAAGAAAACGCTCCGCCTCGTGTTGGTTCTCACGGTAGGTGCGCTGGCGGTCACGCTCGGCGGTTGTGCTCGCACGACGCTCACCGGCGTCAGCCAGGACCAGCTCTCTGCCGGCACCGAGCCTTACTTCAACGTCGGTGGTGTCACCTACCAGATTCAGATCTCGCGCCAGCTGAACCCGTTCGGCACCGAGGACGTTCAATACCTGTCCGGCGTTCAGGGTGCGCAGGACCTCGACGCGGACCAGCTCTGGTTCGGAGTGTTCCTCTGGGCCAAGAATCAGTCCAAGCAGGTCCGAGACAGCGCCTCCACCTTCGCGATCGTCGATTCCGAGGGCACCGTCTACCACCCGACGGTGCTCAACGCCTCGGTCAACCCGTACGCCTGGACCTCGCAGCCTTTGAGCCAGAACGAGATTGAGCCGCAGCCGGACACGACCGCCGGTAACGGCTCGACCGGCGGGGGACTGATCCTCTTCAAGCTGAATGAATCGGTCTACTCCAACCGCCCGCTGACGCTTGAGATCTTCAAGCCGGGCTCTGCCAAGCCGTCCAAGGTTTCGCTCGACCTCTAGCAGCGTCCCGGGCGCCGCTACGCTCAGCTGATTCCGAGCGCCTGCTCGAGTAGTTCCTTGACCACCGGGGCTGCGGTGTCGCCGCCATACCCGGCGTTCGGGAAGAGCGCGCAGATCACGACCTTCGGATCCGGCACCGGCGCGTAGGCGACGAACCAGGCGTCGGTCTCCTTCGCGTCGTTCTTCTTGTTGGCGGTGTCCGCCAATTCGGCCGTGCCGGTCTTGCCGGCGACGGTGATCCCGGGGATCTGCGCCGCGGTTCCGGTGCCGTACTGCACCACCGCCTCCATCATCTTCTGGATCTCGCCGGCGACCTTGGGCGTGGTGACCCTCACGTAACGCGTCCTGGCCTTGGCGTTGAGCTTCGGGAGCGGCCGCTCACCCTTGTTGGCGATCGTGGCGGCGACGTCGGCCATCTCCAGCGTGCTTGCCTGCACGAGCCCCTGGCCGATCGCCGAAGCGCCAAGTGCGAGCTGGCCGCCCATCGCGCTTGCCGATGGGATTGTGCTGGTCAGCGCACTCGCGATTCCCGAAGGCTCGTCGAAGCCGAACAGCTTCGCCTCAGCCACCAGCCGCCGCGCACCGACCTTGTCGCCGAGTGGCGCGAAGGTCGTGTCGCACGAGGTCGCGAAGGCGTTGATCAAGCTGCCGCCGCAGACTTCCTTGTCGGCGTTCTGCATCTTGAAGCCGGCGATCTCGACGCTCGACTCAAACGGGTACTCCGTGTTAATCGTCGTGATCCCAGCCTGCAGTGCCGCCGCCGAGGTGATGATCTTGAAAGTCGATCCCGGAGGCTGGACATCGGTGAAGGCGATCCCGGCGGCCGCCTCCAGCGCGCCGCTGCGAGCGTTCATCACTGTGATCCCGGCGTAGCGGCCGTCCAACGCGTTGATCGCGTCGAGTTCGAGATTGGGGTTGATCGTCGTGGTCACGTTGGTGCCGTTGATCGGTGCGGCCGATGCGATCACGTGCCGTCCTTCCAGCAGCTCGCCGCCGGGACGGCCAGCCAACTGACGTTCAAAGATCTGCTCGAGCCCGTCCTGGCCGACGTAGGCGTGCGCCGGATAGCCGAGTTCGGAGTAGCGCGCGGCTTGCGAGGCCGGGATCGATCCGAGGTTGCCGACGATCTCATCGGCGACCTGCGGAATCGGGGTCGACAGTGAGGTGCCTGCCGCGAGCGTCTCGCCGTTGGCCGTGAGCAAACTGCCGCGCTCGCCGAGCGTCGCCTTGCGCGAGAGCGACTCGCCGGCTGTGAGACCCGGGAACAGCAGTGAGGTCTCGAACCGCACGCGCGTGGCGCCGCCGCTGCCGACCAACGGGAGCTGGGCAACCTCCGCGAAGCTGCCGAACGTGCCGGTCGAGACGATGAACCGAACACGCGCCGAGTTGTCCTCGATTGAGATATGGCCGATCGGCCGCAGCGCTGTCAGCGTCGCTGTCTGCGCCGCGTGGTGCAACTCAGCGATGAATTCGGCGCTGCTGATCGCCGCTTGTGAGTCCGGCGAGAGCAGCGTATAGAGGCCCTTGTAGTCACTGTCCTGCCAGTCGGCCACGTAGCGGACGAGAACCGCGTGCTGGGCGCGGGCGGGTGCTCGGGCGAGGTAGATTCCGCCTGCCAGGGAGCCGGCGGCGATCACCGTCAGCGGCAGCGCGCGGGTCAGCAGACGTCTCGAACGTGAGCGTCGCTTTACTCGATGCGCCTGACTGGGAATGCGGCAACGGTAGACCTAATACGAGTGATGCTGCCCGCCCCGGACGATCGTTACCCCCCGGGTGGGGTCCCCGTTGGCTTCGGCCTGACGGCGCACGACGCAGTCACTCATGCCGACGCGACCCCTAACCTCAGCGCCCGATGACCATCGCTGACTGGCTGATCCTGGCCTTCGTGCTGTTGATGGCGCTGCAGGGCTACGCGCGTGGCTTCCTGGTCGGCGTGATGGCCCTGGCCGGGTTTGTCGGCGGGGCGATGGCCGGAAGTCACCTTGCGCCGGTCCTGCTCTCACAGGGCAATCGTTCGCCGTATGCGCCACTGCTCGGGCTCGGCGGCGCCCTGATCGGTGGCTCGTTGCTCGGTGGCATCTTCGAGCGCGTGGCCCGGAGGGTGAGGCGATTTCTCTGGTTCCCGCCACTGCGGATCGTCGACGGTCTCGCGGGCGCGATCCTGACCGCCTGCCTCGGCCTCGGCGTCGTCTGGGTCCTCGGCGCCGTGTTGCTGCAGGGACAGAGCGGCTTTCATCTCTCCTCGGGCCTGCGTCGCGACCTCGAGCACTCAGTGATCCTCAAGGCGCTGGACCGCAGGCTGCCTCCGTCGGGTTCGATCCTCAACGCGCTGGCGAGGATCGATCCCCTGCCATCTTTCAGTGGCCGCTTTGCGGAGGTGACCGCGCCCGACCCGGCGATCGTCAGGGCCGCTGGTGTGGACCGTGCGGCGCACTCCGTGGTGCGGGTCATCGGCAACGCCTGCGAACTCGGGATCGAGGGCAGCGGCTGGGTCGCGGGCCCCGGCCTGGTCGTGACCAACGCGCACGTCGTGGCCGGCGAGACCGACACGGTTGTCCAGGTCGGGGGCCGGGGGCGCGGGCTGCCCGCGACCGCGCTGGTCTTCGATCCGCACAACGACATCGCGGTTCTCTCGGTACCCGGCCTCGACGCTCCGGCCCTGACACTGGCCAGCGGGCCAGTGTCAGGAGAGTCCGCTGCGATCCTCGGCTATCCGCTCGACGGCAGCTTCCAGCGCGAGCCCGGGCGGCTCGGCGCCACCCAGTTCACGGCAACGCAGAACGCCTATGGCGATCCGACCGTGCGGGAGATCAGCTCGCTGCGAGGTCTGGTCAGGCCCGGAAACTCCGGCGGCCCGATGATCGACGCCGGTGGCCAGGTGATCGGCACCGTCTTCGCGCAGATCACCAACGCACCCGCGAACGAACGCGGCGGATTCGCGATCCCCAATTCCGTCGTCCGCGGTGAGCTCGCCAAGGCACATTCCGCCCACGCCGCAGTCAGCACAGAGGGCTGCGCCGGCTGATGGCGCACACGCCACTGCTTCACATGACGCTATGGTCCTCACCGCAATGACCAAAACGCTTGTGATCGCAGAGAAGCCGTCGGTGGGGAAGGACCTGATCAAGGTTCTGCCCGGTGCCTTCACCAAAGGCGAGGGCTTCCTCGAGGGCCCTGAGCACGTAGTTACCTGGGCGGTTGGTCACCTTGTCCAGCTCGCCGATCCGGACGAGTACGACCCCAAATACGCCAAGTGGCGGATGCCGGATCTGCCGATCGCGCCGAAGAAATTTAAGCTCGTGGTCCGCGACGAGCGCTCCAAGAAGCAGATGAACGTGGTCAAGCGCGAGCTCGACCGCGATGACATCGATTACGTGATCAACGCGTGCGACGCCGGCCGCGAGGGCGAGCTGATCTTCGCCTACCTCTACGAGAAGGCCGGCAGCAAGCTTCCGGTCAAACGGCTCTGGCTGAACTCGATGACGACCTCCGCGATCAAGGAGGCGTTTGCGTCGCTGAAGCCGGCCGAGGAGTTCCAGACACTTGAGGAGGCGGCTCGCTCGCGCTCAGAGGCTGACTGGATCGTCGGCATGAACGCAACCCGCGCCGCGACCATCCGGCTGCGCTCGTCATTCGACGGCGCCGTCTCGCTCGGACGCGTCCAGACGCCGACGCTGGCGATCCTGGCCCGACGCGAGGTTGAGATCCGCGAGTTCGTGGCCGAGCCGTATTGGGTCGTGGACGCACGCTTCATGGCGTTGCCGCAGGAGCCGCGCCGCGCCTACGACGGCCGCTTCCACGCCGGCGCGCAGGCGCGGATCGCGAGCGCCGAGGAGGCCGCCAAGATCGTCGCCGCCTGCGAGAGCCAGACCGGCACGATCACCAAGCTCGACAAGACCGAGCGCAAAGATCGCCCGCCGCTGCTCTACGACCTGACCTCCCTACAGAGCGAGGCGTCATCGCGCTTCGGTTTCACCGCGCGTCGCACGCTCGGCGCCGCCCAGCGGCTCTACGAGGAGCACAAGGCGCTGACCTACCCGCGTACCAACTCGCGCTTCATCACCAGCGACATGATCCCCGACATCAAGCCGATCGCCGAGCTCGTCGGCGGCCAGCGGGAATACGCCGCCGCCGCCAAGTACGTGACCGGGCTCGACATGCTGCCGCTCGGCCGGGTCGTCAACAACGAGAAGGTCACTGACCACCACGCGATCATCCCGACCCTGGCTGAACGCCATCCGGTCGACAAGATGGACAACGACGACCGCCGGATCTATGACCTCGTGGTCCGGCGTTTCCTAGCGGTATTCCATCCCGAGGCCGTGTTTGAGAACACGCGCGTCGAGACGACCGTCGCCTCATATGTGTTCAGGACCCGCGGCAAGGTACTGCTCGTCCCGGGCTGGCGCGGGGTCTACGGAGAGGGCGCCGAAGCCGACGCTGCCACCGTCGACGAAGAGGATGAGGGCGCTGAACAGCAGCTGCCCAAGCTCGAGAAGGGCGAGGAGTCGTTGGTGCACCGGATCAAGTCCGATGCCAAGGAGACCAAGCCGCCGCGCCGCTACTCGGACGGCTCACTGCTGCGAGCGATGGAGGCCGCCGGCAAGCTCGTCGACGACGAGGAGCTGCGCGAGGCGATGAAGGAGTCCGGCATCGGAACGCCGGCCACCCGCGCCTCGATCATCGAACGCCTGCTCCAGGTCGGTTACATCGAGCGCGACGGCCGTGCGCTGGTGGTCACCGAGAAGGGCCTCAACGTGATCCGCCTGCTCGGTGAGCACGCGCTGACCTCACCGACGATGACCGGCGAGTGGGAACACCGCCTCGCCAACATCGAGACCGGCGAGGACACGCGTGAGGCCTTCATGGCGGACATCGTCAAGTTCGCCGAACTGACGGTCGAGCAGCTCGACACAACCTTGAAGGACGTGCGGATCCCGAAGGCGAACCTCGGGCCCTGCCCGGTCTGTCAGAACGACATCATGGAGAACCGCAAGGGCTACTCCTGCTGGGGTCGTGAGGATCCCGGCTGCGGCTTCGTGATCTGGAAGGCGAAGGCCGGCAAGAACCTGCCGGTCACGCTCGCCAAGGAACTGATCAAGACCGGACGCACCGAGCGCCCCGTGACCGGCTTCAAGAGCCGTGCCGGCAAGAGCTTCCGCTCGCGGCTGGCGCTGATGCAGACCGATGAAGGCCGCTGGCGCGTCGAGTTCGACGAGCCGTGGGCCAAGGAAGGCGCGAAGCCGCCCGAGGCCGAAGAGGCGACGGCGGAAGTAGCCGCGCCTGAAGCAGCACCGGCAGACGACGCCGCCGCGGCGGCCTAGCTCGCGCTGAGCGGCGCGCTGCAGGCGCCGCAGTCTTCATCGATTCACACGCGTTCCCGAGATTTTTCTAACGCGGGCCGCTGAGACTGGGTCCATGGCAACTCCAAGCCCTGGCAACCCTCTCGACTCAGGCAGGTTAGGCATGACAACGCGTGCTCAGACAGTCCGTGACGCCGCGCTGCGGCGGCTCTCGCGGCTAAATCGCTCGCTGGTCGTCACGGCCGTCATCGCGACCGGCGTGATCACCGATGTGATCTCCTCGAACGCGGCCAGGGCGGACGGGACCACCGCCACGAAGGCGGACGCCGCCACAACCACGACGCGGAGCAGCGTCACGGCCGCTACCGCCGCGACCGCCGGCTCGACCAAGACGTCGGACACACAGACCAAGAGCGCACTCACAGCGGCGGCGGCTCCGACCACGTCCAAGCCGAGCTCGTCGAACACGACTTCCTCAGGCTCGAGTTCCCCAACCGCTGCGGGCTCGTCGTCGGACAGCTCAAGCTCGGTCACCTCCGGAGGCTCATGATGAGCACCACGATTCCCGATCCGATTGTCGCCTCAGCGCTCTGGTCGGCGCTCGGCACGACCGTCGTGCTGAGCGTGACCGAAGCCGCTGCGCTTAGCGAAGCGACCCGGCTGCTCGAGCAGGAGCTGGCCGATATCGACAGGGTCGCGAGCCGCTTCCGGCCCGACTCGGAAGTCGAGCGTCTCAACGCGCGTGCCGGGGAGTGGGCTGTGATCAGCCCGGAGCTCTATGCCGCGCTGCTGGTTGCGCTGCAGGCGGCGAGGCTCTCAGGGGGGCTCGTCGACCCGACGCTCGGCGACGCGCTGATCGCGGCCGGCTATGACCGCGACTGGCTGCAGCTCGAACGCGCCGGCTTGACCCGGATTTCGACGGTTGAGCGGAGCCGGCGCCGGCGCTCGAGCTGGCGCGGGGTGGCCTTCGTTGAACAGTCCGGCGGCAGCGCCTGGGCCTGTCTGCCATCTGGAACGCGACTCGACCTCGGCGCTACAGCCAAGGCCTACGCGGCCGACTTGGCGGCGCAGCGGATCGCCCTGGTGACCGGTTCCGGCACGCTCGTCTCACTCGGCGGTGACATCGCCACCGCCGGCGCAGCCCCGCAGGGAGGCTGGCGCGTGCGGGTGACTGACGACCACCGCGCCGGTCCTGACGCACCGGGGCAGACCGTCCGCATCGAGGGTGGTGCCCTGGCCACCTCGAGCACCACCGTGCGCCGCTGGCGTGGCCCGGGGGGAGCGATGCATCACATCTTCGACCCGCGCACCGGGCTGCCAGCCCGCGGACCTTGGCGCACGGTCAGCGTCACCGCCGGCGATTGTGTCGACGCCAACACCGCGACAACCGCGGCGATCGTGCTCGGGGTGCAGGCCCCGGAATGGCTCGAGCAGCTCGGCCTGGCCGCGCGTCTAGTCGCGCACGACGGCACCGTACTGACGCTCGGCGGCTGGCCACCAGAGGGCATCGCATGAGCCTCGCCGCGATCAGCTCGTCCTCGACCACGTACTGGTATCTGACCCGTTCGACCGGTGCGGTCGCGCTGATCCTGCTGACGCTCGTCGTGGTGCTGGGCGTGATCGATGTCTCACGCCTCTCGTCCGACTTCTGGCCGCGATTCATCACCGACTCATTGCACCGGCGGGTCTCCTTGCTTGCCGTGGTCTTCCTGGGCGTTCACATCGTCACCGCGGTGCTCGATACCTACGCGCCGATCGGCCTCTGGGATGCCCTGATCCCGTTCCACAGCTCCTACCGATCGCTGTGGCTGGGGTTCGGCGCGATCGCGTTCGACATGTTGCTGGCGGTGATGGTCACGAGCATCCTGCGGGCCCGGATCGGCCGGCGCGCCTGGCGCGCCGTGCACTGGCTGGCCTACGGCTGCTGGCCGATCGCGGTACTGCACGGGCTTGGCACCGGCACCGACGTCAAACAGGTCTGGATGCTGGCGATCGATGCCGTGTGTGTAATCAGCGTCGTCGGGGTAGTGATGCTCCGCATGTCCTCCCTTTCCACCCTCAGTCGTGCCGTTCGCTTCAGCGCGATCGCCCTGCCGCTCGCGTTTGCGGTGGGACTGATCGTCTGGCTCCCCGGCGGCCCGCTGGCCGCCGGGTGGGCCGCGCGAGCCGGCACCCCGGCCAGCCTGATTGCCAACCACGCGACGCAGGCGGTGACTCGATGATGCTGGCCGCACAACAGTTCCCGCGGCTGCTGGCCGGGCTCGTGCCCGGAGCCACGATGAGCTTCGCGAACCATCAGCTGATTCACGGCCCAATGGACCTTTCGCGGCACGGGCGGGCTGCCAGCGAGCATCCACTGCTCCTCGAGATTGAACGCGCAGGCTTGCGTGGCTACGGCGGTGCCGGCTTCCCCTCGGCCACGAAGATCGCCGCCGTAGCCGCGCAGCAGGGCCGACCGGTCGTGGTGATCAACGCCATGGAGGGTGAATCGCTCAGCGGCAAGGACATGCTGCTGATCCGGCACTTGCCGCACCTGGTGCTCGACGGCGCGATCGCGATCGCGATGGCACTGCGCAGCGATCGCATCCTCTTGGCCTTCGACAGCGGCGCCGCCGGCGCCCGGCGCGCCGTCGAACGCGCGATCGCCGAACGCCCGGAGCGCGGTACTCCGGGCTTCCCGGAGATCGTCGGGGCACCGCTTGGCGCCGCCTACCTGACCGGCCAGGAGACGGCGCTCGTGGCCGCCCTCAACGGCAAGGCGGCGAAGCCGACGTTGACGCCGCCTTACCCGTTTGAGCGCGGCGTTAGCGGTCGCCCGACGCTGATTTCAAATACAGAGACGTTCGCTCAAATCGCATTGATCGTGCGACACGGCGCGACATGGTTCCGGGGGCTTGGGAGTGAGAGAGCTCCTGGGACCCGGCTCGTCACGGTCGGTGGGGCTGTGGCGCGCCCACGCGTCGTGGAGGTACCCGGCGGTACGACCGTCCGGCGACTGCTCGATGCCTCTGGCGGAGTGACCGAATCGCTACAGGGCCTGTTGGTCGGTGGCTATGCGGGAACGTGGCTACCGCCAGAGGCAATAGATCTCGCGCTCGATCCGCTCGAGCTGAGTGAGTACGGCGCGAGCCTCGGACCGGGCATCGTCTTTGCGCTGGGCGAGTCTGCGTGTCCGGTGGCGGAGGTGGCCGCCGCCACCGCGTGGCTGCACCGCGAGAGCGCGGGACAATGCGGCGTCTGCATCAACGGGCTCGGCGCGATCTCCGCGGCGCTGCTGGAACTCTGCGACGACGGCTATCACTCCGGCTCCTACGGCGAGATCGAACGCTGGTGCGGGCTTGTCAGCGGGCGTGGAGCCTGTGCGCTGCCGGACGGTGCCGCCGCATTCGTAAGCAGCGCGATGGCGACATTCCGCGCCGAGTTCGAGCAACACGCACGCCATGGGCACTGCGATGCCTGTCTCGACCGGCGCGTGCTGCCGCTTGCCGGGCAAGAACTGCTTGCCCCGCGCCCCAGCCGCCGTCTGGTTGCGGCATGAGCCGCCAACTGCGGATTGATCCCATCGCCTGCACCGGTCACGGGCTCTGTGCCGAACTCTTTCCGGAGCGGATCTCGCTCGACGACTGGGGCTATCCGCTGATCGAAAGCGGTGAGCTCAGCGCCGAACTGAGCGAGCACGCGCAGCGTGCCGTCGCCTCGGTCTCGGCAGTAGCCGCGAAGCGACACCGATAGGCCGCTCGCTAGGCTGGCCGCTATGGCTAACGAATGGTTTGATGAGCTCGCGGAGTTCCTCCGCATCCCTTCGATCAGCGCCCAGGCGGAGCACGCGCCTGACGTGATCAAGGCCGGCGAGTGGGTCCGGGACCTGATCCGCGGAGCCGGCGGTGATTGCGAGGTGCTGGACTGGAACGGGCAGCCGCTCGCGATCGGGGAGATCCGCGCCAGCGCCGACCCTGATTCAGCCCCGACGATCCTCTGTTACGGCCACTTTGACGTGCAGCCGGCCGATCCGCTTGACCTATGGGATTCGGCGCCGTTCGAGCCGGAGATCCGCGACGACTACCTGTACGCGCGCGGCATCGCCGACGACAAGGGCCAGCTCTATGTGCTGCTCAGCGCCGCCCGCGAACTGGCGGTGGCGGGCCGGCTCCCGGTCAACGTTCGCTTCGCGTGCGACGGTGAGGAGGAGACCGGCGGCCACTCGATCGTCGAGTTCATCGAAGCCGATCAGGGCCGCGCCGATGCCGCCGTGATCTTCGACAGCGGCATGATCCGCAAGGGGCTTCCGGCCTTCAACCTCGCAACCCGCGGACTCGTGTACTTCCATATCGAGCTCAGTGCGGGCGCACGGGACCTGCACTCGGGGATCTTCGGCGGTAGCGCGCTCAACGCCGCCCACGCGCTGATCCGCACGCTCGACAAATTGATCGCGGCCGACGGCCGCCTGGCCGAGCCGCTGCGCGAGGGCATCGTCGCACCCACCGCGCAGGAGCTCGAGGACTGGAAGCAACTGCCGGCCGGGGCCGACGAACTTGCTGATCAGGGCGCCCGCCCGGCCGACCCCAAGGCCGCCGAGGAGTTCTACATCCGGACCTTCGCCGAGCCGGCGCTCGACGTCAACGGCATCGAAAGCGGCTCGCCTCATGTGCAGAAGACCGTGCTGCCGATCCGCGCCGCCGCCAACGTCTCGGTGCGCCTGGCGCCTGGCCAGAAGGTCGAGGTGGTCGCGCGGGCGTTCGAGACGCTGTTGCGTGAGGCCGTGCCCGAGGGCGCCGAGCTCGAGCTGGAGCNNGAGCTGGAGATGCTCTCGTCGGCGCCCGCCGGCGTCGTCCCGCCCGACGCGGCGGCGATCAAGCTCGGCCAGGACGCTTTCGAGCGCGTGCTCGGTGTGAGGCCGGCCTTGATCCGCAGTGGTGGCACGCTGCCGATCGTCGCGGCCTTCGCCGACAAGGGTGTCCCGACGATCATCTCGGGCTTCTCTCTGCCGGACGCGAACATCCACTCGCCGAACGAGAACATGCCGGCCGAATACATCCCGCTCGGGATCGAAACGGCCAAGGCTCTTTTCGAAGAGCTCGGCAAGCTGCAATAGCGTCGGTTACGCGGGGCCGCGGCCCGGCCCACGCGAACGATGGTGATTTGCTTCGGGACCTCCGAAGTGGATTCCCATCGTTCGCTCGCACAGCCGCGGTCCGCGTAGCCCCCGGAGCATGATTGGCCGCAACCGTCGGGTGAGCGCGTCAGTATCTGAGTCATGCCATTGACACTCGTCCTCGGGCCCGCCAACTCCGCCAAAGCGCGGGAGGTGCTTGGCGCCTACAGCCTCGCGGCTGCGCGCGCGGCGCTGCTGGTGGTCCCGACCGCGGCGGACGTCTCGTACTACAACCGCGAGCTCGCGCAGACCGCGGTGGGCGGGGTGACACTCGGCCGGGCGCTGACCTTCCCGGGTCTGATTGAGGAGATCGCGCTGACCGTGCGCCACGCGCCGGCGCGGCTGACCCCGTTGCAACGCCAGCGGCTGCTGCGGCGTCTGATCGGACGGTTGCGACTGCAGACGCTTGGCGAATCGGCCAGCGCCGTGGGCTTCGCCAGGGCCACCGGCCATCTGATCACCGAGCTAGAGCAGGCGCGGGTCACGCCGAGACGCTTCACCACAGCACTGCGCAGCTGGGCTGAGGGCGTGCCGGAGCGGCTCGGCTACGCGGCTGATCTCTCATCGATCTACCGCAGCTACGTGCAGGGACTTGAGAGCGCCGGCATGGTCGACGCCGAGATGTTCGGCTGGGGCGCGCTGGACGAGCTACGCGAGCATCCGGACCGCTGGCCCGGCACGGTGGTCTTCCTCTACGGCTTTGACGATTTCACGCCGATCGAGCTCGACGCCATCGAGACGCTCTCGAACCAAGCGGGCGCCCAGGTGACCGTCTCACTCACCTACGAACCCGGGCGCTCGGCCCTGGTGGCGCGCGCGACCGTCGTTGAAGAGCTGCGCCAGCAGGCGCAGACCGTGACCGAGCTGCCGCCGGTGGCCGATTACTACGCGCCGCAGGCGCGGCTCGCGCTGCACCACCTGGAGCGCAACATCTTTGAGCTCGACCCGCCGAGCCTCGACCCGGGGGAGAGCGTGCAGCTGCTTGAAGCCGGAGGTGAGCGCGCCGAGGGCGAGCTGGTCGCGTCCGAGGTGCTGACCGCCCTGGACGAGGGCGTCGAGGCCGACGATATCGTTGTCGTCTGCCGCTCGCTAGCGCGCTCCGGTGCGCTGCTGGAGGATGCCCTGCGGCGTTACGGGGTTCCCGCTGCGAGCGTGCGCAAGCTTCCGGTCACACACACGTCTTTGGGACGTGCGGTGCTGGCGATCGTGCGCTGCGCGCTGCTCGACCCTGATCAGGCGTCGGTGGCCGACCTGCTGATCGCCCTGCGGGCGCCGGGGGTGATCCCGGATCTGGTGGAGGTCGACCTGCTCGAGGCTGAGCTGCGGCGCGCCGGCGTAGTCAAGCTTGCCGAGGTCACCGGGGTGCGACATAGGCAGGCGGCCGCCCCGGCGCTGCAGGCGATCGAGCAGCTGCGCGGCGCCAGGGATCGGCTCGCGGTGCTGGGCGAGCTCACACGCGCGTTCTTCGTGCTGCCGCATCTGCAGAGCGGGCGCGTGCTCTCAGACGCGGAGCAGCTCGACGCGCGCGCTGCCACCGCAATCCTCGACGCATTGAACGAGCTGGCGGAGCTCGACAGCGCGCAACGCGAGCACAGTTCAGCGCAGGAGCTGATCGAGCTGCTTGAGAGCGTCGAGGTGAGCGCGGGCCCACGCCCCGGGCCCGGCGACGTGCTGGTCGCCGAACCGCTCGCGATCCGGGCCAGGCGGTTTCGCCGGGTGATCGTCACCGGCCTCTGTGAGGGCGAGTTCCCGAGCCCGCAGGCGAGCTCCGGCGATCCGTTCCTCGGTGACGACCGTCGGCACGAGCTGGCGCTGGCCTCAGGGCTGGCGCTGCCGGTCGAGGTCGACCCGCTCGCCCGCGAGCGCTACCTGCTCTACTCCTGCGCGTCGCGGGCGACCGAGCGTCTCAGCTTCAGCTATCGCAGCTCCGACGAGGAAGGTAACGCGGTCACGCCGTCCGTGTTCCTCTCCGACATCGCCGAACTGTTCGCGCCCGAGTGGCCGGCACGGCGACGTTCGCGATTGCTCGCCGACGTGGTCTGGGAGCCCGATGAGGCGCCCACGTTGCGCGAGCAGGAGCTCGCGCACGCCGCACTGGCCGGTCGTGCCAGGGCCGCCCCGGAGCACGCGACCGTCGGGCTCAGCGAAGCGGCGCTGGCGCGGATTCGCCACACGAGGGTCGTCTCCGCCGGCGCTCTGGAGATGTTTGCGGCTTGTCCGGTGAAGTGGCTGATCGAACGCCAGCTCCGTGCCAACGACCTTGAGCCCGAGTCCGAGGCGCTGGCCCGTGGTTCGTTCATGCACGCCGTGCTGGAGCGCGTGATCGCCGAGCTCGACGGGCCGCTCAGCCCGTTGGCGCTGCCCGAGGCCGAGCGGCTGCTGCGCGCGGCGATCTCAGAGACCCCGAACACCATCGGTCACGGCCAGGCCCGGGAGGTGAGGGCCGCGATGCTGCGCGGGATCGAAGCCGACCTGCGGCGCTACCTGCAGCACGAGGCCGCGGACGACGCCGGCTGGATCCCGATGCGGATGGAACTGCGCTTCGGCACCGGTGACGACGCGCTGCCGGCGGTCGTGCTCGGCGAAGGCGACGAACAGGTGATGCTCTCGGGCGTCGTTGACCGCGTTGACGTCGAGCCCGGCGCCGGCAACCGCGCGATCGTGCGGGACTACAAGAGCGGCGTCAAGCGCGACACCTGGCCGGCGGCGCGCTGGCTCTCCGACGACCAGCTGCAGGTGGGCCTCTACATGCTGGCCGTGCGGCGGCTGCTCGGGATGCGCACGGTCGGCGGCTTCTACCAGCCGCTGACCGGCGAGGACCTGCGCCAGCGCGGGGTCTTCACGGAAGCCGCTGAGATCGCCGACAACGCCGTCTACACCGATGAGACCAGCGCCGCTGAGCTCGATGCGCTGCTTGCTGAGGTTGAGCAGGAGGCTGTCCGGATCGCAGCGGAGCTGCGATCCGGACAGCTCACACCCTGCCCCGAACTCTGCTCGTCGGCCGGCGGTTGCAGCCATCCGGGTATCTGCTGGGCATCGGCGTGACGATGCAATCGCAGGCACGCTGATGCGCTTCACCCCTGAACAGACCCACGCGATCGAGCGCCGTAAGGGCGACATGCTGCTCGACGCCGGGGCCGGCAGCGGTAAGACGACGGTGTTGGTCGAGCGCTTCGCGCGGGCGGTGGTCGAGGACAACATCGACGTCGGCGCGATCCTGACGATCACCTTCACCGAGAAGGCCGCCGCCGAGCTGCGCGAGCGGATCCGCACGCGCCTGCGGGCTGTCAGCGATGACAGCGCCGCTCATGCCACTGAGGGTGCCTGGATCTCGACGATCCATGGATTCTGCGCGCGGGTCCTGCGCACCCACGCGCTCACCGCCGGGCTCGATCCGAACTTCACCGTGCTCGACGAACACGAGGCCATGGAGCTGCAGAGCGCCGCACTCGACGGCGCCCTGACCGACCTGGCCCGGATCGACGAGGGCGCTGATCTGATCGCGGCTTACGGGCCGCGAGCGCTGCGCTCAGCGATCACCGATACCTATGACGAGTTGCGCGCTCGTGGGCAGCTGCGTCCCCAGCTGCCGACCAGCGCCCAGGTCGACCACGCCCGCCTCACCGGCGCCCGCTCAGCCGAACGCTGCCGGGCGGAACTGCTGGAGCTCGCCGCGGCCGTCAGCCGTGAACTCGACGCAGTACCCGAGCCCGGCAAGCAGGTGCGGCAGGCGATCGCGGCGATGGATCGGGTCCGCCGCGTGCTGGCCGGCGGCGTTCCCTGGCCAGGCGAGCTCGACCGGATCAAACTGCCGGGCGGCACCGCCAACGCCTTGCGTACCGAGATCTGCGCTGAGTACCGCACGACGCTCGAGGAGCTGCGAGTGCTCGCGGCTCAGGACCACGCGCTGGCGATGCTGGACACGCTCGACGTGTTGCTGCAGGCGTACGGCGAACGCTACGCGCAGCTCAAGCGCGAGCGTTCCGGCCTTGACTTCGAAGATCTCGAGCTGATGGCGCGCGAGGTGCTCAAGCGCAAGGACATCGGCCGTCGTTACCGCGAGCGCTTCGCCCGCGTGATGGTCGACGAGATGCAGGACACCAACCGCGTGCAGCTTGAGTTGATCGACCTGATCGCCGGGGTTGACCTGTTCATGGTCGGAGACGCTCAGCAGTCGATCTACGGGTTTCGCCATGCCGACGTTGAGCTCTTTGAACAGCGCGGCCAGAAGCTCGCTCAGATCGGCGCGCGGGCATCGCTGCAGACCAACTTCCGCTCCCGCGCTGAGATCCTCAGCGCCATCAACGCGGCCTTCGGCTGGGCGCTCGGCGAGGATTTCCGCCCGCTGCTGCCGAGTCCCCAGGAGCAGAGTGCGATCAGGACGCTGCAGGAGCCACTGGTCGAGCTGATGATCGTTGACAAGGACGCCGTGATGGCCAGCGACGACCCCGAACTGCTGGCGGCTGCGGGCAGCTCAACGATCTGGCGGCTCGCGGAGGCGCGGGCGCTGGCCGCGCGAGTGGCCGAGCTGGTGGCAGATGGCGTCGCAACAGCGGGTGAGGTCGTGGTGCTGATGCGCGCCACGACCGACATCCAGGTCTACGACCGCGCCCTGGCCGAAGCAGGACTACCGACCTACGTGATCGGCGGGCGCGGCTATTGGGAGCAGTCGCAGGTCGTCCAGCTGGTCGCCTACCTGCGAGCGCTCGCCAACCCGCTGGACCGCGAGGCCTGGCACACGACGCTGCTCTCACCGATCTGCGGGCTCTCGCTCGACGGCCTGGTGCTGGTCGCCGCCGGTGCGCGTGCGGAGCTCACGAGCGCCGATCGCACGCTTCTGGAGCGCTTCGAGGCGTGGTTCCTGCCCGAGCGCCGGATCGCCGCCCGCTACGGGGCGCAGGCGCTGCTTGAGCGAGCGCTCGAGTTCAGCGGCTACGACCTCACCGTGGTTGGACTCCCGGGCGGGCGCCGGCGGCTCGCGAACGTGCGCAAGCTGATGCGGCTCGCGCGCGAATGGGAAACCACGAACGGCGCCGACCTCGCGGGCTTCCTGCGGCTGGTCAGGGCCCGTGCCGGCGACGATGGCCCGCGCGAGAGCGAGGCCCCGGTTGAGGGCGAGTCGCTCGATGCCGTCAGGCTGATGACGATCCACCGCTCCAAGGGGCTTGAGTTCCCGGTCGTCTGCGTCGCCGACCTCGGCCGCCAGCAGACGAACAACGGGGCCGGACTGATCCGCATCGGTCGTGACGATCGCCGCATCGGCCTGCAGATCAAGCGCCCGGGCAGCGGGGCCCGCATCAACGCCCTCTGGTACGACCAGCTGCGGACCGAGCAGCGCGAGCTCGAGGCCGCTGAGGAACGACGGCTCTTTTACGTCGCGATGACACGCGCCAAGGAGCGCCTGATCGTTTCCGGGGCCGCGACCTTCAACGACTGGGATGAGGGCAATCGCTCCGCTCCGATCGGCTGGGTCGGTTCGGCCTTCGTCGCAGACATCGGCGCGCGGGCCGAGGTCGCCACGGTCGTCGCCGGCGCCGTCGGCGCGCAGGCCGGTGCGCCACCGTTCGTCACCGATGTCGGCGTGAAGCTCACGCTGATCTCGCGCGTGCCGTCGCTCGAACCACCCGAACAGCTGAGCGAGCCCGCCGGCCCCGACACCGAGCAGTTGCTGTTCGACGTGACGCCGGTCCTGGCACGTGCGCCGGCACCCCAACGCTCACGCCTGCGCACGCTCAGCTACACGTCGTTGTCGGCGTACGAGCGCTGCGGCTATCGCTACTACGTGGAGCACGTGCTCGGGTTCCCAGCCCCGCCGACGCCGGTCCCGGCGCGGGCAGCGGCGCGCGGCACCGAGATCCACAAGATCCTCGCGGAGCTCGATTTTCGCGGCCCCAGCATCCCGCTCGGGATGCCGCCCGACGTGCGTCCGCTGATCGCTCAGTTCGCGAACAGCTCAACCTTCCGCCGGCTCGCCTCACTTGGTGACCTGCGCCGCGAGCAGCATTTCGCGTTCAGCTTCCAGGAGATCATGATCACCGGCACCTTCGACGTCCTGGCGCGCGACCCGCGCACCGGTGCCGCCCTGGTCGTGGACTACAAGAGCGACCGTCTCGGCGACCGCAGCGCGACTCAGATCACGGCCGAGAACTACGGCATTCAGCGGACCATCTACGCGCTCGCCGCGCTCAAACTCGGCGTCCCCGGCGTCGAGGTCCTCCATGTCTTCCTGGAGCGTCCGGAAGAGCCGGTCGCAGCGATCTACACGGTCGCCGACCTGCCCACCCTTGAAGCAGACCTGGCTCGGAGGGTCGCCGGTCCGCTCGCCGGCGACTTCGCGGTGACACGGAGCCCTGACCGCCGGACCTGCTTCGGCTGCCCGGCGCGGGGCGGGGTCTGCTCGTGGACGTTTGAGGAAACCGAAGCCGAGCCAGGGCTGGCGCGAGTCACTTGAAATCTTTATCAAAACCGTAACGCACTAAGCGCCGCCTTTATCTACATTCCGGTGTCCCTATCTAGGAGCTTTCGCACCACATGCAGTTGGTTGCAGATGGTCTGCTGGAACGAGCCGCCGAGCTCGGCAAACTCCGTGACGCGATTGCGCGTGCCCGCGCCGGTACGGGCCAGCTGCTTGTAATCGAGGGTCCGGCCGGGATCGGCAAGACGGCGCTGATGCGGCAGGCCCGTCTGGAGGGCGCCGCAGCGGGCATGGAACTGCTGGCTGCACGCGGCCTCGAGCTCGAGCGCGAGTTCGGTTTTGGCGTCGCGCGGCAGCTGCTGGAAGCACCGCTCGCGCGCCTGGGAACCAACCACAAACACGACGTGCTCTCCGGGGCCGCGGGCCTCGCTCGCTCACTGCTCGGGCTTGACCGCCGCCGGGGCGAGCCCCCGGACGCAGGTGTGCATCCACCACCCGACCTGAGTTTCACGCTTGTCCACGGGCTCTACTGGCTCACCGCCAACCTCGCGGAGACCGCTCCGCTGATGATCGTGCTGGACGACGCGCACTACGCGGACGAGCCGTCGCTGCGCTACATCGCCTACATGGCGGCGCGCTGCTCAGAGCTACCGGTGCTGCTGGTGCTGGCGATCCGCACCGGCGATCCAGCGACCGACCGCGACCTACTGACGAGCGTCAGCAGCGAGCCGGACGTAACCGTGATCCAGCCCGCGGCGCTCAGCGACGCGGCGATCACAACGGTCGTCAAGACCCGGCTCGGTGAACCTGCGGCCCCCGAGTTCTGCGCAGCCTGTGCGCGCGCCAGTGCCGGCAACCCATTTCTGCTGGGCGAGCTGCTCACCCAGCTGGAGGCCGAGGGGTTGCCGCCAAGCGCCGCCAACGCCGCGTCCGTCGAGGGCGTCAGCCCCGATTCAGTCGAACGGGCCGTGCTGGCGCGGCTCGGCCGGCTCGGTGACGAGGCCACCGCACTTGCGCGTGCCGTCGCCGTGCTCGAAAACGCGTCGCTGCTGCAGGCGGCCGAACTCGCCCGGCTCGACGCCGAGTCTGCGGCCAAGGCAGCTGACGCGCTGGTTGCCGCCGAGATCCTCTCGGCCGAGCCGTTGCTGTTCGTGCACCCGCTGCTGCGTCGCTCGGTCTATGAGCAGATCCCGCCTGCCCAACGGGCGACCGATCACCGGCGCGCGGCGCTGCTGCTGGCCGATGCGGGCCCAGGCAATGCGGCGGTCGGCGCGCACCTTTTGAGAGCGTCCCCCGCAGGCGAACCCGAGGTGGTGCGGCTGCTACGCGGCGCCGCCGAAGAGGCGCTGCTGCACGGCGATGCGGGCGGCGCGGTGCTGCTGCTGGCGCGTGCCCTGGAGGAGCCGCCAAGGCCGGAGGACCGTGCGGCTCTGCTCGGTGATCTCGGTCAGGCGGAAGTGCTCGCCGGGGACCCGGCCGCAGCCGACCACCTCAGTCAGGCCCTGGCGATGACCCAACAGCCGGCAGCGCGCACGGTGCTCGCCTGCGCGCTCGGTGATCTGCTGGTCTGGAGTAAGGGGCGCCCGGTTCAGGCCTATGAGATGTTGACCAGCACGCTCGCTGAGCTCGGCGGCGACGCGCCGCCGTCACTCAGAGCGCCGATCGAGACGTTGCGTCTGGCGACCGCATCGGTCGACGTGCGACTGGTGTCGCAGGTCGCGCCCCAGCTCGCGGCGATCCATGAGCTCGCCGACGTTTCCGGGCCGGCCGGGCGCGGCCTCAAGATCTTCGAAGCTTGCTGGGCGGCGCAGCTCGGTGTCGCCGGTGGTAACTGGCTCGGGCGGCTCAGTGAGGGCCTGGATGGCGGGCGCTTCGTCGCCGACCACACCGGTGGCTCTCCGATCGTCGTCTACGCCGCGATCGTGCTGGTGCTTACCGACGAGGTCGAGGGGGCCGAAGCGTTGCTGGCCGATGTGCGGGCCGATGCCCGCTCACGCGGATCGATCCTCTCGCATCTCGTGGACCTCGCCTGGGGGTCGCTGATGTGGGTGCGGCGCGGCGAACTCGATCGCGCCGTCGCCGACGCTCAGTCGGCACTGGCGGTTGCCAAGAGCGTCGACGCCGGCTGGGTACGGATCTGGCTGTTGGCGTGCCTCGCCGACGCGCTGCGTGAGCAGGGCGCACTCGAGGAGGCGGCCGCAATGGTCGAGGGCATCCCGCTCGAACCGGCGCTCGGTACCTCAGCCGCGCTGCACGCGCTGGTTGCGCGCGGACGCGTGCGTCTGGCACTCGGTGATCGCGAGCGCGGAATCGCTGACCTCGAGTTGGCCGGCCAGAACGTGATCGTCAACAACCCGAGCTTCGTGCCGTGGCGACCAACCTTGGCGATTGCGCTCGCCGCAACCGATCCGGAGCGCGCGCTGGAAATGGCGCAGGGTGCTGTGAGCCGCGCCCAGGAGCTCGGCCAGGCACGCGGCATCGGTATGGCGCTGCGCGCCCGCGCTCGCGTCGTCGGAGGTGAAGGTGGGCTTCGCGACTTCGAGCAATCGATCGAGGTGCTGCGGGCCTCTCCGGCACGGCTCGAGCTTGCGCACACGCTCGTCGACTACGGCGCCGCGCTGCGCCGCGCCGGCCAGCGCGCCGCTGCGCGTGAGCCGTTGCGCGAGGCGGCTGCGCTTGCGCGCCGCTGCGGCGCCGAGCCGCTGGCTCAGGCAGCCCACCATGAGCTGTTGGCAAGCGGGGCGCACCCCCGCCGCGATGCGCTGAGCGGGCCCGAGGCCCTGACTCCGTCGGAGCGCCGGGTGGCGGAACTGGCCGCCGCCGGCCTGCCCAACCGTGAGATCGCACAGGCGCTGTTCGTGACCACGAAGACCGTTGGCACGCACCTGGCTCACATCTACCAGAAGCTCGATCTGAGCGGTCAACAAGCGCGTGAGCAGCTCACCGAGCGGCTTGCGGTCGTAGCCGACTGAACCTCGCTGGCGCCAGCATTTCGGCGTGATTCGGTAGCTCAGACCCCCCCATCCGGGGGTCAAAACCCCCGGTTTTACAAAAGTTAAGGGGGGGCACCTGATGCGGAACCCGCGGCGGCCTGGCAGGTTGCCATCAGGATGAACTACTCGGACGCAGGTATGACTACCGCTGGAGCGCTCTCGACTGGAGGCATGATGCCTTTTGCGACGACGTTCCTGGTGCTTCCGAGCAGCGAACCAGCGCGGACGTCGGGTGTGGAGCAGGGGGCGCGCGCCACACCCGACCCCGTCAACGCTCTCGGTGGATCGATGTCGCGTGGTTCGAACGTCGCCGGCAGGGATGCCGCGACCGGCAAGGATGTCGGGACCGGCAGGGACGCCGAAAACCAGGATCGGCGGGCGTCCCCGCGTCTCTCCACTCCGGGACGCCCGTCGATCGTGAATCGCAGCGCGGCGCCGCGCCAGATCGACCGTGGCCTGTCGAGCTAGCGCCGGCGCTTAAAACTTCACCGCACGGACCAGCGGGGGCAACTGGAGGGGCATCAGCGAAGCTGATGCCCCTCCACAGTTAACAGGACCTTCTTACGGTCGAGCCCACCGGTGTAGCCACCCAAGCCGCCGCCGGCGTGCAGCACCCGGTGGCAGGGCACGACGATCGGCAGCGGGTTCGATCCCAGCGCGCTGCCGGCGGCGCGGAAGGCGTTCGGGCTGCCGGCAGCGGTCGCCACGCCCTTGTAGCTGCTGGTCTCGCCGAACGGGATCCGGTTGGTCGCGCGCAGCACCGCCCGCGTGAACCCCGGGCGCGTGAGCCGCCAGTCGATCGGCACTTCGAAGCTCGTGAGGCGGCCGTCGAAGAACTGCTCCAGCTCGCGCCGGGTCGCGTCGAGTCGAGCCGGGGCGCGCAGGACGCGGGGTGAGATCCGCCGGGAGAGGTCGGTGAGGACCGCGTCCTCACCGACCTCTCCCGGGCCATCGCCAGGCTCGAGGTAGGCGACCCGCGCGAGCCCTCGCGGGGTCGCCGCGAGCAGCAGCAGGCCGACCGGCGAGTCCTCCAGCGTGTAAGCGACATCGAGCAGGCCGGAAGCCTCGAAGGCGGCGCTCAGATCGGGCCGGTCAGTCACGGTCGTACTCCTGGCGCAGTCGCTTCAGGCCCTCGTGTACGTTGCGGCGCGCGGCCTGCTCGGTGGTGCCCATCGTTGCCGCGATGGTCGCGTAGCCGGCGTCCAGGGCGTAGCGCAGTGCCACCGCCTGCCGCTGCTTGGCCGGTAGTTGTGCGACCGCCGGCCAGACCGAGTTGGCGAGCGTCTCGACGGGCAGATCCGGGCTGGGGAGCTCCGGTGGCTCGGCAGTGGGCCAGGCAGCCCGCTGCCGCGTACGCCCGTGGTCGACCGCCTTGCGGTGGGCGATGGTCAAAAGCCAGCCACGCAGGTTCGCCGCGTTGCGCAGGCGGGGATAGGCGCGCAGGGCTGATACCCAGGTCTCCTGGTAGCAATCGTCGGCGGCTTCGCGGCCGACCGAGGCGATCAGGAAGCGGTGCACATCTACCGCGTAGGTGTCGAGCAGCATCTGGAATGGCGGTAGCTCCGTGGCTTGATCCATCTGCTGGTTTAACGCCCTGCGGGCGCTACTTGTGAGGTTCTCGGAGCGCCGATCGTGGGGGCTTGCCATGGCGCGCGATCCTACGCCCGACGGCGGCTGGGCTGGCCGATTCACAACTTGATCGGATTACCCGTATTCTTTTCGGTTCACCCCCTCTTCGCAGTATCCGTAGTACCGCCTGGCCCCGACTCCCCCATAAGGGCTCTATCTATGACGAACGCACCCGCCACAAACGGGCCTAGCGGCCTCTACGACCCCAGAAACGAGCACGACGCCTGTGGTGTCGCGCTGGTCGCCAAGCTCTGGGGCGAGGCGACGCACGCCGTGGTTGAGAAGGGTCTCGAGGCCCTCGCCAACCTTGAGCACCGCGGTGCCGCCGGGGCCGACCCGACCACGGGCGACGGCGCGGGAATCCTGCTGCAGATCCCGGACGCGTTCTTCCGCGGCGTTGCCGCCGGTGTCGAGCTGCCGCCGCCCGGCCGTTACGGCGTCGGCGTCTGCTTCCTGCCGACCGACCCCGAGCAGCGCGCCGCGATCGAGCAGATGATCGACGCGACCGTCACGAGCGAGGGTCAGCGCGTGATCTGGTGGCGCGACGTTCCCGTCGATGATCGCTACTGCGGCAACACAGCACGGGTATCGCAGCCTGAGATCCGCCAGGTGCTGATCGAGGCCTCCGCCGAGATCGTCGATCAGCAGCACTTCGAGCGTAAGCTCTACGTGATCCGGCGCTTGATCGAGCGTGAAGCCGGCACCGCGATCGCGCTGCCGAGCTTCTCCTCGCGCACGATCGTCTACAAGGGCATGCTCACGGCGCCGCAGCTGCCGCGCTACTTCACCGACCTGCGCGACCCGCGCGTGGCCTCACGGCTCGCGCTCGTGCACTCGCGCTTCTCGACCAACACGTTCCCCAGCTGGCACCTCGCCCACCCGTACCGGATGCTGGCCCACAACGGTGAGATCAACACGCTGCGAGGCAACATCAACTGGATGCGGGCGCGCGAGTCGCAGCTCGCCTCGGAGCTCTTCGGTGACGACCTTCAGAAGCTGATGCCGGTGATCCAGCCGGACGGCTCGGACTCGGCAACGCTCGACAACCTGCTCGAGCTGTTGGTGCTGAGCGGGCGTTCGATCCCGCACGCGATGATGATGATGATCCCCGAGGCATACCGCACACGCAAGGACCTCGACCCGGACGTCAAGGGCTTCTATGACTTCCACTCATGTCTGATCGAGCCGTGGGACGGTCCCGCGGCGGTCGTCTTCACCGACGGCAAGATCGCCGGCGCCACGCTCGACCGCAACGGCCTGCGCCCCGGCCGCTGGATCCAGGACACCGAGGGTTACGTGGTGCTCGCCTCGGAGACCGGCGTGCTCAGCGTCGCTCCCGAGCACATCCAGCGCAAGGGCCGGCTGCAGCCGGGCAAGATGTTCCTGCTTGACCTCGAGGAGGGCAGGATCATCGAGGACGAGCAGGTCAAGCGCCGCGTCGCCGGTCAGCAGCCGTACGGCGAGTGGTACAGCGACTCGGTGGTGCACATCGACGACCTGCCCGACCGTCAGCCGCTGACCCCGCGGATCGAGCGCCTGCGTTCCAAGCAGCTCGCTTTCGGCTACTCGCAGGAGGACCTCAAGCTCGTGATCGCGCCGATGGCGACCAAGGCTGAAGAGCCGGTCGTCTCGATGGGTAACGACGTGGCGCTCGCGGTGCTCTCGGACCGTCAGCCGGCGCTCTTCTCCTACTTCAAGCAGCTCTTTGCGCAGGTCACCAACCCGCCGATCGATCCGATTCGCGAGGCCGTGGTGATGAGCTTGCAGGTCGGCGTCGGCCGCGAGCGCAACCTGCTCACCGAAGACCCCGAGCAGGCCCACCAGCTGGTCATGGATCAGCCGATCCTGCGCAACCACGAGCTCGAGAAGCTGCGGCAGGTCTCGCACGAGGTTTTTGACGCGGCGACGCTTGACATCACCTGGCCGATCGAGCGTGGGGTCGCCGGCATGGAGGCACGCCTGACCGCGCTCTGCGAGGAGGCCGCGCGCTATGTCGAGCACGACGCCAACATCCTGATCCTCTCCGACCGCAACCTCGGCGCCGAGCGCGTCGCGATGCCGTCACTGCTTGCGGTCGCGGCGGTGCACCAGCACCTCGTGCGCAAGGGCACGCGTCTCAGCACCGGCTTGGTGATCGAATCTGGCGAGCCACGCCAGATTCACGACATGGCCACGCTGATCGGTTTCGGCGCCTCGGCGATCAACCCTTATCTGATGTTCGAGTCGCTCGACGAGCTCGCTGACCGTGCGCTGCTGCCGGTCGATCTCGATCGCGACGAGGCCGAGCAGCGGATCGTCAAAGCGATCGGCAAGGGCCTGATGAAGACCATCTCAAAGATGGGCATCTCGACGATCCAGTCTTATTGCGGCGCCCAGATCTTCGAGGCCGTCGGCCTCGACCGTGAGCTGATCGACAAGCACTTCACCGGTACCGCCTCACGCATCGGCGGGATCGGGCTTGAGGAGCTCGCCAAGGAGGCGCTCGAGCGCCACTACCGTGCCTACCCGCGTACCGATCGTGACCTGCTGCCGGTCGGCGGTGTCCTGCAGTGGCGCCGTGACGGTGAGATCCACAACTGGAACCCGGACACGATCTCCAAGCTGCAGCATTCGGTGCGCAAGACCAATGGCGACGGCTGGACGACCTACGAGGAGTTCGCCAAGCTCGCCAACGACGAGGCGGTCCGCAAGGGCGCGCTACGCGGCCTGATGAAGCTTCAGACGCTGCCCGAGCCGATTCCGCTCGAGCAGGTCGAGCCGGCCACCCAGATCGTCAAGCGCTTCACGAGCGGCGCGATGTCGCTGGGCGCGCTCAGCCGCGAGGCGCATGAGACGCTCGCGATCGCGATGAACCGGCTCGGCGCGAAGTCGAACACCGGCGAGGGCGGGGAGGACCCCGAGCGGTTCACGCCCGACGCCAACGGCGACTCGCGTCGTTCGGCGATCAAGCAGATCGCCTCGGGGCGCTTCGGTGTGACGATCCACTATCTGGTCAACGCTGACCAGTTGCAGATCAAGATGGCGCAGGG
>PLES01000133.1:27752-39553 GCA_003137075.1 Solirubrobacterales bacterium
GCCGCCGGCGTCGCCAAGGCCAACGCCGACCACGTCACGATTTCAGGCGGAGAGGGCGGCACCGGAGCTTCGCCACAGTCCTCGATCCACGGCGCCGGTATCCCCTGGGAGATCGGGCTGGCCGAGACTCAGCAGACGCTTGTGCTGAACGACCTGCGCAGTCGCATCGTGGTCGAGGTCGACGGTCAAATGAAGACCGGCCGTGACGTGATCATCGCGGCGCTGCTCGGCGCCGATGAGTTCGGCTTCTCGACGGCGCCGCTGATCGCGATGGGCTGCATCATGATGCGCGTCTGCCACCTCAACACCTGCCCGGTTGGCGTCGCCACCCAGGACCCGCTGCTACGCGCGCGCTTCGAGGGCACCCCCGACCATGTCGTCAACTACCTGATGAACGTGGCGGAAGAGGCCAGGCGGCTGATGGCGGCGCTCGGTGTTCGCCGCTTTGAGGACCTGATCGGCCGTACCGAGCTGCTCGAGATGGACGATGCGATCAACCACTGGAAGGCCCAGAAGGTCGACCTCTCGATGGTCCTGACCTCGCCTGACGTGCCCGCCGGCGTCGCTCGCCGTCAGACCCGTGGCCCTGACCCGGTGCTCGAGGACGCGCTCGACTGGGCGCTCGTGCGTCACTGCACGCCGGCGCTCGAGAACAGCGAGCCCGTGAAGCTCGGTCCGATCACGCTGCGCAACGTCAACCGCACCGTCGGCGGCATCCTCTCCGGTGAGATCGCCCGCAGGTTCGGCTACCAGGGACTGCCCGAGGGCACGATTGAGATCGCTCTGACCGGCTCCGCCGGGCAGAGCTTCGGGGCCTGGCTCGCGCCCGGCGTGACGCTCGCGCTGCGTGGTGAGACCAATGATTACGCCGGCAAGGGCCTGTCCGGCGGGATCATCGCCGTGCGCCCGCCGGAGACCGCGCTGTTCCGGGCTGAGGAAAACATGATCGTCGGCAACACCGTGCTCTACGGCGCCACCTCCGGCCGGGCCTTCTTCCGTGGGCTCGCCGGTGAGCGGTTCGCGGTTCGCAACTCCGGCGCGAGCGCCGTGGTCGAGGGCGTCGGGGATCACGGCTGCGAGTACATGACCGGTGGTCGCGTGGTCGTGCTGGGGCCGACCGGGCGCAACTTCGCCGCCGGCATGAGCGGCGGCATCGCCTACGTATTGGACGTCGATCACCGCTTCGATCATCGCTGCAACACAGAACTGGTGGACCTCGATCCCGTCACCGACGAGGACGACGCTGAGCTGCGCGCGTTGATCGCTGAGCACGCGCAACGCACCGGCTCGCTGGTAGCTCGCAACCTGCTCTCGCAGTGGGAGCGCGGCGCCCGTGACCGCTTCATCAAGGTGATGCCACGTGACTACAAGAAGGCAATTGCCACGGTGGGGGTTTAGCTAATGGGTGAACTCGGAGCGTTCCTGAAGATCCATCGCGTCGGCTTTGAGAAGCGAGACCCAGCGCAGCGCGTCGCGGACTACAAGCAGTACTTCTCGCTACCGCCCGAGGAGGAGCTCCAGCGCCAGGGCGCGCGCTGCATGGACTGCGGTGTCGCCTTCTGTCACGAAGGTTGCCCCCTTGGCAACCTGATCCCCGACTGGAACGATCTCGTCTACCGCGGTAAGTGGCGTGAAGCCGCGGATCAGTTGCACGCGACCAACAACTTCCCGGAGTTCACCGGCCGCATCTGCCCGGCTCCCTGCGAGTCGGCCTGCGTGCTGGCGATCAACGATGAGTCGGTCACGATCGAGCAGATTGAGATGGCGATCGCCGAGCGGGCCTTCGATGAGGGCTGGGTTGTCGCCGAGCCGCCGAGCCGGCGCTCCGGCAAGACGGTCGCCGTCGTCGGCTCCGGACCGGCCGGGTTGGCGGTTGCGGCTGAGCTCAACCGCTGCGGCCACCAGGTCACCGTCTACGAGCGCGACGAGGGCCCCGGCGGGCTGATGCGCTTCGGGGTGCCGGACGCGAAGCTCGAGAAGCAGGTGATCGACCGCCGTGTCGCGATCCTGGCGGAAGAGGGCATCGAGTTCGTGTACGACGCCGAGGTCGGAACCAAGATCTCAATAGATGAGCTGCGCGGGCGTCACGACGCGATCGTGCTCGCGATCGGCTCGCGCGTCTCGCGTGACATGCCGGTGCTCGGGCGCGAACAGGCCGGCGTGCACTTCGCGATGGATTACCTCTACCAGCGCAACCGCTGGGTCGCCGAGCATGAGGGCCGTGCGTCTCGCGCCACAGATCCCGAGAAGGTGATCAGCGCCGCCGGCAAGAAGGTGATCGTGATCGGCGGTGGCGACACCGGCATGGACTGCATCTCCAACGCCCACCGCGAGGGTGCGGCAAGTGCGGTGATCCTCGACGTCTACCAGGCGCTGAGCGAGTCAGACCCGCGTCATCCGTGGCCGCTGCCGCCCAAGCGCACGCTCAGCACCTACGCGCTGGATGAGGGCGGCAAGCGCCGTTGGGGTACCGAGGTGACCGCCTTCAAGGGTGAGAACGGGCACGTGACTCACGTCTACGCACGCCAGGTCACCGGCGCCTCCTCACGTGATCTGACACCGGTTCCCGGCAGCGAGTTCGTACTCGAGGCCGATCTGGTGCTGATCGCGATCGGCTTTGAGCATCCCGAGCATGACGGCGTCGTCGCCGACCTCGGCCTGCTGCTCGACAACCGCGGAAACATCAGCACCGAGCGGACTTTCAAAACCTCCAATGGCGGCGCCTTCGACGGCGTCTTCGCCTGTGGGGATGCGCGCATCGGTCAGTCGCTGGTCGTGACCGCGATCGCCGAGGGGCGCATGTGCGCGCGGGTCGTCAACAAGTGGCTCGGCGGTACGCCGATGGATCAGGACCGTGAGCTGCTTGCGATCGGTGCCTGGAGCGGCGAGCCTGATCGGACCCTCCGGCACGAGGCTGAAGCCGCCGGCACGGTGCGTCCCGGTGACGAATTCTTCAGCGGTCCCGGCACCCGCGCGACCTGAGGTCTCGGTGGTTCCAGGCCCCGCCTCGTTAAGGGCGCGGCTGCCGGTGTGCACGGCTGCGAACCAAGCGTTTGCTAGGCGTCGCCGCTGCTCGCGTGGCCGTAGCCCGGGCGCCTTGCCGCATCGGCGAAAAACTCTCTGTCGCCGATCGCAAAACGAGTAATGTTTGCAGGGTCCCTGCTCTTAGGGACTTCTTCGGAGTTAGGGGGACATCCGGAGTAGCGTTATTACCGTGATCTTGGGTGGGAGCAACTCGCCCATGTCAGCCAGGGAACTGCGCCCCCACTTCCCTGGCTAACTGGGAGGCCCAGATGGATCTGGGCCTCCCAGTACTTTTTCCGGCCGGCCGGTGGCAGGCGCGGCCTGCGGCCCGGCCCGGCTGCCGGGCGGGGCCCGAGCCGTGGGTCCTGGCCCGGCTCTCGGTGCTGTCCGACTTTGCGCTTCGAGGCACCAGAAGCCCACTGCGCGTGCGTCTGCGCTTGAAGCCGCTGCTGTTTACGGCCTGCGAGCGCGGCCGCTGCAACGCCTGAAAACGAAGGCGACGGATGGTGGAGTTGTAGTGGTCGGATGCCTGGGCGGGCTTAAGTGACGCCGGGCGTGCAAGGATGGAGAGCAGTGCCGAGTTTCTGCCGCCACAACCACCTGATCCAAAACTGCACCATTTGCTCGCGGGAGCAGAACCTGGCGGTGCGCCCGATCGTCTCCGGCGGAGCCAGCACGCGCGAGCGCACGCATCACGATGACGACGACCACGCAGGGTCGCCGGCCGGCTCTCGCGGTGCCCGTGCGCCGAAGCCGGCGGGCACACGCGGCCCGAGCAGGGATGTGCGCGTGCGGCGGCTCAGCCGTGGTGCCGACGACGGCTTCCACTCGAGCCTGGTGCCGGGCCTGCGTTCGAGCGAGGACGCCGAGCGCCTGGCGCAGGAAATCGCTTTCGCCGCGCGGCGTCTGACCGCGATCGAGACCGCGTCGGCCGGTCCCTGGCTGGGGGGGGNNCGTCCCTGGCTGGCGCTCGCCGACACTGCGACCGACATTGAGGAGCGCAGCTGGCTCGCGTTCCTGATTGCTTACATCGGTCCCGACGACTCTGAGCAGCCGTTCGCGTCGATCGAGGCGGCTCGCACGACTTGGGCATCGGGCGATGACCCAAACTGGGAAGGTGTCGAGGCCGGCCCACGCGGCGCATTGGACCCCGAGCGCAGCGCAGCGACCCTGGCTGCTTACCGCGCCTGGGCGCAACGCGCAGGCTCGCAGGCGGCGGCCTTCGCCGGCGAGCCGGCCTGGGCCCCGGAGCGCCGCTTCGAGCGGGTTTACGAACGGCTCGCACTGCCGGGCCTGACGCGCGACGCACGTTACGAGCTGCTGGTGCTGTTGGGCCGCTCCGGCGTCTACGAGTTGCGTGGCGGCACGCTGGCGCTGAGCGGCGAGAACGAGGCGACCTGGGCCGCCAAGCGGGCGCTCGGAATCGGTGATCCGCTGCTGCTTGCGCGCCGTGCGGCTGATCTGGCCGCGGTCTGCGAGGCGCCGCTGGAAGCATTTGACCTCGCCTTGCACAACTGGGGCTCCGGCAAGCGCACCGGCGCCGGGCTGGCGCTCGACACCGAGGTCGATGCCGAAGTATTGGCCCAGGCCCAAAAGGCCCTCGGGCTCTAGCGGCGCTGTGGGTGCCGCGCTGCCCGGCGCCTTCTGCACGGAGTCGCTAACTCCTGCACGTCCGTCCGAGCCACTGCCTACATTGCAGAGCGTCCAACCGTCGCCGACGCTGGAGCCCTTATGTCACTTTGCTTCATCGAACCGCAGGACGCTATTCGAGTGATCGCCGACTCTGTCGGGCGTGAAGCGCGTCGACAGATACTCGGTGAAGTTGTGGGTGCTTGGGTTGATGAGATTCCCGAACCAGACCTGCTGTCGCATTACTCAAAGGCCGTCGCCGACCTCGACGAACACGATCTCTCGATGCTGGCCGCATGGCACGCTTCGCTTGAGGTTGGCCATCCGCTGCCCAACAAAGAGTTCCTGGTCAACGTCTTTCCGACCCTCGGCGAGAACCGGCGCGAAGCGCTGCGGATCGCCGCCGGCTTCCGTGGCGAAGAGGCCTTCGAGGCCGGCGTCGGTGAGGAAGAGGCGTTGGACACGGTGCTCCCGTGGCTCTCTGAAGAGCGCTGCGTACAGCTGGCCGGCGAATGCCTCGAGCTGTACTGCTGGGACCGGCTCGGCAGCGAAAACTAACCTGCCGCGCGGGGGACCAGGCCCGACAACTGCGCTGGCGTCAGGCGGCGCGGAGCAGCAGGTAAACGCCAACTCCGGCCTCGCCTCTGCTGAGGCAATGCAGCGCGTGAGCGCTGAGCTTGGCGCCGCCGCTTGTCTCGGCGATCGATGAGCCGCTCGCAACGCCCGAAACCCTGCGCGGGTACTGGTCTGCCTCATCGTCGGCTCCGATCCACAACTCGATCCCGGCTTGGCGGGGCGCCGAGTCGGAGTCGTAGGTGGTGGAGAGCCGCGGGTCGAAGACGAGCGCCTCGTTCTCACCCAGGGCGATCACGTCGATCAGATCCCGGTCTTGCCCCTTGGCGCCGCGCGGACGTGCCGCCCGCAGCACGATCTGGTGTCCGGCGGGGAACCAGGAGCCGAATAGCCGCAGCGAGTCGGCGGCGGCGTCAAGGCCGGTCTGGCTGACCACTCCTGCCACGTCGATCTCTTGCGTCTTGTCGCCCAGAACCGCGGTGCCGGTGACACGCAGCGGCTGCAGGCCGAGGCCGTCTCCGGGCGTGAGCGTGGTCGCCTCGCCCTTCTCGAACCGCAGGCTGTGGCCCCCGGCGCTGACCGACCAGACCTCGTCGTCGTCACGGTCGACGGTGGCCGGCACGAACTTGACTTCGGCGGGTGCTGTGTCGAGCGTCGCAAGCGCCAGGCGTGGCTGCTCGTCGTCGACCAGCAGGCCCCAGATCCCCAGATCGCCGTCACCGAAGATGGCGATCGGCCGGGGTGCTGTTGGCGTCGTTCGTTTCACGGTGGGTGTGCTCAAGGTTTGAGTTCTGGGTTATCGATGTCCACTGCGGTCGCGTCAGCGTCATATTGCTGGCCGGCGCTCGGGCCGTTGCCGGAGTTTCCCCGATTGCGGCCAAAGCCGGAGCCGAGGTTCGCGGCGCGGCCGATCCAGGCGCTGCGATGGTGGCGTACGACGAGCTTTCGAGCCGCGGCGCGCGTGAACGGGATCAGCAGCAGCAGGCCGATCACGTCGGTTATGAACCCGGGCACCATCAGCAGCAGGCCGCCTGTCAGCACCAGGGCGCCGTTGAGTGCCTCGTTGGCGGGCGGCCTGCCGGCCTGGATCGCCTCGCCGAACTGCCTCCATGCCGCCCGACCCTGGGCCCGCAGGATGCGCGAACCCAGCGGCCAGCTGATGATCAGCGCGAGCAGCATCCAGAGGAAGCCGATCGCCTCCGAGACCTTGACGATCACGAACAGCTCGGCCAGCGGCCAGACCACGAATATGACAAACCAAGCCATCTGGTTAAGAAGGCTAGTAGACGCTTGTGCGGAGCCGGTTCAGGCTGCTGCTGAAATCGGGCCGTCGACCCGGACGCCCGGCAGCCTGTGGAGCCCTACAAGCTCGATCAGGTACCAGACCTGCGGCTTGGCTCCGTGCAGCAGCAGCTTGCGGTCACGGCGACGCAGGCGATTCGAGAGCATCGCCAGGTCGACCATCAGCGACGTGTCGGCAAAGTCAAGGTCGCTGAGATCGACAACGACATCGGATTGAGCGCGAAAGGCGAGCACGAGTGCACGCCTACGAAGGCTCTGGGTACTCCGATCCTCGTCACCAGCGCATATCAGCACCGGCGGGTTGTCGGCGAACTCTAGGATCTGCGCAACCTACACGAGTTAATGGCGGAAACACAAGTCAAATTCTCAGGCCGGTATGCATCAGCCCGTAAAATCGAGCAAATGATCACCGTTGAAGAGGTCAACGACGCGCTGCGTGAGGTCATCGATCCGGAACTTGGGCTCGATTTTGTCGAGCTCGGACTCATCTACGGCGTCGAGATAGAGGCTTCCGGAGCGGTCAAGATCACATACACGCTTACCACCCCTGGCTGTCCGATCGGCCCACAGGTCGAGGGACAGATGCAGGAGTTTGTCGGTGAGATCGAGGGCGTTTCCTCGGTCGACTCAGAACTCGTTTTCACGCCCCCGTGGTCTCCGGACCGCATGAGTGAAGACGCCAAGTTCGCGCTCGGCTTCTGAGAGCGCTTCAGCACCGGCGCACAGCCGGCTGTCCGCACCGCAAGAGGTTAAAGATTGAGCGGGGTCCGATCCATCGGACCCCGCTCAATCGAGGCATCCGCCCTAAGGCCGCCATACAAGGGGGGCGTCTGGCGGCCGAGCTGAGGCTGGGCGTATGCGCGGGCGGAGGGGATGACGGTCTCCGCTCTTGCCTCATATACGCGCCAGCACCCGCAAAGTTCGCGACCAATCTCGATTAAGTCTTTTCGTCTTTGAGACCCGCTGCCGCGGCGGGGTTCTGGGACCGCGTCGCCCGCTCCTGCCGCGCCTGCCGCGCCTGCCGGGCCTGCCGCGCCTGCCGGGCCTGCGGCGACGATCGCTTGGCGCGCATGTCGGCAGCAGGGCCTTGGCTACGGCGTCCCGCAGCGGCGGCGACGTTGACCCCGCGCTTCGCGATTGCGAGCAGCTCCTGCAACGACTGCTCGATCCCGTCGGCGATCACATCGATGTCAGGCAGCGCATCGAAGTCACCCAGCAGGCCGTATTCCAGCCTGCCGTTGTAGGACATGATCGCGACCGCGAGTGCGTTGTTCTCAGGCAGGAAAGCCAGCGGGAACATGTCTTCAAGCTGGCGCCCGAGGATGTACAGGGGAACCTGCGGGCCGGGGACGTTGGTGACGAGCAGGTTGAAGAGCCGCGTGGAGAACTGGATCCGCGAGGCCTGCGCCAGCACGGTCGGTGGCATGCGATCGTTGACCGCCACGAGCGCGGCCGCGCCGATCGCCTGCTTGGACTCCTTGAGATCGGCCATCGCCGCGCTGACGACGCCGAGCCGCACCACCGGATCGCGGATGTAGACGGGCAGCGGTCCGCGCATCGCGGTCAGCCGGTTGCCGAGGCTGCCTTCGTCATCCTTGGTTCTGACCGAAACCGGAACCAGGGCGCGCATCTCGACACCCTCGGTGCGGATGCCACGCGAACGCAACCAGCGCCCGAGCGCGCCGGAAACGACACTCAGCACGACGTCGTTGACGGTCCCGCCGAAGCAGTCCTTGACGGTCTTGTAGTCGGCCAGCTCCTGGCGCACGGTCGCGAACCGACGGTGCGGGCCGATCGGGACGTTCAACGGCGTCTCCGGTGCGGGATTGAGCGCAGCCCACATCAGCTCTGCGAGACCCTCCGCGGAATCGCGCAGCGCGCCGACCGTGTGTGCGGGCCGGGTCGCGGCGCCGAGCGTACGGGCGGTCAGGCCGGCGGCACTCTCCAGCGCATCGCGTGCGCCGGCCAGTGCCATGTCAAGCGGCGAGGGCTCCGGCCGGGCCTTCCATGCGACCAGTCGCTCGGTGTCCACGATCCGCGGTTCAGGGCTGAAGTCGAACAGCGCCGCGGCCAGGTCCATGCCGGCGACCCCGTCGACCAGCGCGTGATGGTTCTTGGAGATCAGCGCGAACCGCTCAGAACTGCCGCCCGGCTTCGGTTCGATGCCTTCGATCAGCCAGAACTCCCACAAAGGCTTGTCGCGGTCCAGGGGCTGCGACGCGATCAGCGCGGCGGTCTCGAGCAGCTGCGCCTCGCTGCCGGGACTTGGCAGCGCGATGCTGCGCACGTGGTAGTCGAGGTTGAAGCTGTTGTCATCGATCCAGAGCGGTCGTCCGGTATCGAGCGGCGGCGTCGCCAGCTTCTGGCGGTAGCGCGGGATCAGATGCAGGCGGCCGCGGATGTGGTCCATAACCTCCTGCTGGGTCGGCGGCGGCCCGTCGAGCAGCAGCACGCCGCCGATATGCATGTGCGCGCAGCGACCCTCCTGATGCAAGAAGCTGGCATCGGTGGACGTCAGCCGATCGAGGTGCTGCTGTGCCATCGCGATGCCATGAAAGAGTACGCTTGCCGCGGTGGCGTGGGACTTCTCAACTGACCCGGAGTTCCAGGAGAAGCTTGACTGGATGGCTCAGTTCGTCAGGAACGAGATCTGGCCGCTCGAGACGCTCTGGGGTGAGCTCGACTTTGACGGGCTGATGAGTGCGATCGAGCCGCTCCGCGTGGAGGTCAAGCGGCAGGGGCTCTGGGCCGCCCACCTTGACCCTGAACTCGGCGGTCAGGGCTTTGGGCAGGTCAAGCTCGGCCTCATGCACGAGATCCTCGGCACCAGCCCGATCGCGCCGTTCGCGTTCGGCAACGCAGCGCCCGACTCGGGCAACTCGGAGATCCTCGCGCTGGCGGGGACGGCGGAGCAGCAGGACCGCTACCTGCACCCACTGCTCTCCGGTGACCTGCGCTCGGCGTTCAGCATGACCGAGCCGCACACCGCCGGCTCCGATCCGACGCTGCTCGAGACCAGTGCGATCAAGGACGGCGATGAGTGGGTGATCAACGGCCGCAAGTGGTTCTCGACCAACGGCTCGATCGCCGACTTCCTGATTGTCATGGCGGTCACCGACCCTGACGCCCGCTCACACCAACGCGCGTCGATGTTCATCGTCGACGCCGACACGCCCGGCGTGACGATCATGCGCGACGTGCCGACCATGGAGCACCCCTGGGAGAGCTTCGGGCGTTACGGCAACCACGCGGAGATCGCCTATGAGAATGTGCGCGTTCCCGCGCAGGCGCTGCTCGGGGCACAGGGTGCAGGCTTCTTGATCGCGCAACAGCGGCTCTATCCGGGGCGGATCCATCACTGCATGCGCTGGCTCGGAGTCGCCGGCCGCGCCTTCGACATGCTCTGCGAGCGCGCGCTCTACCGCGAGGTTCACGGCGGTGTGCTGGCCAAGCAGCAGACGATCCAGAACTGGATAGCGGACAGTGCCGCTGAGCTGCAGGCGGCGCGCCTGATGACGCTGCACGCCGCCTGGAAGATGGATACCCAGGGCGTGCTGGCGGCCCGCCAGGAGATCGCAACGATCAAGTTCTACGGCGCCCGCGTGCTGCACGACGTGATTGACCGGGCGCTGCAGGCCCACGGTTCGCTCGGGTACTCGACCGACATGCCGCTCGAGGCGATGTACCGCTACGCCCGTGCCGCGCGGATCTATGACGGGCCCGATGAGGTGCATCGGGCGTCGGTGGCGCGCCAGATCCTGCACGGTTACCAGGCCCCTGCGGACGGGGTGCCATCGCAGCACATTCCAACGCGCCGCGAAGCGGCGCGGCAGAAGTTCGCCGAGCTTCTTGAAGCCGCCACTGCCAACGACTGATGGTGCTGGCCGCGGCTCGGCGCTCGAGCATCGCGATCGCCCTGCCGGACGAACCCGATCGAGCGATCCTGGGCAACTAGAATCAGCAGCGGATGAGCACCTGGCCAGAGAAGATCCTGCTTGCCGCTCCGCGCGGTTACTGCGCCGGCGTCGACCGGGCGGTTCAGACCGTCGAGCGCGCATTGGAGCTGTACGGCGCTCCCGTCTACGTCCGCAAGGAGATAGTCCACAACAAGCACGTGGTTGAACAGCTGCGTGAGCGTGGTGCTGTGTTCGTCGAGTCCGAGAACGAGGTGCCGGAGGGCGCGACCGCGGTCTTCTCCGCCCACGGAGTCGCGCCGAGTGTTCACTCCAACTCCGAGCAGCGCGGTCTCAACGTGATCGACGCGACCTGCCCACTGGTCACCAAGGTCCACCGCGAGGCGCTGAAGTTCGCCTCCGAGGACTACACAATCGTCATGATCGGCCACGCGGGCCACGAAGAGGTCGAGGGCACGATGGGCGAAGCCCCGGACCACATCGTCCTGGTCGAGAACGAGGCCGACGTCGACGCGCTTGAGATCGCCGATCCGAGCAAGATGGCCTACATCTCGCAGACCACGCTCTCCGTCGACGAGACGCTCGCCGTCATCGGCCGCCTGCGCGAGCGCTTCCCCTCGATCACAGGGCCGCGCACCGACGACATCTGTTACGCCACCACCAACCGTCAGATGGCGGTCAAGCAGCTCGCCCAGGCCTGCGATCTGGTGCTGGTGATCGGCAGCCGCAACTCCTCGAACTCGAACCGCCTGGTCGAGGTCGCGCGTGAACACGGTGCCGAGTCTCACCTGATCGACAACGAATCCCAGGTGCTGGACGAGTGGCTCGACGGCATGCGCGTGGTTGGCATCACCTCTGGCGCCAGTGCGCCCGAAGAGCTGGTCCAGCGTCTTGTGCAGTTCTTCCGTGGCCGCGGGACCGAGGACGTTCAGGAGCTCGAAGTCGTCCAGGAGGACGTGCGCTTCATGCTTCCGAAGAAGATCCGCCAGGCTATGGCCGCTTCGGCCTGACGTCGCCGGCCGAACCCCGACACCCAGGCTCACGGACACTTGCGCACGCTCGTCGTCTCCGACCTGCATATCGGCTCGGGCCGTGGCCGTCCGCGCCTCGACGACGACGCGGCCAGAGAAGCCCTGGCAGCAGCCGCCGCTCAGGTTGACCGCCTGGTGCTGCTCGGTGACGTGCTCGAGCTGCGTCAACGCCCGATGCGGGACGCGCTCGCCGCAGCTTCGCGCGTCTTGCCAGGCGTGGTCGCCGGGATGGGCGAGGGCCGCGAGGTCGTGCTGATCACCGGAAACCACGACCACGAGCTGTTCGCCGCCTGGGCCACCCGGCGGGCGTCGAAGTGGCACCCACCCA
>PLES01000017.1 GCA_003137075.1 Solirubrobacterales bacterium
GTGCTCTGGCGGCTGCAGCGGCAGCGGCTGGTCGTCAGTGATGAGCGGTATCCGCCGGCGTTCGCGAGAACGCTTTGGGGCGACATTGCGCTGCGCCCGGATCTGAAGCTGCGTGATGCGTCTGGCGCGCCTCGGTGATCGCAGTACTGGATCGGGAGCCGTCGGTCTTTGATCCGCTGTCCGGGTCGCTTAGGACGCCGCAGGCGGCCCTTGATCGTAATAAGGGAATTTCGGACCCTCTGCCGAAAAAAGGCTGCCAGCGGTGGCCGGCGGGGCTTCTTCTGCGGTGGAGCGCTGGCGGTCGAGTTGGCTGGGTTGAGGGTCGCTGTCGCGCGACGAATCTCTGCGAGTACTGCCGGATCCAGGGCGTGATCGAAACGGCGGAGATGCTGACCCTCGACGCGCTCGAGTACGCGCCTTCGCTCTGGCTGGTGCTCACCGCTCGCGAGCACCTCGAACGTCCGGACACCTACTCGCATCTGCAGCAGCTGCGACGGGCGTGTAAGCGCCGCTGGCCGGGCCTGGAGTACGCGGTCAACGTCGAGTTTCAGAAGCGGGGCGCTCTGCACCTGAACTTGCTGATCAAGGGCGTGCCCGCCGAAGACTCTCGGGCTTNNTCGACGCGAAAGCCGGACCGTTCCATCGTCAGCAGCGCGGCGGTCAGGCGCTCACCGAGCTGCACGACGCTAAGGGCGTCTTCCTCTACCTGCAAAAGGAGCTGGTGCATGCACTCAAAGCCGAGCAGGCGCCCCCGATCGGCTGGCGGGGACACCGAACTAGCCAGACCCGCGGCTACCTCGTCAGGCCGGCGGCTGTGATGCGCGAGGAAGCACGGGCGGCCATCGCCACACGCCGGCACGTCTGGTCGATCCGGCAAACGGCGCGCCAGGAGGAGATCGAGCTCGACGCCTACGAGATCGAGCAGCTGGTGCAGCTGCGGCGCGAGTTCGCAGCGCTGAAGCGGTGGGACGCTCACAAAACGTCCCCGCAACGCGCCGAAGGACTGGCGGGCACCTACGTCGATGAACACGGCGAGCAGCATGCGGTCGGCAACCCGTTCGCGCGGACCTGATGGCTGAGATCGACCGGCGCGCACCTAACCGCGAAGCACAGCAAGAGTTCGATCGCCGCGAGGAATGGGTCCGCGCCGTGGTGGTGCTGAGGCGCGGGCAGATCGAGGACCTGGAGCTGCTCGTCAGGCATCGCAACCCGAAAGCCAACCGCTCGCAGATCGTCCGAGACGCCGTCGGGTGGCTCCTCGCCCGCGAGGCAATGCAACTCATCCGGGCGCGTGACATCGAGAGCCGGCAAGCCGAGCGTGAGGCGCGTGAGGCCGAAGCGATCGCATACAGCCGGCGCGAGCGAGAGGCCCGCGACCAGGAGCGCGAGCTCAGCCTCGCCCGCGCCATCGTCAAGGCCGCGAGCAACCCGCCCGGTGGTGTCGGATGATTGACCTAGACTGCCCCGATATGGGNNCGAAAACATTGGCCGAGGTGGCTGGAGCGAACCTGCTGGCGGCATCAGACAAGGGCGGGTTTCTGTCGCAACTGCGAGCCACGAAGGAGGCGGCCGAGGCTGTCTCCACGATCGGATGTCTCGCGATCGCCCACAACATGGGCGCGGGCGAGGGCGGTCGGTGGCCAACGCAATACGAATACGCGGCGTACTGGAAGGTCACGCTGCGTCGGGCCGAGCGCGAGTGGGCGCTCGTCCGCAGAGCGTTCCCCGGCGAGAAAGGGCCAGACCGGATGGCGAAGATCGTCGCCTTAGAGTTCGCCCGGCGGCTCGAGTACAGCGGACCAGGCGCCGCTTTCTCGGTGCCGTACGCCGGCGAAGTCGCACTAGCCGCCTAAACGGGCGCAGCTGCCGGGCGCGGACGGACGGACGGACGTCGGCGCCACGCGCCGCCGGATNNCTGCTCGGCAGCGCCTCTCTTGGGAAGACAGGACTTATTCCGGCAGACCCTCCCCTCGCTGCGCAGTTGAGCAGGCCGCAAGGCCGTCTTCGTCGGAGACAATCCTGACGTACCCCAGCCCGCCATGACACGGTGGATTAGTCCGTCCGGCCTCGTTGCGACTATTCCACCATGGGATGGCGGAACGCCCAACGCTCATCGTTATGTGAACTAGACCGNNGTTCTCTCGGCTCTAGGGCCTGATGTGAATTCCGGAACGTTTGTCAGTGGGATTCCGGCGAGATGTCAGTAGATCGTCCGGGATGTTTGTCAGTGGGCTCTGGATGGCGACGATTAGTCCCTGACCAGGCACGGTCCGCGAGGTTGTTGGATGCACGCTGGTAGGTCATCGCGGCGACGGCGTCCTCGAGGCCAGCGCCGTCGGCTCGCAGGTATGTAAGGGTTGTCTTGAGGTCGTGGTGGCCCGCGAGGTCTGCGACCCGAACTGGATCTACGCCTGTGGCGACGAGGCGCGCGCAGAACGTGTGACGCAGGACGTACGAAGCTTGATGGTCGGCTGGCAACCCAGCTTGTCGGGAGTAGTCTCTTGTCAGCGCACCGACTCGGTCGTCGCCCAATGGGCGCGGATCGCTGCCGCGGCGCAGGGATACGAACAGCCGGTTCGTTGCGCTTGGTGGGCGCACGCGTAGCCACCCGGCGAGCGCGACGACTGCTCGGCTTGTCAGCGGCACGTGTCGCGCGGCGGCCTGGGCCGCCGGCGGGACGCTGAGCCACCAGCCTGTCGAATCGGGCACGGGATTGGGTCGGCGGT
>PLES01000166.1 GCA_003137075.1 Solirubrobacterales bacterium
GAGCTGCAGCAGATGGTTTTGCACCACGTCGCGCAGCGCCCCGACCGGGTCGTAGAAGTGGCCGCGATCCTCGACGCCGACCGCCTCCGCCATGGTGATCTGGACGTTCGAGATGTAGTTGCGATTCCAGACCGGCTCGAGCAATGTGTTGGCAAAGCGCAGGTAGAGGATCTCCTGTAGTCCCATCTTGCCGAGGTAGTGGTCGATCCGGTACAGCTGTGACTCGTCCAGATCCTTGTGCAGATCGGCGGCGAGCGCCTTCGCCGAGACGAGGTCGTGCCCGAACGGCTTCTCGACCACCACGCGCTGGCCGGCGCTGAGCAGATCCGTGCTGTTGAGCGCACCGATCACCTTGCCGAACAGCGACGGCGGGATCTCGAGATAGAAGGTCGGGTTGGTGAGCTTGCCGAGGGCCTGCTTGACACGGTCATAGGTCGCTGAGTCGGCGAAATCCCCACTGACGTACTGAAGCCGTCCCGCGAAGCGCTTGAAGACCTCCTCGTCGATCTTCTCGCCCGTCTCCGTGATCGAGGTCCGAGCGCGATCGATCAGCTGCTCGACCTTCCAGTCCTCGACGGCGACACCGATCACGGGGAGGTCCAGCAGGCCACGCCGCTCAAGCCGGTAGAGCGAGCGGAAAGTCATTTTGCGAGCCAGGTCCCCGGTGATCCCGAAGACGACGAGGGCGTCGGCTGGTTTGGTCTCAGTCACGCTCGGAACCCTACCCGCTGCGACCTAAACGCGAACGAAGAGGATCTATGGAACAAGAACGATCTTGCCGCGCGTGTGGCGCTTTTCAAGCTCGGCAAACGCGTCCTGAACGCCCTCAAGCGGATAGGTCGCGGCGATCGGGACCTGAAGCTGGCCGCCGGCCGCGAGTCGTGCGAGCTCGGTCATCACCTCGGTGTTGGTTCCTGACGCGCTGCCCTCGGTCTTGGCGCCGATCTGCGCCGCGCGATCCCAGGAGATGATCGTGTCGATCCGCTCCGGCTCGACACCAAGCTCGACAGCCAGGTCGAGGTACTGCGGTCCGAACAGATCGATGAAGGCGCTGATCGTGCCAGGGACTGCCGCACGCAAACGCTCAGCCAGGCCATCTCCGTAGGCGACCGGTTCGGCGGCGTGCGCACGCAGCCACTCGTGGTTCTCCTGTGAGGCGATGCCGAGCACACGGGCGCCCTTGTGCGCCAGCAGCTGAACCGTGAAGACCCCGACGCCGCCGGCGGCGGCAGACACGGCGACGATGTCTCCTGGGCCTGCCCCGACGGCTTCCACCGCCGCCCAGGCGGTGCAGCCGGCGACGTTCAGCGAGCCCGCTACTTCCCAGCTCAGCTCCGCTGGTTTGGCAACCAGCTGCTCGGCCGGCACGGCTGCATATTCGGCCTGGCTTGAGCGCGTCCATGACCAGCCCAGGACCTCGTCGCCGACCTTCCAGCTGGTCACCTCGTCGCCGACTGCGGACACCACGCCGGCAAGGTCCGTGCCCTGGCCCGAAGGGAAGCTGGCCGGCCAGCGGTCATCCAGAAAGCCCTCGCGGATGTTGACTTCGCCGGGGTTGATTGCGGCGGCACGGACTTCGACGACGACCTCATCCGCGGCCGGCACGGGCATCTCAACTTCGGCGACGTACAGCACGTCGCGGTGGCCGTAGTGATCAAAACGTATGGCTCTGGGCATAGCTTGAGCCTAGCGACCGGTCGCTTCCGGCTCGTGAAGCTCAGCCGGCTCGCTGGGCCTGCCCGCGAGTGCGCAGCTCATGACAGAGGGCCATGTCCGCCGCCGTGATCTCGTTGTTGTTGCTTCCGGTCTCCATCACCACCGGCAGGTCTTCGAAACGCGGCTCCGAGAGGAAGACCGCCAGGCCGTCGAGTCCGAGCTCGCCTTGGCCTGGCGGCGCGTGGCGGTCGCGATTGGAGCCAAGCGTGGAGGTCGAGTCGTTGAGATGGATCGAGTGCAGCCGCGAGAGGCCGACGTCACGGTTGCACTGCTCGAGCGTCGCGTCGAGCCCCTCGACCGTGCGGATGTCGTAGCCCGATGCCAGCAGGTGGCAGGAATCGAGGCACATGCCGAGCCGCTCCGAGCCGCCGGCCGCGTCGATCAGGGCGCCGAGCTCCTCAAATGAGCGCCCGAGGGTGCCGCCTGCTCCAGCGGTGTCCTCCAGATGCAGCGCGCAGCGTTCAGACGCGGCAAGCGCCTCAGCTATCACTTCGCCGGCTCGTGCGATCGCCTCGCCGACATGCCCGCCCTTGGCGGAGCCGGGGTGCAGGACCACGCCAGTCGCGCCGATCGCATCGCCGACGCGCAGCGAATGGGTCAGTGAGGCAAGCGACTTCTGGCGGATTTCGGGATCGTCGGAGGCGCAGTTCACCAGGTAAACGGCATGGATCAGCACGCCGCGGATCGGGCCCGCCGCGAGTTGCTCGCGGAACCTCGCGAAATCCTCCTCGCCGTACGCCGTCGGCTTCCACATGCGCGGCGACTGATTGAAGATCTGTATCGACTCGGCGCCTACCTCGACGCCCCGCTCGACAGATTTCCAGAGCCCGCCGGCGGGCGAGACATGGGCACCGATCAACATTCGCGGCCTTTCCCTAGGATCAAACTCAGATCAATCATGCGTGTTCGCTTCGCTCCATCACCCACCGGGGCTCTCCATGTCGGAGGCGCCCGGGCCGCTCTCTACAACTGGCTGCTCGCGCACGGCCCGGGTGAGGAAGGCGACGACACACCCGGGACCTTCGTGCTGCGGATCGAAGATACCGACCGCGAGCGATCGACCGAGGAGAACGTCGCGCAGATCCTGGATGCGCTCGAGTGGCTCGGGCTCCAGTGGGACGAAGGCCCGATCTCGCAGCTCGGCAACACACCGCGCCACCAGCAGGCGCTTCAGCAGCTGCTGGACGACGGCTTCGCGTATCACTGCAACGCCAATGCCGACGACGTCAAGGCGTACAAGGAGAAACACGGCGCTGAACGCGGCTTCCGCGGCGAACCCGATGCTGACGGCGCGGTGCGCCTGCACGTGCCCGACGAGGGCCGCACGAGCTTCGAGGACGCGATCCGCGGTGAGACCAGCTTCCCCAACGCGAGCATGGACGACCCGGTGATCGCCAGGGCCGACGGCTCGGTGCTCTACAACTTCGCCGTCGCGATTGACGATCTCGACGCAAAGATCACGCACGTTGTCCGCGGCGAGGACCACCTCTCCAACACCCCCAAGCAGCTGCTCGTCTTCGAAGCGCTGGGGGAGACGCCGCCGAAGTACGCACACCTGCCACTGCTGCACGGGCCTGACGGCAAGAAACTCTCCAAGCGTCACGGCGCCGCGTCGGTCCAGGAGCTGCGCGACGCAGGCTATCTGCCCGAGGCGGTCAACAACTACATCGCGCTGCTCGGCACCGGCTTCGCGGCAGACGAAGAGTTCTTCACGATGGCGCAGATGGCCGAGCTGTTCCGGCTCGAGCGTGTCTCTAAGAGCCCCGCCGTGTTCGACGAGCAGAAGCTGCGCCATATGAACGGTCGCTATCTGCGCGAGCTCAGCCTCGACGAGCTGACCGAGCGGCTCGAGAAGTTCACCGGCAAGAGCGGCCTGCGCGGCGCTGTGGAGATCTCGCGCGAGAAAATCCAGACGCTCGCCGATTTCTGGCCGCTTGCCGGGTTCCTGGTTGACGGCCCGGTTGACGATCCCAAGGCCTTCCAGAAAGTGATCGGCGCCGAGGGTGGGGTACAGACGCTTACCGCGGCTCGCGAGGCGCTCGCCGCGACGGATCCGTTCACGGTGGAAAACATCGAGGCTTCGCTGCGCGAGTTGGTCGAGAGCAGCGGTCTCAAGCCCGGGCAGGTGTTCCAGCCGGTGCGGGTGGCGATCGCCGGCACCACGATTTCCCCGGGCATCTTCGAGAGCGTGGCCTTGCTGGGCAAGGACCGCACGCTCTCGCTGGTCGACGACGCGCTCATCAAAGCCGTCTAAAGACCCATAGGCTGCGAGCGCAGGCGTAGGCTGGGGCTGGGCGTGCGGCCAGCAAGACGTCTTGCTGGCCGCTGCAGGTTTGTGTGCGCGCTCAATAAAACTCGAACATTTGCCGATACTTGGGGGAAACGCCTGTAGCCGACTGGCTGACAGGCCCGACGAGACCTGAATCGCTGAAAAAGTGGCCACTATCGCTTCCCCCGCCGCCGGCCCCACAGATCCCTACGCCTCGCGTGAACGACGCCACAACGAGGGCCAGGGACGCAGACTCACGTCGGCGTTCGAGGCGCTCGAGGCGTTCCCGATGCTGGCTGAGTCACGCAACCGCCTGCAGCGCCTCTTTGAGAACGGTGAACCGCCGACCAGTGAGCTGATTCAGACAGTCGAGGGCGACGTCGCGCTCTCAATCACTGTCCTGCGACTCGCCAACCAGGTTGAGGGCCCGACCAAGGGGCGTGTGGACAGTGCCGTCAGCGCCGTGGAGGTGCTGACCCCGGCGACCGTGCTCTCGATCGCGAACCGCGCTCGCACCTACGACTTTTTCGAACGCACCGCCGTCTGGCAGAACATCCCCGAGCGCTTCCGCGTTCACGGACTCGCCACACAGCGGGCGGCCGAGCGGATCGCGAACGAGATTGAGTACGAGCAGCGCAACCGCCTGATGGTGACGGCGCTGCTGCACGACATCGGCAAGCTCGTGCTCGTACACGCTTACCCCGGCTATCCGCGTCAGGTGCATGGCGACGCGCGCACACCCGAGGAGCGTCTGCAACGCGAACGCAGAGAGCTTGGTGTCGACCACGCGCTGGTCGGCGGCGTGATCGCGCGACGCTGGGGGCTACCCGGCGTGCTCGCTCAGGTGATCGAATCGCACCATGCCAAGGACGCTGAGGGCGAGGCCGCGGTGATCCGCGTCTCCGACATGCTCGCCCACCATCTGCTCGGCGCGACGATCACACCCTCCGAGATGTTGGCGGTGGCGCGTTCGATCAATCTCAAACCGGCTCAGCTGCGCCAGATCATGTACGACCTGCCGCAGGCATCTGCTAGCAGCCGGCCGCGCCAGGTCGACCCCTGCCCGATGTCAACCCGCGAGGTTGACGTGCTCAAACGACTCGCCAAGGGCATGGTCTACAAGCAGATCGCCTCAGAGCTCGGGCTTTCGACGAGCACGGTGCGAACGCACTTGCACAACGTTTACGGCAAGCTTGGGGCTATGGACCGAGCCCAAGCGGTGCTGATCGCAACCGATCGTGGTTGGATCTAGCACTCACAAGCCATAGACGACCCAGATGCTCTCAATCACAAGCAAGTCTCCGTACGCCGTCCGGGCGCTGGTGGAGCTGTACCGCTGCGGCGACAGTGACCCGGTTCCGATCGGCGAACTCGCGCGCCGCGGAGACATTCCGTCTCAGTTCCTGGAGCAGCTCTTCGCCGCTCTGCGCCGAGCCGGACTGCTGCGCTCTCAACGTGGCGTCAAGGGCGGCTACAGCTTCGGCAAGCCCGCATCCCAGATCACGGTGCTTGAGGTCGTCGAGCTGCTGGACGGTCCGCTCGGTCAGGAGGGCACCGGGATCTTCGCCCAGGCCGCCGAGGCCGCGCGTGCGGTCTTGGCCGAGCAGACGATCGCCGATGTTGCCGAAGCTGAGGCCAGCGCCGCCGGCACCTCGATGTACTTCATCTGACCCCGGGCGCGCCCGAACCTTCGCTCAGCCGATCAGCCCGTGGCCGGCGGCAGCAGCCGCAGCCACGACCAGAAACGCCCAGAACGCAATCCGCCACGCGTGCTCCGTTTTCAGGCCGCGAAACCGCATTGTCCTCCTCCTCTAACTCTCCGGCCGCCAGTCTCTGGCGGGAGCGGATCCTCTGAGATCGAAGTTAGTGGCAGATCGAGAAGGCGGGATTAGCGGGACGTTTTAATTGCGATAGCGCGACGCAGGTGGTGCCCGAATGGGGGTGCTCCGGGCGCAATACCCGGTATTCCCGTAGGGTTTGGAGAGATGCCGGGGATTCCCACAAACATCGCTGCGTTGGTCGGCAACACGCCCGTGGTGCAGCTCACGCGGCTGGCGCCGGCCGCGACCGGCGCCCAGATCTTCGCCAAGCTCGAGGCCTTCAACCCGGGCGGCAGCGTCAAGGATCGCATCGGCGTCGCAATGATCGAGGCGGCAGAACGCGATGGCCGCATCGAGCCCGGGCGCACCACGATTGTTGAAGCCACCAGCGGCAACACCGGCATCGCGCTCGCGTTTGTCTGCGCGGCCAAGGGCTACGAGTTGATTCTGACGCTCCCGCAGGGCATGAGTCGTGAGCGTGAGCGACTGCTCGCGCTCTACGGCGCGCGCTTTGAGATCACCGAGTCACTCGGTGGCATGAACGAGGCCGTCGATGCCGCGCGGGCGATGGCGACGCGCGACGACGTCTTCCTGCCGGATCAGTTTTCGAACCCCGCGAACCCAGAGGCACACCGCCGTGGAACCGGCCCGGAGCTGTGGGCGGCGCTTGACGGCAAGGTGGACGTCTTCGTCGCCGGCGTCGGCACCGGCGGCACGATCACCGGTGTGGGTGAGTATCTCAAACAGCAGAACCCGAACTGCAAGGTGATCGCGGTCGAACCCGCCAGTTCGCCGGTGCTCTCCGGCGGTCGCGCCGGTCCGCACCGCATCCAGGGGATCGGCGCGGGGTTCGTGCCTTCGGTGCTGAACCGCGAGTTGATCGACGAGGTGCTGAAGGTCAGCGACGACGACGCGGTCTCAGTCGCGCAGCAGATGGCTCGGCGAGAGGGAGTATTGGCCGGAATCTCTGGGGGCGCGGCCGTCTCGGCCGCGCTGGTCGTGGCTCAGCGTCCCGAGTATGCGCGTGCGCGCATCGCCGTGGTCGTGCCTGACTCCGGCGAGCGATACGTGTCGCTGCCGTGGTTTGCGCCGACGCTACGCTGAAGCGATGCTCGTGTCGCAGCTGGTGACGGCGTGATTCGCGCCACGTTGGTCGAGATCAGGCGAGACGTGGCGGCTGCGCGGGACCGTGACCCTGCCGCAGCAGGCGTCAGCCGGTTTGAGATCCTGTTGGCCTGGCCGGGTGTGCAAGCGCTGCTCGCGCACCGTGTGGCGCACGTCTTGTTCGCCGCCAACGTTCCCCTGCTTCCGCGCTTGATCGCGGCTACCGCGCGGTCACTCACAGGTATTGAAATCCACCCCGCCGCCGAGATCGGACCGGGTCTGTTCGTGGACCACGGCATGGGTGTGGTGATCGGCGAGACCGCCAAGCTCGGAGCCGACGTCACCATCTACCAGGGGGTCACGCTCGGCGGCACCGGCTTTGCAACCGGGAAGCGTCACCCAACGGTGCAGGACAATGTCACGATCGGGTCGGGTGCCAAGCTGCTCGGGCCGATTGTCGTCGGTCATGGATCCAAGATCGGCGCCAACACGGTCGTGATCCACGACGTCCCGCCGAACTCAACCGTCGTCGGCAACCCGGGTCACCCAGTACGCGTCGAAGGTCGGCGGCCAGAGGGACCGGACGCCGATTGGGTACATCTGCCAGATCCGATCGCTGACGCGATCAAGGGGCTGGCGCGCAGGATCGACGCTCTGGAACAGGGCGACGCACCGCCGTTCGAGATCGATATTCGAAGGTCGACCGGCCCGAACCCCGCCGGCGGCTGAGCCGTCTGTGGCGTACGGGCGCTGGTCTGGAGACGCCCCGCCGCCGGTTACGGAATGTTCAGCCCTGGGATCCCGTATGGCAGGTAGGTGATCACGGTCACCAAGGTCGCGATGCCGGTCATTAGGAGTGCTGCCCGCCAAAGCCGTTTACTGCTGGTCAGGCCGACCAGCGGCAGCAGCCATGACACATACCAGGGCAGTAGCGAGCCGGCGGTGAGCAACAGCATGAACGTCGCCCATCCGGCGCCTTCAAGCCAGTCCATACGCCCCAGCCAGACCCGCCAGAGCAGCCACAGGCAGGCGACGGCGAAGATCAGGCCGAGCACGCTCGTGACCGTGTGGGTCTCCGCCATACCAGCGAGGTTCAGTAAGAACCCGGGAACGCTCTGCCACTGGCCCAGGGTCTGAACCTTCTGCAGGGTGCCCGGCAGTTTGAGGAGCCCGCTCCCGAAGGCCAGGAAGCTTGGGATCGCGATCACGATCGCCGCGGCCAGGGCCCCGAACAGGATGCGGCTACGGCGCCCGCGGGTCTCGTCCGGGTGGCGGTCGACCAGTGCAAACGGGAGCAGCACGCCGCCGGTCAGCTTGGTCGCGGCGCTGACGATGATCGAAGCGCCGCCCACCGCGTTCCTGCGGGTCAGCACGGCGTAGATCGCCGCGGTACTGAAGAGCAGCATCAGCAGGTCGTTGTGGCCGCCACCGACGCCGTACAGCGTTACGAGTGGGTTGAGGCCAAAGAGCGCGATCGCCCGCGTCGGGTTCACGTTGCGCAGCTTTGCTGAACGCCAGAGCAGGATCAAGGTGCCGCAGCTCGCGAGTGCCGCCACAAGCTTGAAGACAAATTCGCTGGTGGTGATCGATACCGCCGCCAGTGCGCCGCTGGCGAGCGTGAAGAGCGGGCCGTAGACGCTCGGAGTGCCGATCCACTTGGCCCCGATGTACTGATAGAGAGGGTCGTACTGGGCGGAATTCGGGCCGTGCAGGTACGGATTGGCGTGGTAGGTCGCAAACAGGCGCGCATACATCTGGTAACTGAAGACGTCGGTCGAGAACAGTGGCGGACCGAGCAGCACGATCACGTTGAACGCGATCACCGCGATCAGCACCGTTCGCGGCGTCACACGTTCGGCGACTCGCGCCGCCATCACGTACACGGCGAACAGCAGCAGGATCATGCCGATCGCGACCCCGGGCGGGATGCTGAAGCCGACGTATCGCAGCGGCCCTTCCATCCATGGCTGTACCGGGCGATCTACGGGCAGCAGCACATCCGAGCGAGTAGCGGCCATGCAGACCAGCAGGCCCAGAAACGGAACCGCTGCGATTGCGGCAACGTCAAGCAGCGCCCGGGTACCGATCCGCGGGCTAATGTCGCCTCCGTCCCGAGTGTCCGGTGGGACACCGTCGGCGACTCCCAGAGCTGCCGCCTCTAAAGCCACCTCAGGAGGGTGTCAGCTGACGTGGCCGCTCGCGTCGCAAGCTCGGTACGAGCATCATCGCTTCGAGCGCAATTTGCCATGACATTTTGCTTGCTCCGGCGGCACGATCCGTGAACACGATCGGAACTTCAACGACGGTGAAGCCACCACGGATCGCCAAGTAGGTGACCTCGATCTGGAAGACGTAGCCATCGGCGCGCAGCGAGGTGAGATCGATCGCCTCAAGCACCGAGCGGCGGATGCATTTGAAGCCGCCCGTGAGGTCCCGAATCTTGACGCCGAGGATCATGCGTGAGTAGGCGCTGCCACCGCGGCTGACGATCTTGCGCATCGGTCCCCAGTTACGCACGGCGCCGCCGGCAACGTAACGTGAGCCCAGTACAAGGTCGGCGTCCTCTGCGCCCTTCAGCAGCGATCCCAGGTAGCGCGGGTGATGCGAGAAGTCAGCATCCATCTGGACCAACAGCTCGGCGCCGTTGTCAAGTGCGTGTTCGAAGCCGGCGATATATGCGCGCCCAAGCCCGTCCTTGGTGGTGCGGTGGAGCACCTCAACTGCATCGAACTCGTGCGCGAGCTGGTCAGCTATCTCGCCAGTGCCGTCCGGCGAGCCGTCGTCGACAACAAGCAGGCGGTACTCGCCGGGGGCGATCTTCGCCATCTCCGAGACCACCGAGCGTACGATCGCGTCCACGTTCTCGGATTCGTTGTAGGTCGGCATGACAAGCCAGATGCGTGCGCTCATGGCGGTGAGCGTAGTCGGTATTCGGGTGGGTTGCTTGGTAGCCAGCGCACAGATGGCTGCTCTGAGAAGGCGCCTTATTTCGGCTTTATTGCCCGCAACCAACAGCAAAGGCCGCTGTGCCCCGCGTCACGCGATCAGTGGATGTCGATGCCGCAGCGCGGACGGGCTTAGCGTCGCACGTAAGCGACGCGGCCCCAGCTCGGCTCAGGCGCCAGTTCGATCGGCTCGCCGCCGCGGTCCGGCTGGATGTACACAAAGGCGCCGGAGTCCTCATCGAAGATCACGTCGAGCTCGCCTTCCTTGACGCGCTGGTCGAGCCAGGCGCTGCGGAAGATCAGCCGCCGCAGCCAATGGACCAGCGAGCGGTCCGAGGGGCCGACCAGTTCAGGCCAGCACTCGTTGACGTGTTCACCCAGGGCGGAGGCGGGGTCTTTGACCTCACCGTTGACCACCAGGTTGATCAGATCCTCGGCCTCGTTGTCAGCAACCGAGTCGCCGATGAATCCCAAACGCCGGGCGGCCTGCTCGCAACGTTCACTGAAGTCGCGCTCGTTGAAAGTGAAGCGCAGGTCTCCGTATTCGAGTACGAAGTCTTCGCCAGAGGAGTAGTTGCCACGCCGGTACATGCCGTCGCCATCTTATGAGGGATTCCTGCTCCAGCGCAGCACCTGAACGTGATGTTGCAGTCAGCGTTTTGTGCTATCGGCCCCTGGCGGTCCGCCAAAAGATTGTCGCAGCCGGGGGGTGAAAGTGCGACCTCTGAAACCTCTCTTGAGATAGGGCTTGCAATTGCCCGCGGCGACCCCTCTCGTTGGAGAACGATTGATGAACTGGACCACAAGCACCCATATAACGATCCTTGTCGTGGACGACGACCGCGCCTCCCGGGCCTTTCTGGCCGACAACCTCACGGCTGACGGCTACGAGGTTCTCGAGGCCGGGACCATGGCCGCGGCACAGCGGCTGCTCAGTACCAGCCTGCTCGATCTGGCGATCGTCGACCTCGGTCTGCCCGACGGAGACGGGCTGGAACTCCTGCGCCTAGTCCGCGAGTCAAGCCAGACGCTGGCGCGGATTGACGCGACCCTGCCGATGATCGTCACCTCCGGCAGGGACAGCAGCGTTGACCGGGTCCGAGGCTTTGAACGCGGCTGCGACGACTACATCACGACGCCCTACGTCTATCCCGAGCTACGCGCGCGCGTAGCTGCGCTGCTGCGGCGCCGTACGCCGAACTCGACGATGGCGCGCGTGCGTGTGGGACCGCTTGAGGTCGACGCCCTGGCGCGCCAGGCCTGGCTCGACGGCCGCCTGCTGACGTTGTCCAGCAAGGAGTTCGCGCTGCTGCGTGCGCTGGTGAATGAGCCCGCGCGTGTCTTCACGCGCGAGGAGCTCCTGCGTGTCGTCTGGGGCTGGGACGAGGCGACGGCCGCCAGCGCTTACACGCGCACGCTCGATTCTCACGCCTCGCGCCTGCGCCGCAAGCTGGCGGGGGAGGGGGTGCGGTTCGTGATCAACGTCTGGGGTGTCGGGTACCGCCTGATCGACGGTGTCCCGGGAGCGGTCGCCCCCGAGCAACTCTCGCCCGGGCGTCACCTCTCGCGCATCTAGACCCGTACCCGCGCGTCTAGCCCTACACCGATCTCCATCGAGGCGCCACCCAGGTCGCGCTCGCCGCACCGATCTCCATCGAGGCACCACCCAGGTCGCGCTCGCCCCACCGGTCCCCACCAAAACCCGCCAACCGGGTGCCCCGCCAACACAGCCGTGGCGGTTTAGAGGCGGGAAACGGCCCAAATCCGCCACGCAGTCCGCGGTGCATGCCGGCGTGGCGGGTTTTGCCCCCACTGCCGGCACGACCACGCGTTCACGCCCTGCGACCCACAAACCCCAGCCACGCCTGGGTTTTCGTGACCAGCGAGACCGTCGCGAACGCCCCAACAACCTCAAAAGGAGGTGTTTGAACACAAAAGTGGGGGAGAAAACCCAGAACGGGTTGCAAAGTGGGGAACCGTGGGTTATTGTGGGACACGCATGCAGGGACCCGGGTGGCAGGGCTCCTCCCACCCAGCCACCCGGGTTTCAACTTTCGGCCAGTCGAATGAGAACCCTTGAACTTCCGCGGCACCTTCGAATACGCGCTCGATGCGAAGCACCGGCTCACGGTGCCGGCGAAGTACCGCGCCGCCTTGGCGGGCGGGGTTGTCCTGGCTTTCTCGCCGGAGACGGAGACCGGCAGTGCGCGTTCGCTCTCGATCTGGCGCACCGAGGATTACGACGAGTACGCCGACACGGCGCTCGCAGGCGTGAATCCGCTGCTGCCACGTGCGCGCGAGATGCAGCGTCTACTCAACAACAACTCGTTCGATCTCGAACTCGACTCGGCCTACCGACTGATGATTCCCGCGGGCGCAATGACCTTTGCCGGACTCACCAAGGACGTCGTCATCACCGGCTCCGGTCCGTGCCTGGAGGTCTGGGATCGCGCCACTCACGAGAGCTACAACGCGGCCGCCCTGGCCCGCTTCCCCGAGATCGCGGCGAGCTTTGACCACACTGATTGACATGACTACTCCGCACGTACCGGTGCTCGCTGGTGAACTGATCGCCTATCTCGATCCGACACCCGGGCTGGTCGCCGTCGACTGCACCGTCGGCGGTGCCGGTCACGCGCGGCTGGTCGCGGAGCGGCTCGGCGACCACGGACTTCTGATCGGCCTCGACCGCGACCCGATCGCCGAGCAGCGCTTCGCCGAGATGGCTGCCGAGGTCGACTGCGACACGCGCTTCATTCGCGGTGACTTCGTCTCCGGGCTCACGCAGCTTCGCGACGAAGGTATGACCGTCGACCTGATCTATATGGATCTGGGCATGTCGTCGATGCAGATCGATACCTGGGAGCGCGGCTTCTCATACTCATATGACGCGCCGCTCGACATGCGGATGGATCCTGACCAGGAGCTCACCGCGGCCGAGATAGTCAACGGCTGGGACGAGCGCCAGATCGCGCGCCTACTGCGGGAGTACGGGGAAGAACGCTTCGCCTCCCAGATCGCCCGCGCAATTGGGCGCGCGCGCATGCGCGCCCAAATCGACTCCACCCAGGAGTTGGTTGACGTGATCAAGTCCGCGATCCCGGTGCCGGCCCAGTTCGCCGGCGGCCATCCCGCCAAGCGCACCTTCCAGGCGCTGCGCGTCGCGGTCAACGACGAGCTTGCCCAGATCGACGAGGCGCTGCCAGTCGCATGGGAGATTCTCAACATCGGCGGCAGGCTCGGGGCGATCTCTTTCCACTCGCTTGAAGACCGGCGTGTGAAGCGTTTCCTTGCGGAGTTGGCGCGCGGCTGCATCTGCCCGCCCGACCTCCCGATCTGCGTCTGCGGTCACGAGTCCGAGGCCGAGCTGCTGAGCCGTAGGGCGATCGCTCCGACACCCGGCGAGATCGCTTCAAACCCCCGTTCTAAGTCGGCCCACCTCCGTATCGCAAGGAAGCTCAGGTGATCAACTGATGCCGCCAGCAGCAGCAACAGCCGCAGCCCGTCGAATCACGGTGCAGCCGCCCGAACCCGACTCTTATCCCGAGGCATACGCGAAGCGCTCGGGGCAGGCGACACACACGACGCGTGCCCCGCGCGCGCCTCGGCGCACCGCGAGCGTTGCAGCGCCGCCGCGTCCGGCCGCGCCACGCCCAGCTGCGCCGCGGCCCCGGACCGCGCCTGCGCGCCCGCGCACGGCTCCGCACACCGCTCCGGCCCCGGCCCGCCGCTCACATACCGTCGCCCCGAGCCCGCGCCCGATCCGCATTGAGCGGCCCGCGCCGCGCCCGCTGCGCGTCGAAAGGCCACGGCCCCGCGTCGGGCTGATCGCGCGGCTGCCGCGCGGCGGCCAGCTGCTCGACAGCATCGTTCGCGGCCGCGCCTGGATCCCCGTCATCGGGGTGCTGCTCGTAGGCATCGTCGCAATGCGCGTCGAAGTACTCAAGCTCGGCTCGAGCGTCGGTAGCGAGATCCAGCAGGTGAGTGAGCTCCAGAGCGCCAACGCGGTGATGCTGAAGCAGGTCTCGGCGCTCTCTGACAACACTCGGATCGAGCAGGACGCGTCTAAGTTGGGCATGGTCATGCCCGGCCCGCTCGACCATCACTTCGTGTCGGCGTCCAGTGGTAACAACGTCAGCCGGGCGATCGCCGACATCACCGAGCCATCACCGGCAGCCTTCCTTGCCAACCTCGAAAATGAGCGCAAGCAGGACGGCGAGAGCGCTGATTCGGCCGCCCTGAGGAGTGCCATCGGCGTGGCGGGAGGCGGTGCCATCGGAACCGGGTCCGGCGCCCCGGATGACAGCACGCCGGCACTCACGTTGACGACACCGGGAGCCACAACCGACACGGCCGCCGATCCCGGGGCGACGCAGACAGGCACCCCGGCCGCCGCTGGCGGCACGCAGGGCACTGACCCCGCTGTCACCAGCACGGCCGACGGCACCGACTCAACGGCAACCAACCCCGGTGCCTCGGACACCGCGGGCGCGACCGACCCCACCACTGCTACGCCAGTGACCACGGATCCGTCGAGCACTGGCGCAACCGACGCCACGCCGCCCGTCACAAGCACGGAGACCAACGGCGCCGCCAGCTTGGCGGGCTAGAGCCGGTTCCGCGAATGTCGACTCACGCTCCGCGCCGGACAGTCGATGTGATCGACCGGCGGGTCGGCCTGCTGTTCGGGCTCTTCCTGCTGCTGTTGGCGATCGCTCTGGGACGGGCTTTCTACCTCGGGACTTTCAAGTCAGACGCGCTCCGCGCCGCCGCCGCGGTCGAGCACATCAACACCGTGACGATCCCGGCCGTACGCGGTGAGCTCACCGACCGTAACGGCGTGCCGCTGGCGCTGAGCGAGTCAGTCGACTCGGTCACCGCCGATCCGGTGCTGATCAGACATCCTGACCGCGTCGCGGCGGAGCTGGCGCCGCTGCTCGGAGAGACAGCGAGTCAGGTCTTGCCTGGGCTGACGAAAGCGCACACACAGTACGTGGTGCTCAACGACCAGATTCCGGCTTCGACCGCCTCGAAGATCATGAATCTCGGCATCAATGGCATCAACGACGCCGGCTCCGAACACCGCGTCTATCCGCGCAACGCCGAGGCGGCACAGGTCCTCGGCTGGGTCGGCGCCTCCGGCGGCGTCTGGGGGCTCGAGGAGCAGTTCAACCGCCAGCTGGAGGGCACCGCCGGCACCCGCCGGGTCGTCAATGATGCTTTGGGCCAGGCGATCGAGGTCGATACGACCAAGACGATGGTGCCGGGCAAGACACTGCAGCTGACGCTCTCGGCGCCGCTGCAGTCTGAGGTTGAGAACGTACTCGCGGGCGTCGGCGCCAAGTACAAGCCGACCAGCGCCACCGCGATCGTCACAGATCCACAGACCGACCAGCTGCTCGCGGTGGCGAATTGGCCGTCGGTCAACGCGAACAACATCACCAGCGCCGACCTGAAGGTCAATGATCAGGTGGCCGCCGCCGAGGACCAGGCCGTCGGGTTTGACTATGAGCCGGGGTCGACCTTCAAGGCGATCACGATTGCGGCCGCACTGCAGGACGGGGTCGTAACACCGAGCACCGAGATCTATGTCCCGTCGGAACTTCAGGAGGACGGGCACACCATCACCGATGCCGAGCCACATCCGAACGAGACTCTGACAGTCGCGCAGATCCTCAAGGTGTCGAGCAACATCGGTGCCGACGAGATCGGCCAGCGGCTGGGGAAGGCCCGCTTTGCCGCCTGGGTGAGCCGCTTCGGATTCGGCAAGGCCACCGGCGTCGCGTTGCCGGGTGAAGAGATCGGCCAGATCCTGCCGCTCGACAAGTACTACGGGTTCGCGATGTACAACCTGCCGTTCGGGCAGGGTGAGTCGGTGACACCGATGCAGATGGTGCAGGCCTACGACGCGATAGCTGACGGCGGAGTCCTGCGCACGCCGCAGATCGTCGACTCGCTCGGTGGCAAGGCCGTCGCAGAGCCGAAGGGCAAGCAGATCATCTCCAGCACGGTGGCCGCGGAACTGCGCAACATGCTGCGTGGCGTGCTGGCTGACGGAGGCACGGCATCCGGCGCGCAGATCCCTGGGTTCGACCTGGCCGGCAAGACCGGCACCGCCGAGGTTGCGGTCAACGGCTCGTACTCCAATAGCAAGTTCATCGCATCGTTCATCGGCATGGTCCCCGCAAGCAACCCCAAGCTCGTGGTCGCAGTGGTCGTGAACGAGCCCAGCAACGGCACGATCTACGGCGGTTCGGTGGCTGCTCCGGCATTCCAGAAGATCGTCGGCTGGGCCGTTCCGTACTTTGGCATCAACCCATGCCCGAATCCCTGCCCCGCATCGGCGAATGCCTCGCCCGTAACGTCGACGCCGTAGCCGGGATCAGAACACCCATGGCTCGCCGGATGTCGCCAAGCTAGCCTCAGAGCCCATGTACCTGGACGAGCTTTTCCCCGGCGCGCCGGCGGTCGACATCGCTGGTCTCGCCTACGACAACCGCGCCGCCGGGCCGCGCGATCTCTTCTTCTGCGTCCGCGGCTTCACGACTGACGGGCATCGGTTCGCCGCCGACGCCGTCAGCCGTGGCGCCGCGGCGCTGGTGGTCGACCATCTCGTCGACGTAGACATCCCGCAGGTCGAGGTCCCAGATGTGCGGCGGGCGATGGCGACCGCCGCCGCGAAGTTCTACGGCGACCCCACGCGCACGCTTCAGGTTGTGGGCGTCACGGGGACCAACGGCAAGACGACCACCGCGTATCTGGTTCGCGCGCTGCTTGAGGCCGCAGGCCGGCAGAGTGGGCTGCTCGGCACGGTCAAAAGCATCGTCGGCGGGCTCGAACGCGAGGCCGGCCGCACCACTCCGGAAGCGATCGACCTGCAACGCACCTTCATGGAGATGCTCGACGCCGGTGACGCCGCATGCGTGATGGAGGTCTCGTCACACGCGCTCGAGCTCGCCCGCGTCGATGGCGTCAACTTCGCGGTCGGGATCTTCACGAACCTGACCCAGGACCACCTCGACTTCCATCCGACGATGGAGGACTACTTCTTGGCCAAGCGCAAGCTCTTCACGGAATGTCAGACGCAGACCGCGATCATCAACGTCGACGACGCCTACGGCCGCCGTCTCGCGGCGGATCCGGAGATCGAACGCCCGGTGACGTTCGCGCTCGATGATCCGGCCGCGAGCTTCCGTGCCAGCGACCTCAAGAGCGATCTGGACGGCTCGAGCTTCACGGTGCACACGCCAGACGGCGTGTCCGAGTTGCGTTCGCCGCTGCGCGGGCGCTTCAACGTCTACAACGCGCTCGCCGCGCTCGCCGCTGCTCGCGCGCTCGGGATCGCGGCCGACGTGGCGTTCGCCGCGATCCAGCGGGCCGGGCAGGTGCCCGGCCGTTTCGAGACGGTCGACGAGGGCCAGTCGTTCGCGGTGCTGGTCGACTACGCGCACACACCGGACTCGCTTGAGAACGTGCTCGCTGCCGCGCGAGTCCTGACCGAGGGTCGCCTGCACGTGGTCTTCGGCTGCGGCGGCGATCGCGACCGCGGCAAACGCCCGCTCATGGGGGGGATCGCAGCTCGCCTGGCGGACCACGTGATCGTGACCTCGGACAACCCACGCTCGGAGGACCCGGCGTCGATCATCGATGAGATCCTCACCGGGATCGAGCTGCCGGTCGAGCATGAGGTTGACCGCCGGCTCGCGATCACGGCGGCGATCAGCGCTGCTGACGCCGGAGACGTCGTCGTGATCGCCGGCAAGGGCCATGAGCAGGGCCAGGAGTTCGCCAACGGTCAGAAACTGCCCTTCGATGACGTCACCGTCGCGCGTGAAGCTCTACGCGGCTGAACCGTCAAGAAGTCCTCCGGACCGTCCAGCGGCATGGGTACCCTGCGTGGGCAGATGAAGCGCTGGGACTCCCAGCAGATTGCGCACGCCAGCGGTGCGCAGCTGCTCAACGCCGGCGGCGGCGGCGGGTTGGCGGCAGCCAATGCTGCCAGCGGTCCGGAGTGGGCAACCGTTGATTCGCGGGCCGCCGGTCCGGGAGCACTGTTCGTCGGTCTGGCGGGTGAACGCACCCATGGCGGCGCGTTTGCGGGCGCCGTGCTGGCGGCTGGTGCCTGGGGAGTGCTGACGACCCCCGAGTACGCAGCGAAGCTCGCCGCCCGTCCGCGCGTCGACGGCGTTGTCCTGGCGGCCGAGGATCCGCTCGCCGCGCTGCAGCGGCTCGCGACCGCTTGGCGCCGGGCGCTGGGCGCGCAGGTGATCGCCGTGACCGGCTCAACCGGCAAGACCTCCACGAAGGACCTGCTGCTCGGCGTGCTTTCGCCATACCGGATGACGGTCGCCTCGAAGGGCAACTTCAACACCGAGGTCGGCCTGCCACTTGAGATCCTGTCGGCGCCGACGGGCACCGAGATCCTCGTCTTGGAGATGGGGATGCGCGGCCCGGGGCAGATCGCCGAACTGGCGCGGATCGCCGAACCAGACGTCGGCGTGATCGTCAGCATCGGGCCTGTCCACCTTGAGCTGCTGGGTTCGATCGAGGCGATCGCCGCGGCCAAGTCTGAGCTGATCGCGGCACTGGCTCCAGGCGCCACAGCGATTCTGCCCGCCGGCGAGCCGCTGCTCGATCCGCATCTGCGTGATGACCTTGAGACGGTCACCTTCGGAGAGGGCGGTGATGTCCAGCTGGTCTCCTACACCGACGCTGAGGTCGTGGTCGACTACCGCGGCGAGGCGGTCACCTTCCAGGTCGGCTTCACCGAGGCGCACATGCGCCAGAACCTGCTGGCGGCATGCGCCGCGGCACGGGCTGTGGGCGTCAAACCCGGCGGCAGGCTGGAACTAGCGCTCTCACCGGGTCGCGGACAGCGGCTGGATCTACCGGGCGGAATCACGCTGATCGACGACTGTTACAACGCCAATCCGGTATCGATGCGCGCGGCTCTGGACGAGCTGGCTGCCACCGCTGCCCGGATCGCGGCGGCGCAAGCCGAGGGGCAGGAGCCTGGGCATCCGCTGCGCAAGGTCGCGGTGCTCGGGGACATGCTCGAGCTCGGCCCTGACGGCCCTGCTTACCACGCCCAGATCGGCGGTTATGCCGACGCGATCGTCGATCTACTTGTGACCGTCGGGCCGCTCGCTGCGGGGATGGCCGCGGCCTTTGACGGTGAACATCACCACGTGCATGACGCTCGAGAGGCGGCGCGGCTGCTGCCGTCGCTGCTTCAGAGCGGCGATCTGGTGCTGGTCAAAGCCTCGAACGGGGTCGGCCTGAAGCTTGTCTGCGAGACGCTGAGCGCGGCGGCCACCGCGTGATCACTGCCGGCGTGATTCGTGGGTTCGGCTCAGAGGCCGGCCGGGTTCTGATCTCGAGCTCGGCGGCGATGTTGATGTGTCTCTTCCTGAGCCCGCGGTTCATCTCGTTCCTGCGTGACCGGTCGTTGGGCCAGAACATCCGCGAGGAGGGCCCGGAGGGTCACAAGGTCAAGGCCGGTACGCCGACGATGGGCGGGATCATCATCGTGCTGGCGTTCGCGGTCCCGTTCCTCTGCCTCTCGACCCGCGACTGGAAATCGATGGGGGTCTTCGGCGCGACGATCCTCTGTGCGCTACTCGGATTCGCTGACGACTACATCAAGATCGTCAAGAAGCGCTCGCTGGGACTGCGCGGCCGCACCAAGCTGGTCGGGCAGGTACTGATCTCTGTGGGGCTCTGGTGGATTGCGACGCACAAGGCCGGGATGCACAACTCGGTGGCGCTGCTGCCTTTCAGTGCGCACATCGACCTTGGCCCGTTTTACATCGTCTTCATCTACATCGTGGTCGCGGGCACAACCAACGCCGTCAACCTGACCGATGGCCTCGATGGCCTCGCTGCCGGTTGCGCCGCGATCGCGCTGCTTGCGTACGTCGGGATCACCTTCGTGACCAAGGCCGACCATGACCTTGAGCTCGTCTCCGGCTGCCTCTGCGGCTCCTGTATCGGCTTCCTCTGGTTCAACGCCTTCCCGGCGAGTGTGTTCATGGGCGACACCGGCTCATTCGCGCTTGGCGGGGCGATCGCCGGGCTGGCCGTGATGACCAACACCGAGATCCTGCTGATCGTGATCGGCGGCATCTTCGTGATTGAGGCGCTGTCGGTGCTGATCCAGGTCTTCTCGTTCCGTGTCTGGCACAAGCGCGTCTTCAAGATGGCGCCGATCCATCACCACTTCGAGTTGGAGGCGTGGTCGGAGACCAAGATCATGCTGCGCTTCTGGATCGTCGCGGCCGCCTGCGGCGCGATCGGGTTCACGCTCTACCAGATCTCACCGGCGGTGCGCGCCAGCAAACCGGCCCCGGTGACCAGCACCCGGCAGCCACCGAACGGTCCGACTTCGCAGAAGTAGCTCAGAGGCTTCGCGGCTTCGGCATAGAAGTACCACCGGATGGCCATTACGTCCGCTTCAATCCGCGCAACCAGGCGGGTGGCGCCACCGCTTGAGCATCGGATCTTGATGACCGCGACGCTCTGCCTGCTCGCTTACGGGGCCGTCATGGTCTACAGCGCCTCATCACCGGCCGGCGTGATCGAGAGCGGTGGCTACGGCACCGGCGAGTTCCTGATGTACCTCTTTGCCGCCGCCATCGGCCTGTTCCTGATGCGGGTGATGGAGCGCCGCGGCCTGCAGCTGCTGAACGAGCGGGTGGTGAGGCTGCTGCTGCTCGGTTCGTTCGCTCTGCTGATAGCCGTGATGATGCCCGGCGTCGGGCGTTCCTACGGCACCGGCGCGCAACGCTGGCTGGGTGCCGGGCCGATCCAGTTCCAGCCCTCAGAGCTGATGAAGATCACGCTCGTCCTGTATGTCGCCCGCTACCTGGCGGACAACCCACGCCGGATGCAACGAACCTTCAAAGAGGCGGTCGCGCCGATCGCGATCGTCGTCGTCCCGGCCTGTGTCCTGATCGCGGGCGAGCCCGACCTCGGCACCACCCTGGTGGTGTTCTTCACGATCCTGTCAGTGCTGATCGTCGGCGGTATGCCGATGCGTTACCTCGTCATGATCATCGCCGCGGCAATGGTCGCCGGCGTCATGTTCGTGCTCGCCGAGCCATACCAGCGCGCTCGCCTGCTGTCGTTTCTGCACCCGTTCGCGTCTGAGAAGAACGGTGGCTACCAGGCCGCCCAGGGTCAGATCGCGCTTGGCTCCGGCGGTGTCTTCGGTGACGGGCTCGGGAACTCTCTGCAGAAGCTGCTGTGGCTGCCGGAGGCGCAGACCGACTTCATCCTCGCCGTGATCGGTGAGGAGCTCGGGGCGCTCGGCATCCTCGCGCTCGTCGCCCTCTACGGGATGATCGCCTACGCTGGCCTGCGTACCGCTCGGCGCGCGGCGACGCGGCACACGAAGCTGCTCGCCAGCGGCCTCACCTCGCTGATCCTCTGCCAAGCAATTCTCAACATCTTCGTAGTACTGGGGATCGCTCCGCTCACCGGGGTGCCGTTGCCGTTCATCTCGTACGCGCCGACGAACCTGATCGTGATGCTCGGTTCTGTGGGGCTGCTCATGGGCATCGCGCGCCCGGCCGCAAAGGAACTCAAGCTGGTGGACCGCCGGCCACAGCGTGCGGCAACGGCAGCCGCGCGCGAAGCGAACGGAGAGGCATATGGCTACGCCACGGATCGTGATCGCGGCCGGCGGGACGGCCGGACACGTGGTGCCGGCGCTGGCCGTCGCGGACGCGCTGCGGGCTAGCGGCGCCGAAGTCCAGTTCATCGGTGGCGACCGTCTCGAGGCGACGCTCGTCCCAGAGGCCGGATACGAGTTGCACAAGCTACGCCTGGAGTCGATGCCACGGCGCTCGCCGCTGCGCGCGGCCCGCACCGTCGTGATCGCCGGTGCGGCCGTGGTCCGCGCGACGAGGCTGCTCGGACGGCTCGACCCTGACGCTGTGCTCGGCGGCGGCGGATACGTAGCGGGTCCCGTCGGGGTCGCCGCCGCTCTGCGCCGGCGACCCCTGGTGGTCGTCGAAATTGACGGCCATCTCGGCCTCACCAACCGCCTGCTGGCCCCGCTCGCCAAACGCGTCTGCACCGCCTTGCCGCTGGCGAAGCACGAGGGCGGCAAGTTTGTTGTCACCGGCCGTCCCGTACCGGAGATTACGGTCGATCGCGAGGCCGCCCGCGCACGCTTCGGGATCGCCGCGCAGGAGACGCTCGTGGTCGTGTTCGGCGGCTCGCAGGGCGCGCGCTCAGTCAACAACGCGGCCATCTCCGCATTCGCCGACGCAGATTTTCGGGTTCTGCACGCCGCCGGCGATCGCGATCTGTCGTCGCTGCAATCGCCGCGCGCTGGCTACGAGCTGCAGGGTTACGTCTCGAGCTTCATGGATGCGCTGGTCGCCAGTGACCTTGTGATTGCGCGTTCCGGGGGCTCGATTTGGGAGATCTGCGCCGCGGCGCGGCCCTCGATCCTGGTGCCGTACCCGCACGCGACCGCCGACCATCAGACCGTCAACGCCCGTCACCTTGCGGATGCCGGTGCCGCGGTTTTGATCCCTGACAGTGAGCTCACTGCAGATCTGCTGAAGGCCACCGTCGAGCGGCTGCTGGCAGACCCTGAGCAGTTGCGACGGATGGGTCAGGCCGCGGCCACGCTGGCGCGACCCAACGCCGCGCGAGACATCGCCGCGCAGGTGCTTGAGGTAGTTTCGTGACAGTGAGTACCGCCGATTGGTCAGGGCGCAACCTACATTTCGTCGGGATCGGCGGGGCCGGCATGAGCGGTCTCGCACTGATCGCGAAGACACTCGGCGCGCAGGTCGGCGGCTCTGATCGCGTCGAGACGCCGTACATGGTGCCGCTCCGCAAAGCCGGTATTGAGCCGAAGATCGGCTACAACGCGCGCAACGTGCCGGCCGGAGCTGAAGTCGTCTACTCGAGCGCGGCGCTCGCGGACAACCCTGAGCGCGGACCGGGGGAGCTGCACCGCTCGGAGCTACTCGCGCAGATTGCCGCGCTCAAGCGGTGCATAGCTGTGGCCGGCACCCACGGCAAGACGACCACCACCAGCATGATCGTGCACACGTTGCGCGGCTGTGGGCTCGATCCTGCCTACGTGATCGGTGGCACGCTGCGCTCGACGGGGCTGAACGCCTCCTGGGGCGGCGGTGACTGGATCGTGATCGAGGCTGATGAGTCGGACCGCTCACTGCTCAACTACACGCCTGAGATCGCCGTTTTGACCAACGCCGAACTCGACCATCACGCCACCTACTCCTCACGGCTCGACGTCGATCAGGTCTTCGCCCAGTTCACCGCCAAAGCGAACTACGCAGTTGTCTGGGACCGTCAGGAGCTGCGCGCCATCGCGGCCGGGGCGCAGACGACCGTGCCGTACGATGCCGTCGATCCCGAGCTCACCCCGGTCGGGGCACGTCTCACCTGGCTCGATCACAAGGTCGAACTCTCGGTACCCGGTCTCCACAACGCCGTCAACGCCGCAGGCGCGCTCACCGCTTGCGCCTTGGCCGGAGCCGATCCGGTCGCGGCCGTGCGCGCGATCGCTGATTTCCAGGGAGCCGGCCGCCGGCTCGAGCGTCTCGGCGAGACAACGGACGGGGTTTGGGTCTATGACAGCTATGCCCACCATCCGACCGAGGTCGCGGTTGACATCGCCGCCGCCGGCACGCTCGGGGCGCGGCGCCTGGTGGCCGTCTTCCAACCACACCTCTTCTCCCGCACCCAAGCCCTCTCCCGCGAGTTCGGGGTCGCGCTCGCGGCCGCCGACCTCTGCGCCGTGCTCGACATCTATCCCGCACGCGAGAGCGCCAAGGACTTCCCTGGCATCGACGGTCGCCTGGTCGCCAAAGCCGCCGCCGACGCCGCCGGCGGCAAGCAGGTCGCCTGGACCCCGAGCGCCCACGACGCCCGTCACTGGCTCGACGTGACCCTGCGCCCCGGCGACCTCTGTCTGCTGATGGGCGCCGGCAACATCGACGCGTTGGGCAGGTCACTCGTCGGCGGGTGACGAGGGCTTCGTGGCACGCCGACCGGTCCCGGCGTCGCGTTCTATGCGCCTGCGGTCTCTCATAGTGGACCGTAGGCGCATAGAACAGCTGGAGGGGACACGCGCTCGCCTAGCGGGGCCCCGTCCTACCTCAGCTTTACCCTAAAACCGATGGCTGAACCACCGCAGGGCGTGCAGCGCGAGTTCTCTCTGGCGCGGCTCACGACGATTCGAACGGGTGGGCCAGCTGAGTTTTTCGCGCGCGCGGGCAGCATCGAGCAACTCGAACGATTGCTTGCATGGGCCGCCGGTGAGGGCCTGGAGGTAGGTGTAGTCGGATCCGGGTCGAACTTGCTGATAGCGGACGCGGGCGTCCGGGGACTCGTTTTGAAACTTGACCAGGAACTCAGCACGATCGAGCTTGACGGCATCGCGGGTGACAAACTCGCCTGCGGCGGTGGCGCGCGCCTGCCAGCCGTCTCAGCGGCGGCCGCGCGGGCGGCGCTCGGCGGGATCGAGTTCGGCGTCAGCATCCCCGGCACGGTTGGCGGGGCCGTACGTATGAACGCCAACGCCTATGGCGGTGCGCTTGCCGACGTGCTCGAGTGGGTCGACGTCGTCAGCGCCGGCGGCACCGAGCGCCGCACACCTGGGCAGCTCGGTTTGGAGTACCGCCGCTCCAACCTCAAGCCCGGTGAGGTCGTGGGGCGGGCGCTGTTCAAGCTGACCCCGGCCGACGATCAACAGGTCAAGGCGACGCTCGCGGAGTTGCGGCGACGGCGCAAGCAGGCGCAGCCGGCCGGCATCAAGACCTTTGGCTCGACCTTCAAGAACCCTGATGATCCGCGCGCGGAAGGCCGCACCGCCGGTCAGCTTCTGGACGGCGCCGGCTGTCGCGGGATGCGCGTCGGCGGCGCCGGCTTCAGTGAGAAGCACGCGAACTTTGTTGAGAACCACGGCGACGCGACCACTGCCGACGTGATTGAACTGATGGCGCAGGGGCGCGCCGCCGTGAAGCAGCAGCTCGGCGTCGAACTCGAGCCCGAGGTGCAGACGCTCGGCCCGGTGCGCTGGCCCGAGGATTGGCCGCGCCGATGAGCACGTCCACCTGGGTTCGATCCGACAGCGGTCGCCCGATGCCGGAGCTCTCGCGCTTGCGGTCCAACAAGCTTCGGATCTTGACGGGGCTGCTGGTGGTGCTGATGGTCGCCGGACTCGGCTGGCTTTGGTATCGCGACTCCGCGTTCGTGAAGATCCGCCACGTGACCGTGATCGGTCTCAGCGGACCAGACATTCCTCAGATTCGCGGAGCCCTCGAACACAGCGCACTGACGATGACGACGCTCAACGTTCAGGTCGGCAAACTCGATGCCGCCGTCTCGGAGTACTCGGCCGTACATTCGCTTTCGGTCACGACCCAGGGGCACCATGCGGTGCTGATCCGGGTCAACGAAGAGGTCCCGGTCGCATCGGTCAACAGCGGCGGCGAGCTTGTGGTGGTCGATGGCTCAGGGCAGTTGTTGCCGCAGTCAACCGCCGCGCACGGCGTGCTTCCGACACTCTCACTCGCGAGCGCTCCGAGTGATGACCAGATCAAGTCGACCGGCACGCTGGCCTCATTGCAGGTGCTGCAGGCCGCGCCCTACCAGTGGCTCGCGCACATCAAGACCGTCACCACCAGCGCCGCCCACGGTGTGATCGTGCACCTGCGAAGGGGCCCCGACGTCTACTTCGGCCCTGCCAACCAGTTGCCCGCGAAGTGGACCGCGCTCGGCGCTGTGCTTCGCAACTCGGGGTCGGCGGGCGCGCAGTACATCGACGTCAGCGACCCGCAGCGGCCGGCCGCCGGGGTCAACGCGACGGCCACAACTACCGCGGCCGATACGACAACGGATACGGCGGCGAACGACACGGCAACCACGCCCGCCGATGCCCCCGGCACCGTGCCGTCACCGTAGTAACCCTGAACCATAGGTTGAGGGTATGAAAACGCCTACTCTCGGAGTCATATCGAGGGTTTAGTGATCTGCAATGATCGTTGCGCTTTCATAGAAGTCGTTGACTTGGCCGATCATCAGGCCGTAACGTGCGAAACTCCCGCAAGCAGCGCTTGTGCGAAAAACGCTCAACGCTAAATCGAGGGTCGGACGGATCACATGGAAAGCGGCAGTTATCTCGCAGTCATCAAGGTCGTAGGAGTCGGCGGCGGCGGCACCAACGCTGTCAACCGCATGGTTGACGCTGGGCTTCGCGGCGTCGAATTCATCGCGGCCAACACCGACGCGCAGGCGCTGCAGATGTGCGACGCCGACATCAAGCTGAACATCGGCACCGAGCTCACCAAGGGCCTCGGTGCGGGCGCGAACCCTGAAGTTGGACAGGGCGCCGCAGCCGAATCTCGCGACGAGATCAAGGAGGCGCTGAAGGGCGCTGACATGGTCTTCGTGACAGCGGGCGAGGGCGGTGGCACCGGTACCGGCGCCGCGCCTGTAATTGCCGATATCGCCAAGAACGAGATCGGCGCACTGACGGTCGGTGTGGTTACACGCCCGTTCGGTTTCGAGGGCACGCAGCGTGCGCGCCAGGCTCAAGAGGGCATCGAGAAACTGCGTGAGTACGTGGACACGCTGATCGTGATCCCGAACGAGAAGCTGCTGGCGGTCGTTGAACGGCGCGCCTCGCTCACCGACGCGTTGCGTGAGGCCGACAACGTGCTGCGCCAGGGCGTCCAAGGCATCACCGACCTGATCACGATTCCCGGCTTGATCAACCTTGACTTCGCGGACGTCCGCACGATCATGCACGACGCCGGCTCGGCGCTGATGGGTATCGGCTCATCGAGCGGCGAGAACCGTGCCGCCGAGGCCGCCAAGCAGGCCATCTCCTCGCCGCTGCTGGAGGAGTCGGTCGAGGGTGCCAACGGCATCCTGCTGAACATCACCGGTGGTCATGACCTCGGCTTGTTCGAGGTCAACGAGGCTGCGGAGATCGTTCAGAGCGCGGCAGACGCCAACGCCAACATCATCTTCGGAGCGGTGATCGACGACTCGATGTCAGACGAAGTTCGTGTGACCGTGATCGCCACCGGCTTTGACCACGGTCGGGCGCTGCCCACGAGCAGCAACCGTCCGCGTGGGGCCACCACCCCGCCGCGCACCGCCAACCCGCGTCGGCGCGACGTCAATATGGACGACGGTCAGCGTCGCTCGCTCGAGATCCGTGACGACGAGATTGACATCCCGTCGTTCCTGAAGGACCGCTGAACAAACCTTTGTTTCCGGTGACATTGCGAGATGTCTCCGGGCGTCATCCACGCGTCCAGTGGCTGCCGCAAGGCCAGCAGCTACTCTGCGCGTGGTGAGCGACACGAGTACCTCTCTCAGAAGGACCCCGCTGTACGACGCGCACGTCGCCGCCGGAGCGAAGTTGGTCGACTTCGCCGGCTGGGAGATGCCGATCCAGTATGCCGGTATCCGCGAGGAGCACAAGGCGGTACGCAACTCGGTTGGGATCTTTGACGTATCCCACATGGGCCAGGTCGAGACCACCGGCCCACAGGCGCTCGAGCGCCTCCAGCGGCTGACCTCAAACGATGTCAGCAAGCTGCCTGAGGGCGGTGCCCAGTACGGCCTGCTCTGCAACGACTTCGGCGGCGTGCTCGACGACCTCTTCACGTATTGCCTCGCAGGGACTCGGTTTCTGACGGTTACCAACGCCTCAAACCATGAGCAGGACCTCGCCTGGATGCAGCATCGCGGCAAGGAGTTCGATGCCGACGTCAATGATCGCCATGCTGACTTCGCGATGCTCGCGGTGCAGGGCCCCAGCGCCCGCGCGCTGGTGGAGCAGCTCGCCGACGGCCATTTACCACCTCGCTTCCACGTCTGCCAGCGCACCGTCGCCGGCGTGCCGATGTTGGTCTGCGGCACCGGCTACACGGGTGAGGACGGCGTCGAATTGCTGCTCGCGCCGGAGCACGCGACCCATGTCTGGCAGGCGGTGATCGCCGCCGGCGCCCAACCGATCGGGCTCGGCGCGCGCGACACGCTGCGCCTCGAAGCCTGCTTCCACCTCTACGGGAACGACCTCAGTGAGCAGTGGGATCCGATCGGTGCCGGCCTCGGCTGGGCCTGCAAAGAAGAGACCGGCTTCATCGGCTCGGACGTGATCGCCGCGGTCCGCAGCGTTGGACCCGAGCGCAAGCTCGTACCGTTCGTGATCGACGGTCCGGGTATCGCCCGCCAGGGCAACCAGGTCGTGGGTGGTGGCGAGGTGACAAGCGGTAGCTTCTCACCGTGCCTGGAGCGGGGAATCGGGATGGCGTACGTGGCGCCTGACGCGACTGAACCCGGGACGCGGTTCCAGATTGATGTGCGCGGCACGCTGCGCGATGCGGTGGTCGAACGTAAGCCCCTTTATCGAAAGGACTCCTGACATGGCGCAGGCCAGCTATCCAGCCGACCTCAAGTACCACGCCGAGCACGACTGGGCTCGGATCGAAGGTGACGAGGCGACGTTCGGGATTACCTGGTACGCCCAGGATTCGCTCGGTGAGATCGTCTTCTTTGACGCCCCGGCCGTCGGCACGGTCGTGACCAAGGACGAGCAGTACACCGAGGTTGAATCAGTCAAGGCCGTCTCAGACGTGATCGCCCCGCTCTCCGGAGAGATCATCGCGATCAACGAGGAGCTCTCCTCGAGCCCGGAGTCGGTCAATGAGGATCCCTACGGCGCCGGCTGGCTGGTGAAGGTGAAGCTCTCAGACCCGAGCGAAGTTGAAAGCCTGATGGACGCCTCGACCTACGAGGCCTCGCTGTCTTGAGCCGCTACACCTCAGTAACTGAAGCGGACCTGCAGGAGATGCTGGCGACGATCGGCGTCGCCAGCGTCGAGGACCTCTTCGCTGACATTCCCCAGACGATCCGCCTGAACCGGTCGCTCGCGCTCGACGAAGGTCTCTCCGAACAGGAGGTCTACGGCGAACTGCGCGCGCTTGCCGCCAAGAACATCTCTACTGAGGACGAGGTCACCTTCCTCGGCGCCGGCATGTACGACCACTACATACCGGCATTGATCGACTCGATCATCATGCGCTCGGAGTTCCTGACCCCGTATACGCCCTACCAGCCGGAGATCTCACAGGGCGGGCTGCAGGCGATGTTCGAGTACCAGACCGCGATCTGCGAACTCACCGGTCTGCCGGTCTCGAACGCGTCGGTCTATGAAGGCCCGAGCGCGGTCGCCGCCGCCGGTTACATCGCCAAACACCACAACGGCCGCAAGCGCTTCGTGGTTTCACGCGGCGTGCATCCGCACGCGATCGAGACACTGCAGACGCTCGCGGTCGGCTACGGCATGGAGGTGCAGATCGTCGAACTCACCGGCGGCATCACCAAACTTCCGGAACTCGATGACCAGGTCAGCGCCGTGATCGTCGCCCAGCCGAACTTCCTCGGCGCGATCGAGCCGCTGCAGGAGCTCTCCGACGCCGCCCACGCGGCCGGCGCGCTCGCGATCTGCTCCGCCGATCCGATCCCGCTCGGGCTGCTTCAGGCGCCCGGCGACCAGGGCATCGACATCGTTGTGGGCGAAGGCCAGACACTCGGGAACCGGCTCGACTTCGGTGGGCCCTCGTTCGGTTTCTTCGCCGTCAGCCAGGAGCTGGTCAGGCGCATGCCGGGACGGATCGCCGGTGAGACCCGTGACATGGACGGCAAGCGCGGCTTCGTGCTGACGCTGCAGACCCGCGAGCAGCACATCCGNNCGCGAGAAGGCGACCTCCAACATCTGCACCTCGCAGGCGCTGAACGCGCTGGCGGGTGTCATCTATCTCTCATGGCTCGGTCGCCGCGGGCTGGTTGAGCTCGGTGAGCTGCTGGTTCAGAAGACCGCTTACGCACGTGAGCAACTGGCTTCGCTCGCCGGTGTATCGCTGGCTCACACACAGCCGGTCGTGCGCGAATTCCCGATCAAGATCGACGGCGACGTGGACAAGGTGATCGCGCACTGCAAGGCCAAGGGCATCAACCCCGGCTACCGGCTCTCCGACGACGAGCTCCTGGTCGCAATCACCGAACAGCGCAGCCGCGCCCAGATCGACAATCTCGTCACGGCTGTCAAGGAGGCATTGGCATGAGCACGACCGAGGTTAAGCGGACCCTGTCGTTCACGCAGGCCGCCGACGACGATCTGACGATTTACCAGCGCTCGAAGCCGGGGCGCCGTGCCTTCTCGCCGCCGCCGCTGGACGTGCCCGAGCGGCCGCTCGACGAGCTGATCCCGGCGCCGCTTCGCCGCAGCGAAGCGGCCAGGCTCCCGGAGGTCTCCGAGCCCGAGATAGTCCGTCACTACAACCGCCTCAGCAAACGCAACTTCGACCTTGACACCGGCTTCTACCCGCTCGGGTCGTGCACGATGAAGCACAACCCGAAGCTGCACGAGCGGGTCGCGGCACTGCCGGGCAACGCCAAGCTGCATCCGCTCCAGGCGCCGGCCGACGCCCAGGGTGCGCTGGAGTTGATGTGGCGCCTGCAGTACTCGCTGGGCGAGATCTCGGGCCTGCCGCACGTCTCGCTGCACCCAAGTGCCGGTTCCCACGGTGAGCTCGCGGGCGTGCTGTTGACGCGCGCCTACCACGAGGACCGCGGCGAGCACCGCACCAAGGTGCTGACCCCGGACACCGCCCACGGAACCAACCCGGCGACCGTGACGATGGCCGGCTA
>PLES01000100.1 GCA_003137075.1 Solirubrobacterales bacterium
GACATCCTCAAGGAGTACATCGCGCGCGGGAATTTCATCTACCCGCCGGCCGGCGCGATCCGGCTGACGACCGATCTGTTCTCGTACTGCAACGCGAACATCCCGAAGTGGAACACGATCTCGATCAGCGGCTATCACTTTCGCGAGAAAGGCGCCTCCGCCGTCCAGGAGGTCGCATTCACCTTGGCTAACGGGATCGCGTATGTGCAGGCCGCGATCGACGCGGGGCTCCAGATCGATGATTTCGCCCCGCGATTGGCGTTCTTCTTCAACGGGCACAACAACGTTTTCCAGGAGGTCGCGAAGTTCCGCGCCGCCCGCCGCATGTGGGCGAAGATCATGCGCGAGCGCTTCGGGGCACAGGACGAGCGTTCCTGGAAGCTGCGCTTCCATACGCAGACCGCTGGTGTGACATTGACCGCTCAGCAACCGGAGAACAACATCGTCCGCGTCGCGCTGCAGGGGTTCGCGGCTGCCTGTGGCGGCACGCAGTCTCTGCACACCAACGGCTTTGATGAGGCGCTGGCGCTACCGACGGAGCATGCCGCCAAGATCGCGATGCGCACGCAGCAGATCATCGGCTACGAGTCCGGCGCCGCGGACACGGTGGACCCGTTCGCCGGGTCCTATTACGTCGAGGCGCTGACCGACGAAATCGAAACTCGCGCCGGCGCCCTGATCGACAAGGTTGACCAGTTGGGCGGGTCGGTTCAGGCGATCGATTTCATCAAGAACGAGATCGAGGAATCGGCCTTTGGTTACTTCGAGCGTTACCGCCTGGAACAGGACATCGTGGTTGGCGTCAACAGGTTCGTCGACGAGGAACTCACGATCCCTGACCTGCTTCGAGTCGACCCGGCGAGTGAGCGTGACCAGGTCGTAAGGCTGAAAGAGTTCAAGGCAGCCCGTGACCAAGAGCTCGCCGACCGGCGCCTGCAGGAGGTGCGTGACGCCGCCGCCGGCAGCGAAAACATGCTGCCGGTGCTGCGCCAGGCGCTCAAAGACCGCTGCTCAATCGGCGAGGTCTGCGGCGCCATGCGCGACGTCTTCGGCAGCTACCAACCAACCAGCTGATATCACTGGCGCTCAGCCGTTTTCCGCTGACCCCAAGTCCCGAGGCGAAAATCATGCTCGCACCCGCAGTCTTCTTCTGGCAGATCGTTCTTGCCATCCATGTTGTCTTCGTGGTCGCCGCCTTCGGAGCAGTGGTCGCATATCCGGTGATCGCACTGGCAGCTGAGCGTCTGGACCGCAGTTCAGTGCCGCTGCTGCACCGTGTACGCCAGGTGGTGGGTCGCAGCATGATCAATCCGGGGCTGGTGGTGGTGGCGATCGCCGGGATCTACTTGGCGGCCGACTTGAAGACCTTTCACGACTTCTACGTCCAGTGGGGCATTGGCGTGATCATCGTCCTCGGGGCGCTTGAGGGCGCGTTTGTCAGCCGCCAGTCAGGACGCCTGGCAGAGCTCGCTCAGCATGACATCGAGGCGGCCGCGGGCGGTGAGGTCAAGTGGAGCTCGGAGTACGTCACTGCGCGCGGCCGGGCCGACCAGGTCAACGCTGTGATGGCTGTGCTGGTGATCGTGACCGTGTTCCTGATGGTCGTTCAATAAGCAGCTGAACTTCTTCAATCACGCGCAGGAGTCGTCGGCGCGCGGCCGAATCCGGTTAGCAATGAAAGAAGTCACAGCCGGTCGAACACTCGTCAAATCCCCTCCGGAACTCTGGGCAGTGTGTAGTGACGCTGACTCCCTCGGGCAGCATCTGGAGGCGTTCGGGGAGATTCGGATCACACGGCTCGAGCCGGAAACCACCGTCGCCTGGGAGGGCGAACGCGCAAGCGGCACGGTGCGGATCGAGCCGTCGGGCTGGGGCACGAAGGTAACCGTCACGGCAGCCGCAACGCCGGCCGTGACGGCGCCGGAGCAGGTGGTCGCGGACCAGGTCACTGCGGAGGCGGTGTCCGTACTGACTGCCCAGCAACAGTCGGTGCCCGAGCCCCAGCAGCCATCGGTGGAGCATGAACCGACCCACCGGCCGAGATTTCTCGCACGCTTGTTCGGCGGCGCCCACGCGCCGGCAGTCAAGTCGGCGCCCCAGGATCCGGTTGCCTGTGAGCCGGCCCCGGTCAGTGAGACGGGCGACGAGACGCTGGCCTCGGCCCCACTCGTCGCAGCGCCTGCCGTCGAGTTCGCGACGCAGCCCACCGCGGAGCCACAGCCGCCGGTGGATGCAGCCGCAGTGCTTGAGGCCGCCCTGGACCGTTTGGGCCAGGCGCACCGGCGTCCCTTCTCGCGCTGAGCCGCCGCTACTCCGCGTGCTCTTCCCGTGCGCGCATCGGCAGGCGGAACACGAGCACAAAGGTGATCGCGATCGGGATCAGGCATACCCAAGCGGTTGTGGTCAAAGCATCTGAGGGCAGGTGGGCGATGGTCAGCTTCGAGAAGAAGACTGTGCCGAGCACGGCCACACCGAGCGAGTTGGCCAGCTGCTGCACGGCGTTGAGTACGCCGGACGCGGAGCCGACCTCCTCCATCGAGACGCCGGCGAGCACGAAATCGAACATCTGACCGAAGCTCATACCGACGCCGAAGCCGATCACGAACAGGCTTGGAGCCAGATCCCAGCTGGTTGCCGAGGTCACTCCAGACATCGACAGCGCCAACCCGATGGTCCCGGCGCCGACCAGCGCCACGCCGATGTGGATCAGGTGACGGCCGAGCTTGGCGACCAACGCGAACGACGCACCCATGGCGATCACCATGCCGACGGTCATCGAGACAAAGGTCAAGCCGGCATGGATGGGGGTGAAGTGCTCGCCGAGCTGGCAGAAAAGCGAGATCACGAGAATCAGGCCCGAGAATGCGCCGAACAGTGCAAGCGCGACTGCGATCCCGCTCGTGTACGTGCGGTTGCGCAGCAGTCCCGGCTCGATCAGCGGGGAGCTACGGCGCCCGCCTTCGTAGATCACAAACGCGACCAACAGTGCCGCGCCGGCGGCGAGCATCGCGAACATCGAGACCGGCCAGCCGTCGGCTCGGCCCTGGATCAGCGGATAGATGATCGCGATCAGCCCGAGTCCTACCAGCGTCATGCCGGGCACATCGAGTCGCACCCCGGGATGTGAGACGCCGCGCGGCAGGACCCGGATCGCCGCGGCCAGGGCAAAGATGCCGACCGGGACGTTGATCAGAAAGACAAGCCGCCAGCCGGTGCCCCAGAGGTTGGCGTCGATCAGGGCGCCGGCAAGCACCGGCGCTGCGATCGCGGAGAGTCCCATGACCGGCCCGAACGTGGCGAAGACCTTCGGCATCTCCGTTTCAGAGAAGACCTCCTTGAGCATGCCGAAGCCCTGCGGGATCATCAGCGCGCCGAACGAGCCCTGCAGCACGCGAAAGCCGATCAGTAACCCGGGCGAGGGCGCGGCCGAACAGGCTGCTGACATCAGCGTGAATCCGGCCGAGCCGATCAGGAACAGCCGCCGGCGGCCGAAGATGTCACCGAGCCGGGCACCGGTGATCAGCAGCACCGCAAACGCGAGCGTGTAGCCGGCGCTCAACCACTGAAGTGTGGAAGCGCCGCCGCCGAGGTCACGCCGGATCGATGGGCCGGCGACGTTGACGATCGTCGAATCGATCAGGTCCATGATCTCGGCCGCGAGCACCACGGCCAACACCACCCAGCGCCAGCGGTAGACGCCGGATGCCGATTTTTCAGTGGCGGTCTGCGGCGGGTCTGCGGCGATCGTGCTCATGCGATTTCTCCGGTTCTCGGTGGAAGATTGAGAACAGTGTTCGGCGCGAACGCTGTTCGTAACGAACACTGTACGTCACAAACAGCGTTCGTGTCAACCTGTAGACTCGCCAGTGTGGAATCGGCCTCTCGTCCGCGTAGCACTCGCGACCGCCCCGCCAAGCCTCCGCTGAGCGAGGACGCGATCCTCGACGTGGCGATGCGGATCCTGCGAGCGGAGGGCCTCGACGCGGTGACCATGCGCCGGCTGGCGAGCGAGCTCGACACCGGGGCTGCGTCTCTATACGTCTACATCTCGGGTCGCGAGGAGCTTCGCAGCGCGATGCTTGACCGCCTCGCCGGCGAGATCGAACTTGAACGGCCCGACCCGGCCCATTGGCGCGAGCAGGTGCACCGGCTGCTGCTGCGCATGCTTGAGAGCATGCAGGGACACCCTGGGATCGCGATGGTGGCGGTCGGTGCTCCGCCGACGACTGAGCGGGTGATGCTGGTGGCCGAGAACCTCGCCGCGCTGCTGCGCGCGGGCGGCATCGACGGCCGCGATGCGGCGTGGGCCTGCGACATCCTGCCGCTGATCCTCACCGCTTCGGCGGTGGAGGTCGACGTCTACCGGACACGACTCGACAACCAGGAGGAGTTTGTAGCCAACCTGCGCGAGGTCTACTCAGCCTTACCCACTGAGCGCTATCCGAACATCAACGCGCTCCAACCGCACTGGACGGCAGGCGAAGGCAACGACCGCTTCGTCTTCGCCGTCGATGTCTTTCTCGACGGCTTGGTCGCCCGCGCGGCCCGTCAGTAGACTCGCGCACTTCCTGATGATGCGTGACCATGCCCCAGAAACCTATGCGGAGAAGCTCGCTCAGCTCGAGGAGCTGAAGTACGAGGCTATTCATGCTGGTAGTGAGGCCGCTGTTGAGAAGCAGCATGCGAAGGGCAAGTTCACGGCGAGGGAGCGGATCGAGAAGCTTTTGGATCCCGGTTCGTTCCAGGAGTTGGATGTGTTCGTCCGCCATCGGACGACTGATTTCGACATGCAGAACAACCGCCCGTATGGTGACGCGGTGGTTACCGGCCACGGCCTGATCGACGGTCGTCGAGTCTGCGTCTTCAGTCAGGACTTCACTGTCTTTGGCGGGTCGCTCGGCGAGGCCATGTCGGAGAAGATCTGCAAGGTCATGGATCTGGCCGAGAAGATCGGCTGTCCCGTGATCGGCATCAACGACTCCGGTGGCGCCCGGATCCAGGAAGGCGTTGTCGCCTTGGGTGGTTACGCGGAGCTGTTCCGCCGCAACGTCCATGCGTCGGGTGTGATTCCGCAGATCAGCCTGGTGATGGGTCCGTGCGCCGGTGGCGCGGTGTACTCGCCGGCGATCACCGACTTCATCTTCATGGTGAAGGAGACCTCGCACATGTTCATCACCGGCCCTGAAGTGATCAAGACGGTCACCGGCGAGGACGTCGGCTTTGAGGAGCTCGGCGGCGCGATCACGCACAGCGTCAAGTCGGGGGTGGCGCACTTCGCCTCCGAGGATGAGGACCACTGTTTGGAGGACGCGAGGTATCTGCTGTCATTCCTGCCGCAGAACAACCTGGAGCTGCCGCCGCGAGTCGACAGCAACGACGATCCCCAGCGCATGGACCCGGAGCTCGACCACCTTGTCCCGGACAGCCCCAACAAGCCGTACGACATGCGTGAGGTTGTACATCGCGTCGTTGATGACGGTGACTTCTTTGAGGTGCACGCGCTGTTCGCGCGCAACATCATCGTCGGGTTCGGGCGTCTGGACGGCCAGGCTGTGGGGATCGTAGGCAACCAGCCGGCGGTCATGGCCGGCGTGCTCGATATCGAATCGTCGGAGAAGGCCTCACGGTTCATCCGCACCTGTGACGCCTTCAACATCCCGATCATCACGTTCTGTGACGTCCCCGGGTTCCTGCCCGGAACCGCTCAGGAGTGGGATGGGATCATCCGCCACGGCGCCAAGCTGCTCTACGCGTACGCCGAGGCGACGGTGCCGCAGCTGACCGTGATCACCCGCAAGTCGTACGGCGGTGCCTACGACGTGATGGGCTCCAAGCATCTCGGTGCGGACATGAACTTCGCGTGGCCGACCGCTGAGGTCGCGGTGATGGGCGCTGAAGGAGCGGTCAACATCATCTACCGGCGCGACATCGCCGCATCTCCAACGCCTGACGAGCGGCGCAAGACGCTGATCGACGACTACAAGGCGCACTTCGCAAACCCGTACATCGCGGCCGAGCGTGGCTACATAGACGACGTGATCATTCCCCACGAGACCCGCCCGAAGCTGATCGAAGCGCTGCACATGCTCGCCACCAAACGCGAGGCAGGACCACGCCGTAAGCACGGCAACATTCCGCTCTAGGCTCGCGCCGCGCCCAGCTCAGCTAGGTGAGGTGGCGAGGGCATCGCGGCGCGAACGATACCCTGCGCTGGACCTATGAGCTCTCATCCGAACCCAGAAGTCATCGTTCCCCGGGCGTCGGAAGCGGAGACAGCGGCCGTCGTTGCCGCGGTCGAGCAATTCGTCCGCGACACCGCCCAGGTAGCCGCGCCGGCGACCATCGAGCCTGCCCTGAACGCGTGGAAACAGGCGGCGTTGCTCGAGGGTATATCGCGTCAGCCAGACCAATAGCCAGAAACCCGCTCGGGTTTTGGTACATTTGCTTGTCCCACCTCTGACGAACAGTTCAGATAAGACCACCAAGAGGGAAGACATGGCGCCGGCGCTCGAAGACACCACTCAGGGACACAGCCCCAAGCAGGGCTCGCTCGAGAACCCCGAAGTCCTGGAGAACGTGCCCGGGCACGTCATCCCGATCTTGGAGCGGGAGTTCGACGACTTCGACACCGAGGCGGGCAAGTTCCTGCGCGGTGAGCTGCAGACCGACGAGTTCACCAAGTTCCGTCTGCGCCAGGGCGTTTACGGCCAGCGCCAGGCTGACGTGCAGATGGTTCGGGTCAAGCTGCCGATGGGCGGAGTTACGCCCGACCAGTTCGACGCCTTCGCCGAGGCGATCGAGCGGTACGCGCCGCTGCGCAAAGGCCACATCACGACGCGACAGAACATCCAGGTCCACCACATCCCGCTGGACACGATGGCCGTGATGATCCGCGAGCTTAGTGAGAGCGGGCTCTCGAGCCGCGAAGGCTGCGGTAACACGGTGCGCAACGTGACCGGAGACCCGCGCGCAGGCACGCTCGAAGGTGAGCTGTTTGACGTCACCCCATACGCCGGCGCCTACGTCAGGTACTTCGTCCGGCACCCGACGACTCAGCTGATGCCGCGCAAGATCAAGACCGCCTTCAGCGCGACCGATGCCGACAACGCGATCACCCAGATCCACGACATCGCGTTCACGCCGCGTCTGCGCGAGGACGGGACCCGCGGCGTCGAGATCCGCGTCGGCGGCGGCACATCGATCATGCCGCGACTCGCGCCCGTGCTTTATGACTTCGTCGAGGTCGACAACGGCGACTACCTGAAGATCTCAGAGGCGGTCTTCCGGATCTTCGACCGCACCGACTTCCTGCGCGTGAACCGCGCTCGCGCCCGCGTCAAGGTTCTGGTCGACAAGATTGGGATCGACGCCTTCCGTGAGATGGTCGACGAAGAGATCCAGGGCGACTGGGTCGAGCAGCGTGACTTCTCGATCGACCGCATCCTCTTTGAGCACGACGAGCAGACCAACGCACCGGCGAAGCCGCTGCAGCACGGATCGCCGAACGGCGACCAGCGCGACTTCGACCGCTTCTTCGCGAGTAACGTCAAGCCTCAGCGCCAGCGGGGCTTCTCGACGGTCGAGGTCAAGATCGACCGCGGCGACGTGACGCCCGAGCATCTGCGTGGCCTCGGCCAGATCATGCGTGACTTCACCGGCGGCTACGCCCGTACCACGGTGCAGCAGAACCTCGTGCTGCGCTGGGTTCGCGATGAGACCGTCTACGACGTCTGGAAGGCGCTGAAGGTAATAGGGCTCGGGGACTCCGGCGTCAATGAGATCACGGACACCGTCAGCTGCCCGGGCACAGACTCCTGCAAGCTCGGCATCACCAGCTCGATGGGCCTCAACCAGGCCGTCCGTGAGCGCCTGCTGTCGATGCAACTCGAGGATGAGCTGACCCGCAAGATCCACATCAAGATGAGCGGCTGCCCGAACGGCTGCAGCCAGCACCACATCGCCAACATCGGCTTTTACGGCGCCTCGATCAAGGTCGGCGAACACACGATCCCGGCTTACATCCCGCATATCGCCGGCAGCTTCGAGAACGGCGACGTGCGCTTCGGTACACGCCTCAAGAGCCGCCTACCCGCCAAGCGCGTCCCCGACGCCGTTGAGCGTTGGGTTCGCTTCTACGAGGAAGAGCGCCAGCCCGGCGAGGAGTTCAACGCCTTCGCATCCCGCGTCGGCGCCGATCAGTTCGAGGCGAAGGTCAAGGACCTCTCGATGCCGCTCGAGTTCTCGCTGGAGAACATGGGCTACTTCATCGACTGGACCAAGAACGCTCCCTTCCATGTGGAGCGCGGCGAAGGCGAATGCGCCGTCTGACAGCGGCGGATCGGCGCATCGTGTCGGCGTCGTTCGCTCTCGCGCATTGGCCGCGTTACATAGCCCTTAAGCAATCCGATCGCTACGCTGAGGAACTGCCGTGAGTACCAGCACGCACCCAGACCTCGAGACCGCCACCGCCCAGGAAGTCCTGGCCTACGCGGTCGAGCAGTTCCATCCGAATCTGAAGACCGCCTGCTCCTTCCAGAAGGAGGAGACGGTGCTGGCTCACATGCTCTCCCAGATCACCCCGGACGCGAAGCTCTTCACGATCGATACCGGCGTGCTCTTCCCGGAGACGCTCGCGACCTGGAAGCAGTTCGAGGAGCGGTTCGCCTTGCCGATCGAGGTGATCGACGCCTCCAGCCCGGGCTCGCCCTGGACCAAGTCCAACTGCTGCGGTCAGGCAAAGGTCGACGGGCTTGAGCAGGCCCTGGTCGGCGTCGACGCATGGGTCACCGGCATCCGGCGCGAGCAGGGACCGACACGGGCCAACGCCGCCAAGCTCGAGCCGGACGAGAAGCGCGGGATCTGGAAGCTGAATCCGCTCGCCGACTGGACCGACAAGGACATCTGGCGCTACATCTTCGAGCACAACCTCCCCTACAACCCGCTGCACGATCAGGGCTACGAGTCAATCGGCTGTGCCCCGTGCACGCTGCCGGGATCGGGACGCGACGGCCGTTGGGCCGGCGAGGACAAGACTGAATGCGGACTGCACGTATGACCTTCCACGTGGGCGACGAGACTTCAACCCACTACGAGCTATCGCACCTGCAGGCGCTTGAAGCCGAGTCGATCTTCATCATGCGCGAAGTCGCGGCCCAGTTCGAGCGACCGGTGCTGCTGTTCAGCGGCGGCAAGGACTCGATTGTCTTGATGCGCTTGGCGGAGAAGGCCTTCCGCCCCGGACGCTTCCCGTTCCCGGTGATGCACGTCGACACCGGCCACAACTTCCCCGAGGTCATCGAGTTCCGTGACCGGCTGGTGGAAGAGCTCGGCGAGCGGCTGATCGTTGCGAATGTCCAGGACTCGATCGACGCCGGACGGGTCCGCGAGGAGACCGGACCCCGCGCCTCGCGTAACCGCCTGCAGACCACGACGCTGCTCGATGCGATCGCCGAGCACGGCTTTGATGCGGCCTTTGGTGGCGCCCGCCGTGACGAGGAGCGCGCCCGCGCCAAGGAGCGGGTGTTCTCGTTCCGCGACGACTTTGGACAGTGGGATCCCAAGAACCAGCGCCCCGAGCTCTGGTCGCTCTACAACGGGCAGATCCGCAAGGGTGAGCACGTGCGCGTCTTCCCAATCTCCAACTGGACTGAGCTCGACGTCTGGCAGTACATCGCCCAGGAAGGGCTCGAGGTTCCGTCGATCTACTTCGCCCATACCCGCGAGGTCTTTGAGCGTGACAAGATGCTCTACGCGACCAACGAGCACATGGAGCTGCTAGACGGTGAGACCCCCTTCGAGCTCTCCGTGCGCTACCGGACGGTCGGCGACATGACCTGCACCGGTGCCGTGCGCTCAACCGCCAACAGCCTGCTTGAGGTCGTTACAGAGATCGCGGCGACGCGGATCACCGAACGCGGCGAAACGCGTGCTGACGACCGTGTCACCGAGGCGGCCATGGAAGACCGCAAGCGCGAGGGCTACTTCTAATGGCCCTTCCCAATGGGACTGACCACTGATGGCGAAGAGCAGCAGTGAGCTGTTGCGGATTGCGACCGCGGGATCCGTTGACGACGGCAAGTCAACCCTGATCGGGCGTCTGCTCCACGACACCAAGTCGATCCTCGAGGATCAGATGGATCACATCACCGAGACGTCCGAGCGTCGCGGTGACGGCTACGTGAACCTGGCGCTGCTGACCGACGGCCTGCGGGCCGAGCGCGAGCAGGGGATCACGATCGACGTTGCCTATCGCTACTTCCAGACCGGTGCCGCTGCCACGCTTGACGACGCTGGGGCAGGCACGCTTGAGGCCGCTTTCAAGACCGGCCGCAAGTTCATCATCGCCGACACCCCGGGACACGAGCAGTACACGCGCAACATGGTGACCGGCGCCTCGACCGCAGATCTCTCGATCGTGCTGGTTGACGCCCGCCGTGGGGTCAGCGAGCAGACCCATCGCCATGCCTACATCTCTTCGCTGCTGCGCACCCCACACCTGGTGGTCGCCGTCAACAAGATGGACCTGGTCGAGTACTCCGAAGTCGTGTTCAACCGCATCGTCGCCGAGATGACTGACTGGGCCGCGCGTCTGGAGATCGCCGACATCGTCTTCATCCCGATTTCAGCGCTACAGGGTGACAACGTCGTCGAGCGCTCCGTGAACATGCCCTGGTACCAGGGACCGTCGCTGCTCTACCACCTAGAGCACGTGGTGATCGCCACCGACCGAGAGATGGACAATGTGCGCTTCCCGGTCCAGTGGGTGATCCGCCCGATGACCGACGACCACCATGACTACCGCGGTTATGCGGGCCAGATGGCAGCCGGCATCCTGCGCCCCGGAAGCGAAGTGGTTGTGCTTCCCAGTGGCCGCAAGACCAAAGTCAAAACGATCGACAGCTACGACGGTGAGCTCGACGTCGCCTTCCCCTCGATGTCGGTGACCCTACGCCTGGAAGACGAGATCGATATCTCGCGCGGCGACATGATCGTCGACGCCGACGAGGCTCCGACCGTCGCCCGGGAGTTTGAGGCGATGATCTGCTGGATGAGCGAGGAGCCGATGCGCACCGGCGGTCGTTACGCGGTCAAGCACACCACGCGCTCAACCAAGACGATCGTCGACAAGCTCGAGTACCGCGTCGACGTCAACACGCTCGAACGTGACCACGACGTAGACGAGTTGCGGCTCAATGAAATCGGGCGCGTGCACCTGCGCACCAGCACCCCGTTGGTGGTGGACCCGTACTCGCGCAACCGCGCCACGGGCAGTTTCATCCTGATCGACGAGTCAACCAATGACACCGTCGGCGCCGGGATGATCCGTTCCGGGCGATAGCCTGGTCTTCACCGAATCCGCTCCGGCCGCTAGCGTCACGCCGATGCCTGCTGCCAAACGCCGGTCGTTGAGTCGTGAGAATCGGCCCGATCTGCTCGCGATCGCGGTTCCGGTGCTGGTCGGCGCGCTGCTCTGCGCGCTTGAACTGAACACCCGCAGCCTTTGGCTTGATGAGGGCGCGACCTTCGGGATCACCTCACAGCACGGCGCCGCGCTCTGGCACGGGATCAAAAACGACGGCGGCAACATGCTGCTCTACTACCTGCTGATCCATGCGGTGGGTGTCGTCTTTGGCCACGCTGCCTGGGTGATGCGGCTGCCGTCGCTGCTTGCGATTGCCGCGACAGGGGGCCTGGTCGCAGCGATCGGCCTGCGACTGCTGCGCGACCGCCGTCAGGCGGTCGCGAGCGGCCTGCTGACGGTCATCAGCCTGCCGCTTGTGTTCTGGGGCCAGGATGCGCGCGGGTACGCACTGATGCTGGCGTTGGCGACCGCCTCGATGCTCGCCTTCATCGTGATCCTCGACGGTTCCCCGTCCCGCGCCGCGCCCGTCGCCTTTGTGCTGAGCACCGTCGCGGCGCTCTACTTCGGTTACGACGCCGGGCTGCTGATCCTCGTGCAGCTCGCGGTACTGCCGCTCTTCAGAGATCGCGCAAGGCTCGTGATCGGCTCGCTGGTGGTGGTCGCGCTGCTCTGCTTTCCGCTGCTGGTACTCGCGCTCGACCGCGGCTCAGGGCAGCTCTTCTGGGTACCGCCGCTGAGCGGCTCCGTGCTCGGTGAGACGCTGATGACGCTGCTCTCCGCGGGCATGCCGCCGAACTTCCACGAAAACGCCGGCTCGGTGGCCACGGAGATCATCAGTGGGCTGTTGATGATCGCGGCGGTGACCCTGGCTGTGCGCGCCGGTCGCCGGCTGCGTCTACTGGTCGCCTGGCTACTGATCCCGGCGGTCGTAGGGCTCGCCGTCTCCGCGGCCGGAAAGCCGATCGAGCTGGCGCGTTGCTCGATCCTGCTGATGCCGGCGCTGTCGCTGCTGCTGGTCTGGCTACTCGCTCGTGCGACACTGCCGCGCGGCGCCGGTGTTGCCGCTTTCGCGGCGTTGATCGCGTTGCGCGTGCTGCAGATCGTTCCCAGCTACGGCACCTCGCCGGAGGACTGGAAGGCCGCCACGGCCGCGGTGCTGACGGGCACGGCCTCACAGCCGGCCTGCATCGCCTTCTATCCGCAGGATGGGCGAGAGGTCTTCGACTACTACCTGGAACGCTCTACCAGGCCTCGCCTGGACAGCGACGCGACTCAGCGCCTGACGCCGGTATTGCCGACGCTCGAGTGGGGGACCGTCAAACCGTTCGTCGAGCAGTACCGCACCCTGAACGGCGGCCCCCTGGCCGCCGTCGAGCAGCGCTGCGCGGTTCTCTATCTGCTCGCGAGCCACGTCGGTCAGAGCAGTGGCCCCGCCGTATCGCGCGCGCATCTGGCCCGCTACGACCAGCTGCTTGGGGCGCTCGCAAAGGCCTACCCACAGCAGGACTCGCGCAAGTTCGGCTGGGCAGGACCGGTTTACGTCGAGCGCTACTCGCGCTAGTTCGCGCCCGCTAGGGGCGCAGCCAGATGCCCACGTAGGTGAACCAGGACAGCACCAGCAGGCAGGCGACGTCGGCGACCAGCAGCCACTTCTGCGTGCGCCCCTCGTGCTCGGCGCCGACGATCAGCACCACCGGGAAGGCGCAGATCAGCAGTCGCGGGTTGGGCGGCGTCTTGGCCGAGGTCAACGCCAGCAGCGCGGCGAAAGCGGTGAACACCCAGACGGGAACCGGAATCGTGTCCCGGCGCTTCCAGAGGCGCCAGAGGCCATAGATCAGGAAGGCCGTTCCAAGCAGGGCGAGGATGCCGTTCAGATCGATCCCGCCAGGACCATGGCGGTGGCCGACGCCACCGATGAAGATCTGGTGGATCAGCGAGCCGAACACGTCCGGTATCGCGAGCGGCGTTGTCTGCTCCTGCCAGGCGCCCTTCTGGGCGTGGAAGGAGGCGAGCGGCGTGCCGGTGAGAAACCACAGGAAGATCCCGAACGCGACCAGGCCGGCCGGTGAGAGGATCGGAGCCAGCAGCGAACGTCGCGCCTGCTTGTCGGCCCAGCCACGCTTGCGGATCTCAAGTCCGGCGGCGACCGCGCAGGCGGGGATCGCCGCGACGGCGACCGGGCTCACCGCGGTCGCGAGGCCGGCCAGCAGGCCGGCCCGGACCCACTGCTTGCGACCCAGCAGCAGCAGGCAGCCGGCCACCAGCGAGATCAGCAGACCCTCGGTGTAGACCATCGAGAAGACGACGGTGCCGGGGAAGAAGCACCAAAAGATCAGCGCACGCTTTGCGGCTGCCTCTCCCCACCACTGCTCCGCCAGCCTCGTCACCAGCAGGGTCGCGGTGGCGCCGGTGATCAGTGAGATCAGCAGTCCCGAGTAGATCAGCGGGATCTGGGTGACGTGGAAGACAAGCCACTCGAGCATCGGGAAGAGCGGCAGGAAGCCGAGCGTCGTGTAGTGCTGCGCCAGCGTTGTGGAGTGGAGCGAGTAGTGGGGGAACCAGTACCAGTGCTGCGCCGTGAGCACGTACCACTTGCCGTCCCAGTTCCGAAAGGCGCGGCCGAGGTTTGCGTTGTTTACGGCCGCATCGACCAGCGCGAGCACCAGATAGACAAGTCGTGATGCGGCGTAGATCGCGAGCGGGTAGCGGGCGCGCTGCCACGTGGCCGTCGTCTTCCAGTAGCGCAACCCACGAGCCGGGAGCGCCTCCGGAAGCGTGTTCATGGGCGCCAGTTTAGAACGTGGTTATCTGGATCGCCGGCTCGCCCACAGGCCCCAAGCCGTCGGTCGTGAGGCCAACGCAGGTAAAGTGCTGCGGCCACCATGTTCTCGAAGATCTTGATTGCCAACCGTGGGGAGATCGCGCTGCGGATCGTGCGTGCCTGCGAGGAGTTGGGTGTCCCCAGCGTCGCTGTTTACTCCGAGCTTGACCGCGACGCGCCGCATGTTCGCCGCGCGGATGAGGCCTATCTGTTGGGCCCCGGGCCGGCGAGTGAGAGCTATCTGAACGTTGAGAAGCTGCTCGAAGTGATCGAGCGCACCGGCGCTGACGCTGTCCATCCCGGCTATGGCTTCCTGGCTGAGAACGCTGCCTTCGCGGCGACGCTTGAGCAGCATGGGATCACATTCATCGGGCCGTCGTCGTCGGCGATCGACGCGATGGGCTCGAAGACGAAGGCACGTGAGTTGATGGCCGCGGCGGGCGTGCCGATTGTGCCCGGGACCACCGAGCCGGTTGACAGCGTCGAGGATGCACGCAGGATCATCGCCGAGTCGATCGGCTTCCCGGTTGCGGTGAAGGCTGCTGGTGGTGGCGGCGGCAAGGGTTTCCGGGTCGCGTTGACGCAGGATGAGCTGCAGGACGCGTTTGAGGGTGCGGCGCGCGAGGGTGAGAAGTTCTTCGCCGACGCGACCGTTTACTTGGAGCGCTATCTGCCGGACCCCCGCCACGTTGAGGTCCAGATCCTGGCCGACAAGCACGGAAGCGTGATTTACCTCGGCGAGCGTGACTGCTCGCTGCAGCGCCGTCACCAGAAGCTGATCGAGGAAGCGCCCGCCCCGGCTGTCGAGGCGATCCCGGGGCTGCGGAAGAAGATCGGCAAGATCGGCACGGACGCCGCCGCCGCTGTGAACTACTCGGGCGCCGGCACGATCGAGGGACTGTTGCAGGACGGCGAGTACTTCTTTCTGGAGATGAACACCCGGGTTCAGGTTGAGCACTGCGTGACTGAGATGGTCACCGGGATCGACATCGTCAAGGAAGGCATCCGGGTCGCCGCCGGCGAGCCGCTCGCCTACACACAGGATGACATCGTCCTGCGTGGCCACGCGATCGAGTGCCGCATCAACGCTGAGGACGCTTCCAAGAACTTCGCGCCCGCGCCCGGCAAGATCGGTAACTACCGCGAGCCGAGCGGGCCGGGTGTGCGGGTCGATTCCGGCGTCGGCCCCGGTGCCGAGGTTTCGCCGATGTATGACCCGATGGTCGCGAAACTGATCGTCTGGGACGCGGACCGTGAACAGGCCACGCGCCGGATGATCCGGGCTTTGCGGGAGTACGAGATCGGCGACCTGAAGACGCTGCTGCCGTTCCACGAGGCGATCCTGCAGACGCCGCAGTGGGCTAACGCCGAGACCTGCCGCGATCTGATCGAGGATCGCGCCTGGCTGAAGCAGCTCGCCTTCGCGAAGGCCGAGAAGCCCGCTGACGGCGAGGCACCGAAGGTCGAGCAGCAGTACACCGTTGAGGTCTCCGGGAAGCGCTTCGAGGTAAAGGTGATCGGCGCCGCCGCAACCACGGGCTTGCAAGCCACCTCCGCTCCTCGTGCCGCACCGAAACGCAGCGAACGCAAAGCCTCCTCAAGCAACGGCGCCTCCGGCGACACGCTCACCACCCCCTTGCAGGGCACCGTCTTCAAAGTCGTCGTCGAACTGGGGGCCACGGTCGAAGAGGGCACCCTGATCTGTGTGATCGAAGCGATGAAGATGGAAAACGAGATCACCGCTCACAAATCCGGGATCGTCACCGAGCTCCCCGTCACCGTTGGAGCCTCCGTCTCCGTTGGCGACACCCTCGCGGTGATCACCGCCGCCAGCTGAATGTTGTGATTTCACCTCCGGTATTCGGAGGTGAAATCACAACATTCGTCCCGTGAACCAGCGGCAAGACCGGTCAGGTCAGTTAGCGGCGGCTGCCAGGTTGTCGGCGTGAATCCGCTTCTGGGCGGCGCTGCGCCGACCCTCGGGCAGCGTGACCGCTGACCCACCGCCCGCTCGCAATGCGTCGAGGTACGCCACGTCCTGCGCCAAAATCGCCTGCGCCTGAGGCCTGTTCAACGGGGCGCCGTGCCCAGGCACGACCAGCTCGGCCCGCCCCACCAACGGCGCGAACCGCATCAACGTCTCCCGGTAGGCCGCAAGCGTCCCCCCGCTCCCCGCTGAGATCATCGGGATCTCAACCGGCGAGAGGTAGTCGCCGCAGACCAGCACCGACGCCCACGGGAGCCAGTACGCGACTCCGTCGACGCTGTGCCCGTCGGCCGGATAGACCTCGATCTCGCCGGCCCCGCCCGCGCCCCCGGAGCCGCCCTCCGAACCAATCGACAGACGTCCGGGCACCGGCAGGCCTTGAAACGAGCCCAGCCCAAGCGGCTTGCGACCGCTGACGTACCACTCGACGTCGAAGTCGCGCAGCTTGCGCTGTGCCTCACCGATCTCCGAGTTCAGCCGTGCGGCGGTCGACTCGCCGACCCCGAGCGAGGCCTGTGGGAAGGCCAGCAGGCCGAGCAGGTGATCCCAGTCGCCGTGAGTGGCCAGCAGGCCACTCACCGGAAAGCCCGCCTGCTCAAGCAGGGTCGGCAGTGCATCGAGCTCGTCCGGTAGCACCGGCGAGTCGATCAGGAAGCCCTCATCGCCGGAGCGCACCGCCGTGCAGGTCGTCTGCCAGACGCCGCTGATGACGACGATCACGTCTTGATGTACAGCCAAAGCCCGCATCTAGAAAACTCGCCGGCTGCGCGACCACGCGTCGCGAAACGACCTAGCCCGCTTCGATCAGCTTGGCCGCTTCCTTGAGCGTCTTGACCTCGGCGTCAGGCTTCTTCTGACCGGCCTCCAGCACCTGCCCGTGACGGTTGACCCAGATCACCGGGATCTTCTTCTTGATGCAGGGCTCGACGTCGTGGTAGTAGCTCGCGGCGATGTGGACCCAGCCCTTCTTACCGCCGATCCGGCGCTCACACTCGGTGAAGTGGGCGGCGTCGGGCTTGTAGGAGCGGACCTGCTGGGCCGTTACGACCAGGTCGAAGTCGAGCGGGATGTGACGGCGGGTGAGGCCGAGAAGCTTGTCGTCGATGTTTGAGATCAGGCCGGTGCTGTACTTCTTCGCGATCTTCTGGAGGACCGGGTTGGTCTCCTTGAAGGCCGGCCAGCGCTGGACCGAGTCGGGCAGGAAGCCCGCGCGGGAAGGTTCGAGTGGCCAACCGAGGTCCTTCGCGATCTGGACCGCGGTGCGACGCAGAACTTCGGCGTAAAGCTCGTAGGAGCCGGCCTGGATCTGCTGCTGAACTTCGTGGAACATCGGTACGAGCGTTTCCGGGTCAATTCCGGTGAAGCCGTCGCGTGAGGCTTCCTTCGTAAACGCGTCGACGGCGCCAGCTTCCCAGTCGATCAGGGTGCCGTAGACGTCGAAGGTGACAAAAGTGATCTGCTTGGGTATCGCCATGGACTAGCCATGATGCCATTTTTCGGGCTGGTCTGATCGTCCGGCAGCAGTCGGTGCAACCGTTGTGTGCGCGATCCCACGGGGGGCGCGAGCCAGCTTTCCAATAGATTGCAAGGTTATGGATCTGCTCGAATATCAAGGTAAGCAACTGTTCGCGCGTCACGGCATCCCGGTTCCGTCCGGAAAGCCAGCGCGCACAGTGGAAGAAGCTGTAGCGGCGGCGGACGAGATCGGCTACCCATGTGCTGTCAAAGCACAGGTGCAGATCGGCGGACGCGGCAAGCTCGGCGGCATCAAAATCGCCGCCAACAAGGACGAGGCCCGCGAGCACGCGCAAGCGATCCTCGGTATGGACATCAAGGGATTGACGGTTTATGAGGTCTGGATCGAGGGCGCGTCCCAGATCGCATCCGAGTACTACGCGTCGGTCGTGTTCGACCGCAGCGCCAAGGCGCCGTTGGTCATGCTCTCAACCAAGGGCGGCATGGACATCGAGGCCGTGGCCGATGAGGACCCCGATGCGATCGCGCACCTGCACGTTGACGCGCTGATCGGCTTCCAGGACTTTCATGGTCGCCAGCTGGCGTTCGACGCCGGTGTCGATGCGGATGTTGTGCGTCCGATCGGAGCGTTCCTCAAGCAGCTCTACAACACGTTCGTTGCCGAGGAGTGCCTGCTGGTCGAGGTTAACCCGCTGATCATCACGCCCGAGCGCACGCTCACGGCGCTCGACGCCAAGGTCACGCTCGACAACAACTCGCTCTTCCGCCACAAGGACAACGCGGAACTGCGTGACCTCTCAGCCGAGGACCCGCAGGAGAAGATGGCCCATGACCGTGGCCTGACTTACGTCAAGTTGGACGGCAATATCGGCATTCTCGGCAACGGTGCCGGGCTCGTGATGTCGACGCTTGACGTCGTCAAAGGCGCCGGCGGTGAGCCGGCCAACTTCCTCGATGCCGGCGGCGGCTCCAAGGCCGAGGCGATCACCAGCGCGGTTGAGGTGATCCTCTCCGACAGCAAGGTCGAGGCCGTGCTGTTCAACATCTTCGGCGGCATCACCCGCTGTGATGAGGTCGCCAACGGCCTGATCGAGGCGTTCAGCCAGCTCAACCCGAGCGTGCCGTTCGTGGTCCGGCTTGACGGCACCAACGACAAGGAGGGCCGCCAGATCCTGGCCGAGGCCAACCTGCCCAACGTGTACACCGAGGCGACCATGGACGGCGCTGCCGCGAAGGTCGTCGAACTGGCGAAGGCGCATCACGCATGAGCATCCTGATTGACAAGAACACGCGTCTGGTGACGACCGGCATCACCGGAAGTGAGGGCAGGTTCCACACGCTACGCAACCGCGACTACGGCACCAACGTGGTGGCCGGCGTCACCCCCGGCAAGGGCGGTCAGGATGTTGACGGGATTCCCGTCTTCAACACGATCGCCGAGGCCGTCGACAAGCAGGGCGCAAACACGGCGATGATCTTCGTGCCGCCGCCGTTCGCCGCGGACTCGATCCTTGAGGCCGAGGAGGCTGGGATCGAACTGATCATCGCGATCACCGAGGGGATCCCAGCGCACGACGAGCTGCGAGCCTTCCAGGTGATCAAGAAGAACGGCCGCTCGCGGCTGGTCGGCCCCAACTGCCCCGGCATCCTCTCGCCGGACAAGGCCAACGTCGGGATCATCCCGGCGACGTTCTTCAAGCCGGGCAACGTCGGCGTTGTCTCGCGCTCGGGCACGCTCACCTACCAGGTCGGGAATGAGCTGGCGCTGAGCGGCTTCGGCAACTCATCGATCGTCGGCATCGGCGGCGACCCGGTTCCGGGCACCGACTTCATCGACGTGATCGGTCTCTTCCAGGACGATCCCGAGACCGAGTTGATCGTGATGTGCGGTGAGATCGGCGGCGACGCCGAAGAGAAAGCGGCCGAGTTCATCGGCGAGCACGTGACCAAGCCGGTCGTCGGCTACATCGCCGGCTTCACCGCGCCTCCCGGCAAGCAGATGGGCCATGCCGGCGCAATCGTCTCCGGCTCCCACGGCACCGCCGCCGCCAAGGCGCAGGCGTTGGAGGCCAAGGGCGTGAGGGTCGGGCGCACCCCGACGCAGGTCGCCCAGATCGCCATGGAGATCCTCGGCAAGTAAGTATCTGGCCCCGGGGGTGGTCTACGCGGACCACCCCCGGCCAAGCCGTTGCGGCCGCTCCCAGTTGCGTAAGCTAAGTCCCATGTCAGGCAAAGCCATCTCCTTCGCGCGCGGCGCGCCATCACTGGACATCGTCGACATCGAGGGCCTCAAGGCCGCTTCTCAGGCGGCGTTTGAGCAGGATCCCGCCGGCCTCACCGGCTACGGCACCTCGGTTGGCTACCTGCCGCTGCGTCAATGGCTCGCCGACAAGCACGGGGTCGCGCCGGAGAACGTGATCGTCACCAACGGCTCGATGCAGGCCGACGCCTTCCTGTTCGACGCGCTGGTCTCAGCCGGTGATGCCGTGATCGTCGAGCTCCCGACCTACGACCGCACGCTGCTTTCGCTGCGAGGTCGTGGCGCTGACGTGCGCATGGTTGAACTCGAGTCGGACGGCATCGACGTCGCCGGCCTCGAGCGCCTGCTGGTTACCGGCCTGCGCCCGACCCTCGCCCACATCATTCCCAACTTCCAGAACCCGGCCGGCTACACACTTTCGCTGCCCAAGCGCAAGCGGCTGCTCGAGCTCTCGCGTGAGTACGGCTTTGTGGTCTTCGAGGACGACCCCTACGTCGAGCTGCGCTTCAGCGGCGAGTCGCTGCCGACGATGCTCTCGATGGACCCGGAGAGCGTCGTCTACGCGTCCTCCTTCTCCAAGACCGTCGCCCCCGGAATCCGCGTCGGCTACCTCGTCGGCCCGCGCGAAGTGATCGCCAAGATCGAGCAGCTCGCGACCGGCACCTACATCTCGCCCAACATGGTGGCCCAGGGCATCGTCAACCAGTTCGCTCGTTCGGGCCAGATCCAGAAGTCGATCGAGACGGTCAAGTCGGCGCTGCACGAGCGCGCCACGACCCTCTCGCAGGCGCTGCGTCGCGAACTGCCCGACGCCCGCTTCGAAACCCCCGAAGGCGGCTACTTCATGTGGGTCGAATTGCCCAAGGGCACCGACGTCAACGCGCTCTTCGCCGCCGCCGCTGAACGCAACGTCCAGTTTGTGAAGGGCACTGACTTCGTGCTTGATGGCTACGAGTCAAGCTTGCGTCTCGCCTACTCCGGCGTCACGCCCGCAGAGATCGAGGAAGGCATCGGCCGTCTGGCTGAGGCCTACCGCGAAGTCACCGCCGGCGTCCCTGCGTAGACCCTCAACGCGCCTGCGCTAGCGCGGCCGACGGCTCCTAGCGCCGTCGCCGCGTGACTGCGACACCACCCAGCGCCACCAGACCGCCGAGCAGTGCCAGTGCTGGTGGGCGTTCACCCAGCAGCGGCCAGCCCGCGAGGATCGTTAGTGGGGGCACAAGGTAGGTCGTAACGCTCATCCTGCCTGCGGTCGTGTGAGAGAGCGCATAGGCCCACGTGCCAAAGGCCGCAGCGGTCGAGACCAGCCCGAGATAGACGACGTCAAGCACGTGACCGGCTGCCGCATGACCGATGCCGGTCCGTAGCTGTCCTGCGAACGGCAGGCAGACGATCGCCCCGGTCAGACAAGCCATCTGCGTCACCTGTAGAGCGGGAAGGCGCGCCAGCGCGGGCTTCTGCGCCGTCACACCGATTGCGTAGGCGCTGGCGGCCATCAGGCAGAGCACGACGCCCCAGAGATCTGAAGGCGCGCGCGAGGTTGTCGCCACGCCGATCAGAATCGCTCCACCGAAGGCGATCCCGGCGCCTACCAGCAACCGCCTTGGGAATCCCTCGTGCAGCAGCGATCCCGCCAGCAGCGCGATCAGAATCGGTCCGACGTTGACAAGCATCGCCGCGGTGCCCGCATCGATCCGCCGCTCGGCGCCGTTGAGGGCAACGTTGTAGGCACCAAACCACAGCACGCCGCAGACCGAGACCAGCGCCCACTCCTGTCGCGTCGGCGACACCCAGGAACCGCGCGCGACCATCGCGGAGGTCAGCGCGATGCTGCCGACGAGCAGGCGACCGAGTGCAAGCGCGCCCGGGGTGAAGGCAGAATGAACCGACCGGATCACGATGAACGCCGATGCCCAGGCGCATACCGTGAACGCCGCCGCGAGGACGACGCGATTATCTCGTGCGGCAGTCGCTGATCGGGTTGACGTGCGGCTTATTCGAGTCACGCTCACTTAACGCTGATCAAGCCACTTTTGTGAGGACCGGGCCGGCGCCCGGTTACGGGGCTGTGTCAGCGGCCGTAGCGGTGCTGACCGAGCACCAGCTGTTCCGGCAGGGCGATGCGGGGCGGGGGTGAGGGGTCGGCGATCACCGAGACCGTCTCGGCGACACTGATGGTGACCACTGAGTCGCCAGCGGCCGATCTGACCGTGATCGTCTCCGCGTCCTTGGCGGCGATCTCCCCGTCAAGGCCCGGCTCGATGCCGTTGTGCTTGAGGTAGTGCAGCAGGTCCTCGGCCTCGTTCTCCAGGCGCAGGATCTTGACCTCGGCGCCCAGGTCACAATCGGCGAGCGGTACACCGTCGATGCGCTCACCGACCTTGATCGGGTGTCCGTGCGGGCAGGTGAGGGCATCACCGACCGAAGCGATCACGTACGCCTCGAAGCGAGGCGTCATCGCGTGCTCGAGGTGCTCGGCCTCTTCATGCACGTCATCCCACGGGACCCCGACCACGTCGGTGAGGAAGCGTTCGATCATCCGGTGGCGGCTGACGATCCGCTCGGCGTCGGCCCGGCCGGAGTCGGTGAAGCTGATCGTGCGGTCGGCGTCGCGACTGATGTAGCCGTCGCGGACCAGGCGGCCGATCATCTCGGAGACCGTTGGCGCCGACAGCTGCATCGCTCGCGCGACGTTCGCAGCCGTCATCGGCAGGCCTGCCTCAAACAGCCAGAACAGCGTCTGGAGGTACTCCTCCTCCGCCTCAGTGATCACGGGTTTGCCGGTCGCCATTGCTACCGATCCTACAGACCACGGTGCGACGACGAACGGCATAGGATCTGCGGCGATGAGCTTGCCGTTGCAACCACCTATCGAGCCCCAGTTGGCCCGCGGCAAACCGGAGCTACCGGTCGGCCCCGAGTGGGTCTACGAGCCCAAATACGACGGCTTCCGAGCTATCGCGTTTGTGGACGGCGACAGCTTCACCCTGCAATCTCGCGGCGCCAAGCCGCTGGAGCGCTACTTCCCGGAGCTGAGCTTCCCGCCAGGTAGGTACGTGCTCGACGGCGAGATAGTGATCGACAGCGAGATCACGGGCGCGTCCGAGGACCAGGACTTCGATGCGTTGCAGAACCGCATCCACCCCGCCGCGTCGAGGATCGAACTGCTGTCGAAGCAGACACCCGCGCGGTATGTCGCCTTTGACCTGCTCGCGGTTGACGACGAATCGCTGATGAGCGAGCCGTACGAGCAGCGGCGGCGGCGTCTCGAACGACTGGCGTTACCCGGGGTCGATCTGACTCCGATAACGCTAGACACCGATGCCGCGGAGCGGTGGTTCGATCACGCCGAGGGGGTCGTCGCCAAAGATCAGCGTGCGCCCTACGCGGCCGGCAAACGCACCGCGATGGTCAAGGTCAAGCGGCTGCGTACGCTCGATGCGGTGGTCAGCGGCTACCGCCCGGGCAAGGAGTCCGGCACCGTCGGGTCGCTGATCCTCGCGCTCTACACCGAAGCCGGCGAGCTGCGGGTCGTCGGCCACTGCTCAGGGCTGAAGCCGGCGGAGAAGCGGACTTTGCGCGAACGGCTCGCCGCGTATGAGAGCGGCACCACCGGCCATGGCGACGCGAGTCGCTGGAAGTCGGAGAAGGAGCTTGAGTGGGTCTCGCTGCGCCCCGAGCTCGTAGTCGAAGTCAGCTTCGACCAGGTCACCTCTGGACGCATCCGTCACGGCACCAAACTGCTGCGCTGGCGCGAGGACAAGGTGCCAAGCGACTGCACGATCGACCAGCTGACCTAACCGACGTTCTCCCAGCCCTCGGTAGCCGAAACATATTCGGCGTACTGGTTGCGGCCACGGCCCTTGGCGGAGTACATCGCGCTGTCGGCGCAGGCCATCGCCGTCTCAGCGGCGACGTCCTCGAGGGTTTCAAAGCAGACCAAGCCGATGCTCGCGGTGACGGCCGTGTCGGCCGCGGTGCGCGTGATGTGCTCGAGCAGTGAGCTGGTCAGCAGGTTGGCGTGGACGCGCCCGAGATCCGGGAGCAGCACTGCGAACTCGTCGCCGCCGAGGCGACCGAGCACGTCGGTCGCGCGCAGACGCTCGCGCAGACAATCGGCGATCGCGACCAGCAGCATGTCACCGGCACCGTGGCCGTAGGTGTCGTTGTGCAGCTTGAAGTTGTCGAGGTCGAAGATCACCAGGGCGCCGCTGACGCCCTGGCGGCGCGTGCGGGTTATGTGATTCTCAAGCTCGCGATTGAAGCCGCGGCGGTTGAGCAGGCCGGTCAGCGGGTCGTGGTCGGCCATGTGGCGCAGCTGTTCGATCCGGGCGCGGCGCTCGGTGATGTCCTGGACCTGGACCAGGTAGTGGGACGGGCTGCCGTCGGCATGGGTGATCCATGAGACCGCCACTTCCGCCCAAACCGTGTGTCCGTCTGAGTGGATGTAGCGCTTCTCGCGAACGTGGCTCTTTTGGACGCCGCTGCGCAGCAGTTCGCTCACCGGCGCATCATCGCCCCGATCGTCAGGGTGAGTCACGTCCTGCAAGGTCTTTGCCAGCATCTGCTCCTTGGTCAGACCCAGGATCGCCTGCAGGGAGTGGTTGCTGCGAATCGTGCGGGTGTTGAGGTCGAGGATCGCCATGCCCACCAGCGCGTCGTCGAATGTGCGCTCAAGCTGCTCCTCGGCTAGGAGGCGGGCGGCGTGCTCTGCGCGCTCCTTGGTTACGTCCTGAGTGATCCCGAGCAGTCGTCCGGGGCGCCCGTCCTCACGCGGGACATACTCACCGCGGATCTGCAGGATGCGGACGTCATCCGGATCGGTGACCAGCGGCGCTTCGAACGCAAAGGTCGACTGGCTGGAGAACGCCTGCGCAGCGATCGCGCGGTCGTCAGGATGGATCTGCAGCATCAGCTCCTCGAGTGTCATCGGTCCGAGCTCCGGGTCGCGTTTGACCAGGCGGAAATGCTCCGCCGACCATTCGATCCGCCCGGTCTCGCGGTCAATCGACCAACTGCCGATGTGGCCGGCGGCCTGGCAGCTTTGCAGCAGTGTCTGCTGGTCGGAGAGCCGTTGGTTGGCCAACACCGCCTGGGTCACGTCACGGGCGATGATGCAAGCCTCGATCACGTTGCCGAATGCGTCCGCGATCGGCGACCCTGACATTGAAACGACGACATGCTCACCGGCGAGGTTCGTACGGGCAAGCTCAAACGCCTCGACGCTCTCTCCGTCCATCACGCGGTCGATGAAGCTGTTCTGCTGCTCGTGGTACTCGTCTGGGATCAGCTTGACGGCCGGCGTCCCGAGTACCTCCGCCGCGCTGTACCCGTACAGCCGCTCGGCGGCCGCGTTGTAACGCGTGACTTTGCGTTCGCGGTTGATCGTGATGATCGCGTCAGAGGAGAGCGCAACCAGGGTCGCCAGCGGTCTGCTGCCGTCATGGGCGGTACGCACGAATGAGTTACGAATGCAGCGCACCAGCTGAGTCGGTTTGAAGTCGATGCTGTCCTTGACCAAGCACTCCTGCGCGCCGAGTTCCAGCGCCTCGACGGCGAGCTGATCGTCCGGGTTGGAGGTGACCGCTATCAGCGCCGTGTCGGCTGTAGTCGAGCTGATCAGCCGCAGGTTCTCAAGGTCGTCTTCGGCGTTCGCGTCGAGGTCGACAAACGCGAGCTCAAAGGGCTCGGTCTGGAGCTTGGTCAGCGCCTGCGAGGCGGAGCGGACGTAATGCGTGCTGAAGGCATCGCCGCCCGCGGCGATCAGGGCCCCACGCAACATCGCCGCCTCGCTATCGGCGTCGGTGACCAGCAGCACCCGGATGTTCATTGCGCTACTCATCTGTCCCGTGGCCTATCGACGGGATCTGACGCGCATTTGACATTTGGGGTGACAGATTCAGTGATGGGTCTTCGAGGGCAGAGCTGATCGGCGCGTGCATGAGCAGCGCTAGCCCTGAATTACCCGCGTTTGTCATCCGCGACACAGTTGCGTCCGTGCGCCGTCGCCTCATATAGGGGTCTCTCGGCATCACCGTGGACCTGCATAGCTTGGAAGTCTTGCATTCGACGTCAGGCGGGCTTTTCCTATGCTCGCGAGGCTGGTTACGCAGTAGCGCTGATCTCGAGGCCCCCAGACCAACGACCCTTCGAGCGTCGTGCTCTCAGGGAACGACGCGGCGTCAATCACGGCGCGTATCCGTCGCTTGCAATTGTCGACGAAATTGACCGTAGCGGCGAGGTTCTTTTAAAACGTCTTAGTCAGTGTGCGTGCGTGCGCGGCTCGGCTGGACGCGCTTGGGCTCGTCTGGCTGTTTTGCGAAGTTCGGCGGCCAGGCTCCGTCCCCCAGGCCTTGCTCTTCATCGCGCCTGACCAGGTCCAGCAGGCTCGCCAAGGAGCCGGCATGGGCGTCGATCGCGGCGCTCGGGTCGCCGACTGCCTTGAGCCGGTCAGGCACCGTGTCGATCCGCAGGTCGCCCAGCTCGACATCTGGCACTTCGGACCATTCCAGCGGCGTCGAGACACGGGCGTCAGGGGTTGGGCGGACGCTGTAAGCGGAGGCGACGGTGCGGTCGCGCGCATTCTGGTTGTAGTCGATGAAGACGCCATGCCGCTCTTCCTTCCACCATTTGCTGGTGGCCAGCTCGGGCAGGCGCCGCTCGATCTCACGAGCGAGTGCCAGTGCCGCGCGTCGCACCTCTATAAAGCCGTGCTCCGGCAGGATGCGCACGTTGATGTGGATGCCACGCGAGCCGCTGGTCTTCGGGAAACCGGTCAGACCGTGTTCACGCAGAACCTCTCCAGCACAGAGCGCTACCTGGCGCACGTCATCCCAGGTCGCCTCTGGGGTGGGGTCGAGGTCGACCCGCATCTCGTCTGGGTGATCCAGGTCTGGATCGCGGACCGGCCACGGATTCCAGTCGATCACCCCGAGGTTGACTCCCCAGACCAGGTGGGCGGCGTCGCTGGGCAGCAGTTCGCGGGCGGTGCGTCCGCTCGGAAAGGTGATCACCGCAGTTTGCAACCACTCGGGCGCGGTATCGGGGATCCGCTTCTGGAAGAACGGCGGCTTGGCGGCGCCGTCAGGGAAGCGCTTGAGCACGGTCGGGCGCCGGCGCAGATGGTTGAGCGCCTGTTCGGAGACCGTCAGGTAGTACTGGATCAGGTCGAGCTTGGTCACGCCGAGCTCGGGAAAGAAGACCTTTCCGGGGCTCGAGACCCTGACCTCCTGGCCCGCAGCCTGGATGACTGTGTATTCGGCCATCGTCCCTGACAGGATGGCGCGAATGACTCAAAATGGCATCCCGACACAGGTGCTGCTCGCACCCGACAAGTTCAAGGGCACTTTCAGCGCCGCCGAGGTTGCCGCCGCGCTGGCGGCAGGGCTCGCGGCGACCGGCCACCGATCCGACCCCTGCCCGGTCGCAGACGGTGGCGACGGAACTCTCGCTGCGCTCGGCGACGCACTCTCGCTGGAGCCGCTTCACGCTGAAGTCTCGGATCCGCTCGGCCGGCCGACCGAGGCCGTGTTCGGGCTCGGCAGAGGCGTCGCGGTGGTGGAGATGGCGGCTGCCAGCGGGCTGGTACTGGTCTCCGAGGCTGAACGTGATCCGGTCGCAGCCTCGACCTATGGGACCGGTGAGCTGATCGCCGCGGCGGTTGAGGCCGGCGCCGGGCACGTCTACGTTGCAGTCGGCGGTAGCGCCACGACCGACGGCGGTGCCGGCGCCGTGCAGGCTCTGCGTGAGCGCGGCTGGAGAGCCGCGGCGCCACCCGCGCGTTTGACCGTGCTCTCTGATGTGCGCACTGTGTTTGAGGACGCGGCAACTGTGTTCGGGCCGCAGAAGGGGGCGTCCGCGGATCAGGTCCGGGTGCTCAGCGAGAGGCTCGTGCGGGTCGCGCGCGAGTACGCGCGCGACCCGCACGGAGTACCGATGACCGGTGCCGCCGGCGGCCTCGCGGGCGGTCTCTGGGCGGAGTTCGCCGCCGAGCTTGTCTCCGGCGCGGTCTTCGTGCTCAACGCGGTCGGCTACGACGCTCGCATGCGCGCGGCTCGCGCGGTTGTCACCGGAGAAGGGCGGCTCGACCGCACGAGCCTGGTTGGCAAAGCGGTCTCTGAGGTCGCGACCCGCGCCCGCCAGGCCGGGGTCCCCTGCCACGCGGTGGTCGGCTCGAACGGTCTAGAACCGTTTGACACCCGCATCTTGGATCTGCAACTGGTGTTGGAGGCGACGACACTTGCCGAGATCGAGGCAGCGGGTGCTCAGATCGGTGAGCTGATAACAAGCGAGAATGATCGAGCTAGATGACATTCGCGCCGCTGCGCGGCGCCTGCAGGGAGTCACACACCGCACGCCGGTGCTGAGTTCGCGCACGCTCGACGAGCTGCTCGGCGCGCGCGTCGTGATGAAGGCCGAGACCTTCCAGCGCGGCGGCGCCTTCAAGCTGCGGGGCGCTTACAACAAGATCTGCTCGATCCCAGTGGCCGAACGTCGCCGGGGCGTGCTGGCCTTCTCTTCGGGCAATCACGCCCAGGGGGTGGCCCTGGCGTCGGCGGCGCTGGACGTCGCCGCCACGATCCTGATGCCGACCGATACGCCCGCGGCGAAGCTGGCCGCGACGCGCGGCTACGGCGCCGAGGTCGTCAGCTACGACCGCTTTGGACAGGACCGCGAGCTTGTCGGGCGCGCGTTAGCTGAGAGTCGCGGCCTGACGCTCGTGCACCCCTTCGACGACGAGCTGGTCATGGCCGGCCAGGGCACGGCCGCGCTCGAACTGATCGAAGCGGTCGGCGAGATCGATCTGATGTTGGTGCCGGTCAGCGGCGGCGGCCTGCTGGCCGGCGTCGCAACCGTGATGCGCGCACTTTTGCCGCAGGCGCGGGTATTCGGCGTCGAACCGCAGGACGGGGATGACTACGCACGCTCGCTTGCAGCCGGCGAGCGGGTCCGCATACCGGTCCCGCACACCATCGCCGACGCGCTGACCGCGCCGACTCCTGGCGAGCTGACGTTCGCCGTCAACCGCGAACGCACCGACGGCGTGGTCACGGTCAGCGATGCTCAGCTGGTCGACGCGATGCGCTTCGCCTTTGAGCGCCTTAAGCTCGTGCTCGAGCCGAGCGGCGCTGCCGCACTTGCGGCACTGCTCGCCGGTGCGGTCAGTTACGAGCCGGGCGCCAGAATCGGTTTGGTGCTCTCAGGCGGCAACGTCGACCGCAAGCTCTTCGCCGAGCTGATCGCGGCCTGAGAGCCGTCTCGAGGCACGCTCTCAGTGAGCGAACGCCTTACGTGGGCGCGACGTGGTGCTCGGCAACGGTCCGCTGAGTGACTGCAGGTCCTCGGTTTCCTCGCCGAGTTGTTTGAGCAGCATCTCGGCCATGTCCATGGTCATCCCGGCCCGGACCACGATCCGCAGCACGTTGAGGTCCTGCCGGTTCTCCGGGAAGCTGTAGGCGGGTACCAGCCAGCCACGCTGACGCAGATGGTCGGAGACGTCATAGACGCTGTAGTTGGTGATGTTGTCGTTGAGCGTGAACGCGAACACCGGCAGCTCATCCCCGCGTGACAGCAGCTTGTATGGGCCGAGCTTCTCGATCCCCGAGGAGAGGTGCAACGCCACGTCCTGGGCGTTCTGCATGACGCGCCGGTAGCCCTCGTGCCCGAGGCTGACGAACATGAAGTACTGCGCGATCACCTCGCTGCCGGGGCGCGAGAAGTTGAGCGCGAAGGTCGGCATATGGCCGCCGAGGTAGTTCACGTCGAAGATCAGCTCCTTCGGCAGGGCCTGCTCATTGCGCCAGATGGCCCAGCCGACGCCCGGGTAGACCAGCCCGTACTTATGGCCGGAAGCGTTGATTGACTGGACGCGCGGGATCCGGAAATCCCACTCGAGCTCCGGCTGGATGAACGGTGCGACGAAGCCGCCCGAGGCGCCGTCAACATGCAGCGGGATGTCGAGCCCGGTGCGGGACTGGAGGTCATCAAGGGCGCTGGCGACCTCACTGACCGGCTCGTAGCTGCCGTCGAAGGTTGAGCCGAGCACGGCCACCACGCCGATCGTGTTCTCGTCACAGAGCGCGACGGCCTCCGCTGCGCCCAGGTGGTAGCGCTCGCCTTCCATCGGTACCAGCCGCGGCTCGACGTCCCAGTAACGCATGAACTTCTCCCAGCAGACCTGTACGTTCGCGCCGGTCACCAGGTTGGGACGGTCTGTCGGCTTGCCGGCCGCACGCTGGCGCTTGCGCCAGCGCCACTTCATCGCAAGCCCGGCCAGCATCGCCGCCTCGCTTGACCCGGTCGTTGAACATCCGGTCGCCTGCTCCGCTTCGTCGGCATGCCAGAGGTTGGCGATGATGTTGACGCAGCGTGACTCGATCTCGGCGGTCTGCGGGTACTCGTCCTTGTCGATGATGTTCTTGTCGGCTGTCTCATCCATCAGCCGCGCCGCCATCGAAGGCATCCAAGTGGTCACGAACGTGGCGAGGTTGAGCCGGGCCTGTCCGTCCAGCAGTAGCTCGTTGGTCAGCAGCTCGTAGCTCATCTGCTCACCCAGACCGTGATCCGGCAGGCTGAAGTACGGGATGTGCGCGTCTTGCGACGCCTGGTGCACGGGCACTGCCAGCGGCCTGTTGGGGTGGCTGTTCTTGTTGTGCCGCGTGAGCGCCATCTTCATACCTCCGTGGGGTGGGGTTGCGTGGCCTGCCTGGTCCCCACCGCCGCTTCGGGCGCCGTGGGTGTGACGCAACCTATCGCGTGCAGGTAAAGCGTGAACTCGGCACGGTCGCGATCCGGGTAGAACGGCTCACTGCCTTCGCGCAACAGGCCGCCAATGCGCTCGAGGTCGTAGAGCAGCGCGAGCTTGCCGGGTGGGTCGTCCCACTCTTCGCTGTCGTAGCGCTCAACCCAGGCGGCGAGGGCTGCCAACGCTTCCACCTGGATTGGGTTCATCCACCACCCGCGCCGGATCGGCAGCAGGTAACGCTCGCGCAACGCGCACGCGTCACGCCAGAGCCGCTCAAACCACGCGTGGCACAGCACCGGATCTTCGACCGGCGGCCTCATCGACGTCCCGCGAGCCGGCACAGCCGGCGGTCGTTGAACCAGGTCCGCAGGTGCACCCGCACCGGCGCCAGCCGGCCGTAGAGCAAGAGCGCGTGGCCGTCCGGCAGCTGCCGCAGCGCTTCGGCCGCAATCAAGGGTGCCCGCCGTCTGGTGCTGGCACGGGTGGCGCCGCCGCGACCGACGGTCCGCGTCAGCTCGCGGCGCTCCTGCTCGCCGACCAGTCCCGAGAAGTAGCGCAGCGTCTCCAGGTCCGCCACGCCGGGCAGCAGCATCCGTGCACGGTGGCTGTTGACCATCGTCTCCGCCTGGCCTCGGTAGCGGCTGCGGGCCTGGGCCAGGTCGTGGAAGATCGAGATCAGCTGGATGTTGTGGCTCGGGGCGGTGGAGGCGATCTCAGCCAGGTTTGGCAGCGGCGCAACATTGCCGGCCTCATCGAGACACACCAGCAGCGGCCGCGGTAGGCGTCCATCGTGCTCGTTGGCCAGCGCGTAAGCGGCGTCTATCACCTCGGAGAGCAAAGCCAGGAAGATCGGCCGCAGCAGCTTCGAAGCCTTTGCGTCACCGATCAGATAGAGCGTCGCGCTCGATGACAGCAGCCGTTCTGGGGTGATCTCGCAGCCTGCCGCCGAGCGCGCCACCCGCGTGAAGCGATAGGCGCGAAGCAACGCCTGGGCGGTGGCTTCGATCGAGCTGCGGGTGCGGTTCGCCTGCGCCTCGAACGCTCGCACCGCTTCATAAGCGCAGCGCGCGTCGCGTTGTTGGTCGCGGCCGACAGCGCGTGAGAGCAACCCGCCGAGCGCCAGCTCCAGCTCCCGTGCCCCCTGGCCGTAGGCCCACGCGACCACCTGCTCAACGCCGCCACCGGTCCGAGCGGCCACGTAGAGCAAGGGTGCCAGCCGCTGCTCAGCCGCGATCGCCCAGAAGTCGCCACCCTCCACTCCCCGCTGGTCGAGTTCACCGGCCGCGGCCAACCGCCAGGCCACCTCGAGCGCGCCGTCCCAGGTCGTCGCCGCCCGCAGCGGCGACCAGGTATGTGAGGGCAGCCCTGAAAGGCCGAACGGGTCAAAGATAAGTGCGTCCCCTAGCTCGCCGCGTCGCTTCAGGGTGGCGGCGAGCAGATCTGTCTTGATCGAGGAGGCAACCGCCGGGCCCGACCATTCGAGCAGCGCCGGGATCGCAAGTCCGGCCGACTTGCCCGACTGCGGCGGACCGAATGCGACCAGCGCGTGTCGTCTTTCGGCGTAGAGCAGCCGGCCACGGTCGCGGCCGAGCACCAGCCGCCCGTCGGCAGCTCGGGGTGCCACACGCGCTCGCAGCCGCCGTGTCAGCAGCGCCCGCCCGCCCAGCTTTAGCGTCCGCAGGTCTCGGCGTGAGGCCCAGCGCGCGCCCTGATCGCGGCCTGCCCTGTCGAGTTGTGCGACCCCGATCAGCGCGAGCGCCGCCACCGCGGCGCAGACCGAGGGAAGCTCACCGAGCATCTATTCGCATCCCGGTGTCCGTATTCGTGAGTTCGAGCTCGACCCGCGAGCGGTAGTGCTGCACAACAAACGAGCGAGCACCGACCCGCCAGAGCGCCTGCCCCGACGAGAGCTGCGTCAACAGTCGCCCCTCGGTCCCGGAGAGCCCGAGCAGGTCGCGTGTGATCTGAACCTGGCTCTCGTCCTGGTGGTAGACGATCCGCGTGGACGCGTCCGCGATCAGGCCCTCGGCGATCCGCGCCGCACGCGAGCCCGCGTCGCCGACCGTCTGCAGATCGGCGAGCTTGTGTAGCACCACCAGGTTCATCACCCCGAACTGCCGCGCCAGTTTGAAGTTCGACTGGAACCACTCGCCGAGGCCGGGATGCTGGATGATCTTCCAGCTCTCGTCGGCGACGTTGATCATCCGGGCGCGGTCCGAACGCTCCGCGGTGCGCGCGAGCTGAGCTCCCATCCACGCTGTGGCGCAGGCCATCAGGATGCCAACGGCCGGGGAGTCGCGCACCGCGTGCAGGTCGAGTACCAGCAGCTTCGCATCAAGGTCGAAGCCGGGCGTCGTCGGACCGTCGAAAATGCCCTTGAGCGGCCCCTCGCAGAGATCCTGCAACGCCAATGCGGCCCGGCGAGATTCGGTCGCCAGCTGCTGAGGATCCGTCTGCAGGGCGTCCGCCATCTCTGCCGGCGGGTTGAAGAGCACCGCCGCGATCTCAGGCAACGTCGGCTCGCCGCGCCCGGCAACAGAGTCGCTTCGACCGTCCGCGGCCTCGCGACCGTGGCGCCGCACGGTCCGTAGAGCCTCGCGCAGTGCCCCCGCCTCGACCTGAGTCACCGGCGCACCGATCGCGGTGGTCGCAATCGCGCGCAACAGGTCGATCTGCGCGTGCTCCTCGGGCCTTGCAGCTAGTGGGTTCAGGCGCACGCCGCTGCCGGGCGCGAGCGAGACCGGCTGTACGCCGACCGCCCTGCAGAGCGGCCCGTACTCGCGCTTCACGTCAAGCACAAACGCCCGGCGCCCGAACAGCAGCATGCGCCAGAGCAAGGTCTTGACCAGCGCGCTCTTGCCTTGGCCGAGCTTGCCGAGCACTATCACGTTGGGGTCGTCGAGCACGCCGCGGTCGTAGAGCACCCAGGGGTCGAAACAGAACGCTGCGCCGCTAGCGTCCCGGCCGATGAAGGCCCCGCTGCCGCCGAGACCGCCGGCGGCGGTGAACGGATAGATCGCCTGGGCGTGGCGGGTGGTGACGCGGTGGGCTGGACGCTCGGCGCTCATCGCAACCCTCGCGCCAGCGGCAACGTGAACGTGAACGCGTGGGCCTGCTGTCCGTACATTCGGTGCACCTCGAGCCGTGCCCGCGCCGCGTGCTGGTGGATCTCCGCACAGGCACGCTCGAGTTCCTGCTCGTCACGGCCGCTGACCGTGACGAAGCCAGCCAAGCGCACCTCACCGTGGCCGGCCGCCAGTTCCGCCTCGCGCCGGATCGCCGAGTCCTGTGCCTGGCGCTGGCGCGCAGTCTCAGACTGTCCGAAGCGCCGCCGTAGCTCGCTGTCGGCACGGTCACGCGTGATCGCGGCCTCGACCTCACGCGTCGAGCGGTCGGGCGAGACCGGCTCGAAGGTGACCGCGACCGTGCGCACCGTGTCAGAGCTGCCAAGCAGCGCATCCATGAACATCGGCGAGACGTCGACGCGCGGCCAGCCGCTGATCCAGTAGGTCGCGTGGCAGGCGCCATCGCAGCGGTAACGGTCCCAGTACTCACGCGCGCCCAGCGGGCCTGCGGCATGGGGCGCCAGACCGTCGTGTCCCCGACCCACCGCGTCGAGCGCGCCGAGTTCCGCACGCGAGTAAGGGTCAAACGCCGTCCGTAACGCGCGGGCCAGCTGGCCCGCGCCGAGCGCGCCCAGCACCTTGATCTCAGCCGCTTCGAGCCCGCGCGCGATCCGCGCCGTCTGTTCGACCAGCACCGACTCGAGGTTCTGCTCGCGACGGCCGCGGAACTGTGTCGCGTCGACCTGAATCGCGAGCAGCACCTCATGATCGTTGGTGACCGTGGAGCTGGAACTGATCAGCTCCAGATAGGACTCGACGATCGGTGCCCCGCGTGCGGGAAGCGACGGATCCCGCGCACTGTGCAGCCATCGCGCGAGCTCGTCGCCTTGCGCAGGGGCCGTGCGCTCGATCCATTGCAGCCTGCGAATCGGCCCTTGGGTGGCGGCGCTGAGCACCAGCCCCCACTGCGCCAGCCTGCGCTCCTGTGCCTCTGGGTCCAGCAGCGTGAAGGCCAGCGCTCGGCAGGCGAGCACTGCCGTCAGCCGTCTCCCGCGCGATTCACGCAAGATCCCGATGCCATCCCGATCCGTGCCGCACACCTCGACGCCGCGCAGGGCGGGCGGCAACTCGGCCGCGGGGCCCTGCAACGCGCGGGCGCCCTGACCACGCCTCCCGACCCGGATGCCGGCGGTGGGAAGTTCCGAGCGGTACGTGCGCCCACCGACGATGCCCCTGAGCGTGAAACCGCCCAGCACCGGCAGCCACTGCTCAGCCGTGCGCCCAGCCGCGGGCACCGTCGTAAGCGCTGTGGCCAGTGCAACGGTCGCGAGCCCGAGGAACGCGCCGACCGCGTTTGGCAGATTGTCGAGTGCCAGCAGCGCCACCACCAGGCTCGCTGCGATCAAACCTGCCTGGCCGGCACGGATTGGCCCGAGGATGCCGTGGCGCTCGAGCGGGCCGAAACGGTAGAACAGCCGCTCAGTCATCCTCACCTGGTTTCACCCAGCTGCCGCTGCGCAGGTCGAAGCGCATGTCGTCGCCGACGTCGGCGAGAGACTGCGGAACCGTGGCTTCCGGGGATTCGCTCGCGGGCCTGCGCTCCGCCTCAGCTGTGGGCTCGTGCGCGGCACCGTCCGCCGGCCCGTGCCCGCTGAGCCCGCTGAGCCCGNNGCTGAGCCCAGGCGGGCCGGCTGCCGCGCCGCCCGACGGCGTTCCGTCGTATTCGCGCGCCTGGTCCTGCCCCGCTTGATCGGCGTGGCGGCGAAGCCTGCCGGGTATTGCCATCGCGATCTCCCCAGCGCCCTCAACACCGGCCGCTGCAGAGCCGGCGATCGACATCGCCCGGTTGCCGGCCTGGGGCAGTTCGTTGCGCAGCGCCGTGGCCGCCCCCGCACCGAGTTCCGTGAATGGCAGGATCTGCAGCAACGCCCACGGCGCGAAGGTCGAGAGCAGCAGCAGCGCCGTCGCGGTCAGCAGTTGTGGCAGCCCAGGGTCGCCCGAACTCACCGCCGAGCCCGCCAGCGACAGCACCGCGACTATCACGAACTTGGAGAGGATCAGCGAGATCAACAGTTCGACCAGGCGAATCGCCCAGATCCGCCGAGCCGGCCAGACAAAGGCGGCGAAAGCGAGCGGCAACATCAGCACCACGACGTAGACGGCCGCCTCACGGACCAGCAGTTCGAGCGCGAGCAGCAGCGCGGCGGCCACCGCGAAGAGCCCGATCGTGACCGCGAAGAAGGGCGATCCATCGATCGTCGCGAGCCCTCCCGCAACGCTGCCGGCCTTATCAAGGAAAGCCGCGCCGCCGTCGACCGAGGCGGAAGCGACGACGCTGCACATCTGGTCGGTAGCCGAGAGCAGCAACATCGTCACCGGCGCTGCGAGGCTGACAGCGAGCAGCGAAACCGGCAGGTATGTGAACACGACCTTGCCGACCATCGCCAGATCCGAGCGCAGAATTGCTTGCAGCATCGCGGCGAAGATGAACGGCACCGTCAAGAGCGCCGCGAGGCTGGCGACGCGCCAGTAGGTCGAGGAGAACCACGATCCGGTGAGCTCGGGCGAGGTGGTGCTACTGATCAGATGCGCGACCTGCTCGAGGGCTGATTCCGTCCCGTTCAGGACCCACTTGGCGATCGCGTTGAGGCCCGCGTCGGCGACCGCGTTCGCGGCGCCGCCGGCCACCGTTCCGACCGCCTTGCCGATGACCTTGTCGACCGGAGCGGTGAGCGGATCTCCGCTCAGGACTGTGGTGATGAGGCTCACTTAGCGGTGCTCCCGAGATGCGCAAAGAAGTTCACGAGGCCCGGGGCTGCGCCGATCACGAGCGCCGCGGCTGCCGAGACCACTGCGGCCATGCGGCCCTTGGCGGCGTAGTGGTGGCTGCTGGTGTGAGACGCGATCGCCCAGAGGCCGGCTCCGACAAACGCGCCCAGCAACGTGATCGCGAGCGCCCATGCGTCGGCGCCGTTGACGATCTGCTGCAGGACGTTGCTTCCAGGCAGCCCACTCGGGTCGGGTGTGGCGCTTACGGCGGCGCTTGTGGCGGCGGCGATGTAGATGGGCATCTCAGCTCCCCAAATTGATTTGACTCAATGACGAGCTGGCAACCTATCACTCAATTAGACTCATTTAGTAGAGTCAACTGTGCCAACTTCGTCTCAATTGGAGTTTGAGATGCCCAAAACCGCCGATTCATCCCCCTCGCTCGCTGCGCTTTACGCCGATCTGGCGCCACAGTTGGAGCGCATCGTGAGCGCCAACGTGCGCGCCCCCAGCACGGTCTTGGAGGAGGCGTGCCAGGCCGCCTGGACGTGGCTGCTGACAGAGCGTGAGTCACTGATCCCCGGCACGGAGCTCGGCTGGCTTGCGACCACCGCGACGCGCGAGGCGCTTAGGCTGGTGCGTACCCAGCATCGCGACATCTCGCTTGAGCAAGAGCAGGAAGAGGAGGGTGAGCTGCTCGAGGTGATCTTCGAGCCCGGACCCGAACAGGTCATGGAGGTGCGTGAGCGGCTGGCCGAGGTCCGGCAGCTACCGCCACGTCAGCACCGACTGGTGATGTTGCAGGGCTTCGGTTACCGCTACTCGGAGATCTCCGAAGTCACGGGCGAGTCTTGCCGCACGATCGATCGCCAGCTGTTGCGCGCCCGGCGCAAACTTGCCGGCTAGGCCGGCTGGTCGGCCGAGCCGGCTACCAGCGTTTGCGCGGAGCGCGGCTGCGCTTGCGGCGCTTGCGCTCGGCGGGCTTCAGCTTGCGTGACTTCGGTGGTGCCTTTGAGCCCTTGCGCTTATCGGCGAATGGGTTGTCGCTGGGGTCGGGGTCGCCGACCGTATGGCTGCGAGCGTCACGCATTACGAACACGGCGATGCCGAGCAGCAGACCGATCACCACCACGCCGATCACGATCGCGTCGCCACCGCTTACCCCGCTGCCGGCGTTCGTAGTGGTCGTCGTGTTGTCGGTCGTGGCGGGCGTGGTCACGATCGTGGCGGTGGTGTCGGTGGACTGCGCACCGAGATCGAATAACGGCGTGGTGGCCGTCGGCGCCGCGGCCGCACGCGCTGGACCGGCGCCCACCGCAAGGGCCGTGGTCATGCAGACCACGGCCACCACCACAAGGCCAAGCAGACGACTGCGCACTGCTAGGCCACTAATTCTCCGACGCGAGCGGACCATCCATGGCCGGCGTCTCGGGGTCGTTCTTGTAGGGGTTCTCGGAGTCGTGAACCTCTTCGTGATACACGCTCTCGACGTTGACCGACCAGATGTCGTGGTGCGTACCGAGCGTGATGTTGTCCACGGCCCGCATCGCGGTGAGCATCGAGTGGTCGGAGTTGTTGTAGCGGTGCAGACCGTTGCGTCCGACCTGCGTCAGGTTCTTGGTGTTGGTCTCCAGCCAGCCACGGATCGTCTGCACGCGCTCGGCGTACTTCTCGTCGTAGATCGGGTAGGCCTTGTGCACTCGCTCGACGAACCCGAACTTGACGTCCGCGGCCTTGGCGAGCTTGAGCTTCTCGATCTCCTGGCCGGCCATCCTGACGAGGTCGTCGTCCTTCATGTTCCAGAAGTCGTCGCCCTCGAAGCAGAAGTACTCCATGCCGATCGAGGCGTCCTCATCGTTGGGAACCATCCACGGGCTCCAGGATTTGAAGTTCTGGATGCGCAGCACGCGCACCCCCGGCTGATGGATGTAGATCCAGTTGTCCGGGAAGAGGTCTTGACCTTTGATCACCAGCAGCACCGTCAGGAACTCGCGGTAGCGCAGCCCACGGGCGGCGTCACGCACCTCCACCGGCGCTTCGGGCTCGGCGATGCCGACCGTCGCGCGCAGGGGCAGTGAGGAGATCACGTATGACGGCGTCAGCGTCTGATCGCCCGCTACGACCTCGGTGACGATGCCCTCGCTGTTCGTGACGAGCTTCGTCACAGGCGCGTTCAGACGGATCTCGCCACCGTGCGCCTTGATGTCGTTTGCCATCTCCTCCCACATCTGGCCGGGGCCAAACCGCGGGTAGTTGAACTCGGAGATCAGCGACTTGATCTTGTCGCCCTTGTTGCCGAAAAAGGCGGCCTTGGCGGCACTGAAAAAGGAGAGACCCTTGATCCGCTGGGCGGCCCACTCGGCGCGAATCTCGTTGGCGGGCACTCCCCAAAGCTTTTCGGTGTAGGTCTTGAAGAAGTGGCCGTAGAGCCGCTTGCCGAAACGGTTGGAGACCCACTCCTCGAAGGTGTCCTCGCGACCCTTTGGCTTGACCGCGGCCCACAGATAGGAGAGGCCGCAACGCATCAGCTCGACCGGGCCGAGCTTCTTGATCACGTCGACACCCTGCAAGGGGTACTCGAGGAACTTGTCGTTCCAATAGATCCGGCTCTGGCGCGGGCGCTTGAGGAACTCCTCCTTCATGATCTCGTGCCAGAGATCATCGACCTCCTTCACCTTGGTGAAGAAGCGATGCCCGCCCAGGTCGAAGCGGTAGCCGTCACGCACCGTCGTGCGCGCGATCCCGCCCAGCGCATCCGTGGACTCGACCACGATCACAGCCTTGCCTTGACGCGCGAGCAGATACGCCGCGGTTAGGCCGGCGGGACCGCCGCCGAGCACAACGACGGGCTTGTCAGGGGTGATGTCAGCGCCAGGCTCAGGCGCAGAAACCGAAATATCGGGCACGTTTATCGAACCTTCTTGTAGAGGACGGCGGCGTCGGCGATGCAGCACGAACCGCGGTAGTTGTGAGGCGCCCAGGCTTCCTTCTGGAGCTGCTTATCCGCAGCAAGGATCGCACCCCACTGCGCCGAACGTCGACGGATCTCCTCCGTCCATGGTGCAGCCCAGTTGGCGGTGCCTTCCGTCAGCGGCCGGATGAACAGGACCTGCTGTCCAGGGCTGAGCGCGTTCAGTTCCTTCGTCAGCACCGTGTTGGGATTGGAAGCGCGGTAGCGCTTCATCGCGTTGACCCAGTTCATATAGGTCGGGTCCTTGACGGGGCCGATGGTGCTCGACCACTTGAGGCCGCCCGGAAGGTAGTAGTACGCGAGCGGCATCGACTCGGGCTGACCCATGATCACAAGGTCGTCCTTGTGCAGGTAAGGCGTCATCTCGGCGGCGATGTCCTGCATATCGCTCTTGTACTTGGGCTCAAAGGCACTCGGGCGCATCATGAAGCAGATCGTGAAGAGGATCGCGATCGCGCCGATCACGCCCGCGCGCGACATGCCGATCGCAACGATGATCAACATCGGCGCCACGACCGGAGCGAAGTAACGCACTACCCAGGCGGGCGTGACCTGTGACCCAGCCCAGGCCATGACGAAGGTGATGAAGAACAGGCAGAACAGCATCAGGGTGACCTTGGCCTCGCGCGTCATGCGCGCGCTCTTGTTCACCAGTGGCGAGTAGCCAACCCCTGCGGCGATTAGCAGGATGACCGTGATCGAGGCGCCGCCGAAAACGCTCTGTGCGATCTGAATCGGTGCTCCGAAGCGCGGCTTGCTGTCCCACGGAGCGGCTGTATGAATCGCCTGGAAGATGAAGTTGGGGAGCCACGGCAGGAACACGATCACCGCAGCCACGTAGGCCATCACTGCGTCCTTGATCAGCCCCTCGCGGATGTCCTGGTCGCTGATCCTCCAGAGCACCACGAGGCTGATCACAGAGCCGGCCGAGAAGTAGATCGCCCAGGCGTGGGTGTAGAACATCAGCGCCAGGGAGGCGCTGAAGAGGATCACGTAGGGACGCCGCCGCAGGACGAAGCCGTTGATGAAGCCGATCGTCGCCAGTAGGCCCAGGAGCGCCATCAGCGCGTACATGCGCGTCTCGAGCGCGTAGTAGTCGAGGAACGCGTTGAAGGCGAAGAGCGTCGCGCACATCAGCGCGGCCCGCTTGCCGGCGATCGTCTTTCCCGCCCAGTACCCCGCGGGAACCGTCAGCGCCGCGAAGATCTCGGAAAGCCAGTGTGTAGCGGCCTCGCCATTGCCGACCAGCTGCATCCAGATGTGCAGCAGCAGGTAGAACAGGGGCGGCGAGCCGTCCATGCGCAGGATCCCGGGGATCGAGCTCAGCGAGTGCGAGGAGATCCCGACGGTGATGCCCTCGTCCATCCAGAACTGACCACCGATGTTGTGCGTGCGAACCCAGAGCGCGGCGAGGCTCAGCAGCAGCAGGACTCCGCCGACCCGCACCCACTCCGGCTGCCGCTTCAGCAACGCCGGCAGCGGGAACGTGAACTCGCGCATCACGTTCGCGGTTTCTGGCTCGGCGGTGGTGGGTGTGTCGGTTTCGGTTGTCATCAGTTCGGTGGTTGAGGCTACTCGGGCGGTTTGTTGGATCGTGAAGGTTCAGATGCTTACAAGGTCGCAGCGGTCGCGTTCTGCTTGAGGCCCAGGTCGTGGCGACGCCTATGCCAGCGCGCCGCCGCTGGGATAGCGGTCGAAAGGTCAGCCGTTGGCGCCTGTTACGGCGCAATCCTCGACCTTGGTCAGCAGCTTGTTGCCAGCCTGGTTGGGGTAGAGCAGCACCGAGCCGATCGCCTCAGCGCCCTGGCCGCCACCACGGATCTGCACGTATTGGGCGGCACCAGGCGTCGGCTCGAAGACCATCGTCGGGCCGGTCGGCAGCGAGCCTATCTGGAGCGTGGGAAGGTCCTGAATCCCTGTCACGTTCTTGCGGAACTTGACGTGATCGCTCTTCAGGCATTTGGCCTGAAGCGTCCATGGATGATCGATCAGGGCGTAGTTGTCGTGTGACTTCGAGATGTTCTTGGTGCCGACCTGTGGCTTCGCGGCGATGCCGCATGCACTCAGCAGCACTGTCATCAGCCCGGCGGTCACCGCAAGCGCAACGCGGGACATGGCGCTCAGAGTAGAGGATCCGAAAGCGGGCGGGCTTGCACCCCTGGGGG
>PLES01000131.1 GCA_003137075.1 Solirubrobacterales bacterium
CGCTGATCGAGCCGGCGAAGATGCTCGCACGGCTCTGAATCTTCATCGCCAGCCTGCCAAATCGCTACCGCTGCGGTTCCGTCGATCTCGCGCAGGCCGGCAGCCTCCGGTTCGTCGATCGCCGCACGCAGCCAGCCGAGGTCATCAGAGATCCGCAACGGCCTGGAGGTTGGGGGTGAAGCCCATGGATCCTGACCGGCCCTGCGCTCGGTAATTCCCGGCGGAAGCGTCAATGCGGCCCGCAGAGCTCCAACCCAATCTGGTCGCTCAGCCACAAGCTCAAGAGTCAGCACCCCGCGGACAGTACTCCCGTGGAGCTTGAAAGCCGAGAAATTCTGTTCGTGCGACTGAGATAACACAAATTTGTGTTATCTCAGTTATCTCTGTAGACTGCGTCCCATGCCAACCGACGCCGAGATCACATTCGCTGACCACGTGGGACGCTTCTATGCGCGCCGCTACTCCTTCCCGCCGATGGTCGGCCGGCTGCTGGGGTACCTCTCGGTCTGTGACCCACCGGCGCAGACGATCGCCGAACTCTCCGACGCGCTACTGGCTAGCCGGTCGGCGATCAGCGGCGCGATCAAGTCGCTGGAGGCAATGCACTCCGTGCGCCGATCACGCGCCGCCGGCGAACGCATGGATCGCGTCACGATCGATGTGAGCTCGCAGGAGTCGCTGGGACTGGACAGCGCCGAGTATCAGGAACTCGTCGACCTGACCAGCGAGGGCTTGCATCTGCTCGGTGACGCGCCGATCGAGCGGCGAGCGATCCTCGAGGAGATGAACGCCTACGCGGAGTTCCTGGTCGAGCGCATGCCTGTGCTACACGAGGAGTGGGGGGCCCGCCGCGAGCAGCTGGTCGCGGCAGGACGCCTCCCCGAACTGCCCTCAACCTCACGAGCGGGTAGGCCATGATCGACGGCGCTAGATACGCGATCGAGGCGACCGGCCTGCGCAAGTCCTTCGGTGAGACGCTCGTGCTGGACGACGTCGATCTGGCTGTGGCGCAGGGCACCGTCTTCGGATTGCTCGGCCCGAACGGTGCGGGCAAGACGACGATCGTGCGGATCCTCTCCACGTTGATCCCGGCCGACGCCGGCGAGCTGCGTGTTGCCGGTCACGACCTGAAACGGGACCCGGACGGGGTGCGGTCAGCGATCGGTGTCACCGGACAGGTCGCTGCGGTCGACGAGCTCTGCACCGGTGCGGACAACCTTCGCCTGATGGCTGATCTGAACCACCTCGGTCGGGCTGTGGGCCGTCAGCGCGTCAGCGAACTGCTCAACGCCTTCGAGCTCGCTGACGCCGCGCGGCGACCGGTCTCGACTTACTCGGGCGGGATGCGGCGCCGGCTCGACCTCGCGATGACGCTGGTCGGCTCACCCCGAGTGATCTTTCTGGACGAGCCCACGACCGGGTTGGACCCGCGCGGGCGGCGGACAATGTGGCACGCGATCCGCCGCCTCGCCGCGGACGGCATCACGATCTTCCTGACCACCCAATACCTGGACGAGGCCGACCAGCTCGCCGACCGTGTCGCGGTGCTCGACCACGGCAGGGTCGTCGCTGAAGGCACCCCGGCAGAGCTCAAGCGGCGCATCCCGGGTGGCCATATCCGCCTCGAGTTCGACTCCGATGATGCCCTCGAAGCGGCGGCGCAGGCGCTGGTGAACGCTGCGCGCGAGCAGGAGACGCTGGTGCTGCGGGTGCCGAGTGACGGCAGCACGGCGACGCTGCGCCGGGTCCTGATCATGCTCGACGAAGTTGGGGTCGAGGCGGCGCAGGTTTCCGTGAACACCCCTGACCTCGACGACGTCTTCTTCGCCGTCACCGGGCACGGCACCAAACAGGAGGTGCTGGCGTCATGAGCGCGCTGTCGTACGCCGTCACCGACTCGACAACGATGCTGCGCCGCAACCTGCGGCGGCTGACTCGCTACCCGTCGCTGACACTCATGCTGATCGGGATGCCGATCGTCTTTCTGCTGCTGTTCGTGTACGTCTTCGGCGGGCAGCTCGGCGCCGGACTGAGTCATCAGCTCAACGCCGGCCACACCGGCCGCAGCCGCTACCTCAACTATCTGACGCCCGGAATCATGCTGATGACCGTCGCGGCCGCTGTTCAGGGCACGGCGATCGTGGTGGCGATGGACATGACCGGCGGCATCATCGACCGCTTCCGCACGATGCCGATCGCCCGCGCCTCGGTGCTGACCGGACACGTGCTTGCGAGCATGATCCAAACGCTGCTCAGCATCGCCGTGGTGCTCGGCGTGGCGATTGCGCTCGGTTTCCGACCGGCCGCGAACGCCGCTGACTGGCTTGGGGTGTTGGGCGTGGTACTGCTGTTTGCGTTTGCCTTGATCTGGCTCGCCACGGCACTCGGCTTGGCGGCGAAGAGCGTTGAGACCGCGAGCAACACGCCGATGTTCCTTACGCTTCTGCCGTTCCTGGGAAGCGGCTTTGTGCCGGCATCGACGATGCCTGTCGGGCTGCGGCAGTTCGCGACCTACCAGCCCTTCACTCCCGTCACCGAAACGCTGCGGGCGCTGCTCACCGGCACCCAGGTGGGAGACAACGCGACGCTCGCGATCGCCTGGTGCGTCGGGATCGCGCTCGCCTCATACATCTGGGCCAGGCATCTCTACAGCCACCGCGGCGCGCGTTAGTTATTGGCCGCCGCCAGTGTGGCGGCCATCGCAACCATCTGCTGGTTGCCGATGAAGTTCTGCAGCGTGTTCTGGATCCAGTAAACGGCGTGTGGCGTATGCCAGGCGACCGTGCTGATCAATCCACCCTGCGAGTACAGGTCAAGTTTCTTGCCGTTGACGACCCGGACCAGCGAGGGGTCGCGCAGCAGCGGCGGGTCCTGCCAGGTGGTGCCTTGGACGTTGAAATACTGCCCGGTCCCCAGGTCAGTCTCACCGCCCGAGGACTCGACGAGCGTCATCACGTAGGCCGGGTACTGCTTGCCCTCGGGGCCGTCGATCGCGTAGCTGCGGGGGTAGGAGTTCGTATACGCGGAGCTGGGGTTCGTGTCCTCGTTGCAGTTCGCGGTCAGCGTGGAGCAGTAGAGGAAACCCTCTGGAATGTCCTTCGGGTAGTAGACAGGCATGCCGACGCCGGCGAGCGCGGCCGCTTGCGAATTACCGTCGCCGGGGTCGGCGACCATATCCGACGGCAGCGTGAAGCGCGATTTGCGCTTCTTGCCCTTGCCGCGAGCACCCGTGCCGAGCGTGACGTGCCCGACTACCGGTACCGAAACCGTCGGCGTCAGGAGTTGCTGGTACGCGTGTGAGGACGCCGACTCCTGGAACGTCATGTCGTCTTCACCGCCGACGGTCACGGAGCCGCTATCAGGGAACGGGATCGAAAGGATCTCGCTGCCGTCGGCGTTGATGCCGAGGCCGAAGAGCTCGTCGATGCCGTCCAGTTTGTGCAGGATCCGGTCGGTCTGCACGTTCTCGCCGAACTCCTTGGCGAGCCTGCTCTCGTCGGATATGAGTTCGTCCGCGGTGAACTGTGATTTGGCCCAGCGCAGGAAGTCCTGCTGGCGGGATTCGCGGACGAGGTCTGAGTCGTTGTGGCGGAAACGCACGAACGCCAGCGCGCTGCGCGGACCGCCCCCGTCGCCGCAAAGCCTCTGGTAGCCGGGCTCGATGTTGATGCTCGAGTAGTTGTTGGCGATGCTCTGCCCGAGGTTGTCGTTGTAATAGCGATGGTCGACGGCGCTGTACACACAGCCGATCGACGTGATCAGGCGCGCGAAGCTGTTGAAGTCGACCACGAGAATATGGTTCACGGAGATCCCCGGAAAGACGTCATCGCTGAGCGTCTGCAGCAGCAGCTTGGGGCCGCCGTCGGCGTAGGCCGCGTTCAGCTTCGCGACCCCAACGCCGGGGATGTTGACCTCGAGGTCACGCGGGATCGACAGCACGTTGATCGTCTTCGAGCTGTCGTCGATCCGCATCAGCATCATCGTGTCGGTGTTGCCGGGGCCGCTACCGCCCGGGCGATGATCGACGCCGATCAGCAACAGCGTCTCGGGCTTGCCGGGTTGCGGCACCACGAGATGCTTGCCGACTCCCTGAAGCGCCTCCACTGAGGAGAAGTCCTGGGCGACTTGCTTGAACTGCAACAACCCGGCAACCGACGTGGCCGCCGCGGTACAGCCGATCACCAGCACTGCCGCGAGCAGCCCGCGCCACAACACGCCGCGGCGAGTACTCGGCATGAATCTCATGCCGCCACGGTATCGGTCCTGCTGCCAACACAGCAGACGATTGCCGCGTCGGACCCCGGGACCTTCTGTAATCCTTTTGGCCGTGGCCGACACCGATGCAGACGTGCGCACCACCCTCCGCGCGCTTCCGGTTTTCGATGGGGAGATACCCGTGTTTGATCCCTCGCTCGCGCCGGCGGTTCCCGAACCGCGCCGGTCAGGGGGGCACGCTTCCCGGTCGCGGTTCTCAGGCGACGTGGCGCTCGGCTGCTGCGTCCGCAGACGCAGCCAAAGCACGGCTATACCCGTTCGCGAGCCGGCCCAGCGCCGCGTCCCAGCTACGAGCAGCGACGGCGGTCAGGGCCGCGCGGCGCAGGCGCTCCGCGAGCAGCGGGCTGTCGACGATCTGGTGGATCGCCGCGGCCAGCGCGCCCGCGTCAGCCGGGCATAGCAGCCCGGTCTCGCCGTTGTTGATCAGTGACACGGGACCGCCTTGCGCGACGGCGACGACCGGCAGCCCTGAGGCTTGCGCTTCGAGCAGCACGTTGCCGAAGGTGTCGGTCTGGCTCGCGAACAGGAAGACGTCGGCACTCGCGTATACGCGGGCAAGGTCTGCTCCGTGCTGCCATCCCAGGAAAGTCGCGTGCGTGGAGAGGCGTTCACGAAGCAGATCTTCCTCAGGGCCGCCACCGGCGAGCACCAGGTGCAGGCGCGGGTCGCGTGAGCGGGCTGCCTCGAACGCGTCGGCCAGCAGCTCAACGCCCTTCTCCTTGGTGAGCCGGCCGGCGTAGAGCACCTTGATCTCGCCGGGCAGCAGCGATTCGTCGCGCAGCGCGGGGTTGAAGCGATCTAGGTCGACGCCGCGATCCCAGCGCCCGATCTTCTCGGCCGCGACGCCCAGCTCGACGACCTTCTCGTCGCTCGCCTGGCTCGGCGTCAGCACGACGTCGCAAGCTCCGTAGAACTTGCCAAGCGCGAACTTGGCCATCATCTCGATGAAGCCCTGGCCGGAGCGCAGGCCCGCATAGGCCGCCAGCTCTGTGTGATAGCTGCCGACGATCGGCAGCTCGAGCGCCTTGGCGATCGCCCAGGCGGCGACGCCCGCAGGCCCGGGGCTGGTGACGTGGATCAGGTCATAGCGCCCCTCGGCGATCGCGTCGGTGATGGCGGTGACGCTCGGGACCCCGATCTTCATGCCTTCATAGAAGGGGATGTCAACCTCGGCGACGGCGCTGAGGCGACGGTCGACGTCGGCGTCGGTGCCGATCACCTCCACTTCAAACCCGGGCACGCCGCGATCCCGCAGCTGCCGGATCGTGTGGGTGACCCCGTGCATCGAGCCGAGCCCCTCGCCGATCAGCGCAACGCGCGGACGGTCGCCGTCGTTGCGGGTCAGCTTCTGCTTCTCACGTCCGAGGAAGGCTGCCGCGGCGGCGTAGGGGATCGCCGGCACGCAGGCGTCGAAGAACTCGGCGGCGGTCTTGCTGAAATCAGGGATCGCGCCGCTGCTGATCACCGCCATCGTCTCATTCACGACCCGCGCGAGCTCACGCTCGTGGATGCGCCGGGCGCGGCGGTAGAGGTCGTGATGGCTGACGTCACCCTCCTGCAGGTGCTCGATCAGCTTGCGCTCGTCGACCTCGAGGTTCATCGCGCCGAGCCAGGAGCGCAGCAGCGAGAGCGCGTCCTGCGGGCCGAGGTCACGCTGCGTCGAGCCAGAGCGCACGTTGCCTTCGCTCATCACGCGCTCGACGATCTTCACGACCGCGGCGGGATCCGGGCGGCCGGTGGCCTCGCCGTCGCCCAGCGAGCGGATCGCCAGTGCCATCGCGGCGTGGGTCCACTTGGCCGCGCCTCCCTGGTCACCGTGGGAGGTGGCATCGCCGGCGCGGATGTGGGCGAGGAACTCGGCCGCGTTGTGCGCCTTAGGAGTCTGCGTGAAGGTGCGGCCGATGTCGATGCCGGCGTGGTCATCGGTGCCGCCGATGCCGGTGCCGCCGTGCGTCTCGATGTAGACGAAGGCCGGCAGGTTGAGCTCCTTGGCGCGCGAGCCGTTGCGCGTCTCCCAGATCGGGAAGAGCTGCGCCAGGCGGCGCCGGTGGCGCGCCGTCAGCGGCGCCTCGACCGCGTAAAACGGGTGCGCCAGCGCGGCCGTGATCTCACGCTCGTTGAGGTACTCGGCGCACTCCTCAACGCTGTCGTTGTGAGCCTGCAGCCACTCGTGATCCTCGGGCGTGATCCCGTAGCAGAGCACATGCACAGCCTGGGGCTCATGCTTGAACCAGACCGTCAGCTCCTCGGAGATGAAGACGCCCGGCAGGTGGGCGATCTTGAGCGCGCCGGCGACCGTGTCGTGGTCGGTGATCGTCACGAAGTCCATGCCCCGGCGCTTGGCGAGCTCGTAGACCTCCTCGGGCTCGGTGGCGCACTCAGGCAGGTGCAGCGAGGTCTGGATCCCCAGTTTCGACAGCTCCGACGCTGTCGAGTGCACGTGCATGTCAGCCCGGCTCACGTGCAGTTCCGTTCTCTTGCTCTCGTTCATGTTGCAAGGTTCCGTCAACTGACTGTTGCGCTTGTGAAGTTCGAGGACAAAGGCTGTGAAGTTCCAGTGAAGTGCTGGAAGTGAGGTGATCGCCGCGTGAAAGTTCCGTGAAGATGCCGGACCTCACACTCGCGCGGGGACGCCTAACGGCGGAAATTACGCTGCGCCCGTTCTCCCTCACCCTGCGTCGCGATGCCCGCCGGTTGCTACGTAACCTCGGCTTCTGGGTCGCTGAGGGCACCGCCAACGACCACTTCGTCCAGTGGACCGAAGGGGTCGTCGCCAACGAAGAGCTGGGTCCGCACGAGCGCGCCACTCGCGCCGAACTCGCCGTTGAGCCCGCTGGTTCCCATGCGACGCTCAAGGTCCGCTTCGAAGGGGGACGCCTGGGCCAACTGACGCTCGGGTTTGGGGATGCCGAGCGCTTCACCTTGGAGCTCTCTGTTGACGGGACGCCACTGCGGGTCGCTACCGACTGGGACCGGCGCTCTGAGGAGCATTTCGTGGGGCTCGGAGCCCGGCATGGCACCGAGCTCGATCAGCGCGGACGAGCGGTGCAGCTCGGGGCCGACAGGCGCTACACCGGCCCGGACTGCCCGCCGGAGATGCTCTCCGAGGGCGGCATCCCGCAGGGTGACTGTGCGCCAACTCCCTGGATGCTGTCGAGCCGCGGCTACGGAGTGCTGGCGCTGACCGATGCCAACGGCACCCGCTTCGACATGGCCGGCGAACGCACCTCGGTCTCGACTCGCGCGCTCGCGGGACCGTTGCGGCTCGAGTTCATGTGCGCGTCAACGCCGGCAGCGCGGCTGCGGGCGCTCTGCCGGCGGACCGGATACCCAATGCTGCTGCCGGAGTGGGGCTACGGGTTCTGGAAGAGCCGCGACGTACACGAGGACCGCGAGGCGATCCTCGACGATTTCTATGGGTTCCGCGCCGCCCGGATCCCGCTGGACGCGATTGTCGTGGACTCGCCGTGGGCCACTCAGTACAACAGCTGGGAGATCAACCCGCATCAGATCCCAGAGGCTGAACAGCTGATCCGGATGATGCGCGACGACGGCGTGCGGACGGTGCTCTGGTGCACGCCCTGGGTCAACATCGACTCGCGAGACGGCCAGATCCCGCCCCAGCCTGAGTCCGAGAAGCTGCACCGCGAACCAGCGCCGAACTACGCACCAGGAGCAGACGCCGGCCATTTCGTCAAAAACGCGGATGACGACGAGCCGTACGTCGGCCAGTGGTGGATGGGCACCGGCTCGATCGTCGACTTCACCAGCGACGCGGCCGAAGCGTGGTGGCGCGAGCAGGTCAAGCGCGTGCTGCGCCAGGGCGTCGAGGGGATCAAGATGGACGACGGCGACGGCTACTACCTCAAGGACGAGGTCCGCCTCGCGGACGGCCGGACCGGAGGCGAGGCGGCCTGGGCACTCGGTGGGCTGCACCGACTCTCACTACAACGCGCGCTCGATGAGGTGCACCCGGGCTCCGGTGTCCTGTTTGGCCGGTCCGGCTGGACCGGCCAGCACGCGACTGGGCTGACCTGGGCCGCGGACCAGGCCTCCGACTTCTGGTCACTGCGGGCGCTGGTGACCGCAACGCTGTCCGCCGCCGCCTCCGGCTACTCCAACTGGTCGCACGACATCGGCGGCTACCTTGGGCACCGGCTGGTAGAGCGGTGCCCACCGGAGCTGCTGATCAGATGGCTGCAGTTCGGCTGCTTCACACCGCTGATGCAGGCGCACTCGCGCATGGCGCACGAGCCGTGGGCCTACGGCGAGCGCATGGTCGACACCTACCGGAACTACGTGCTGCTGCACGAGCAACTGGTCCCCTACGTACGTGCCGCCGCCGCGACCGCGGCTCGCACGGGCTTGCCGATCATCCGGCCGCTCTGCCTGATCGACCCGGCCGACCCCCGCGGCTGGGAGCTGACCGACGCCTACGGCTATGGGCCTGCGCTCTGGGTCGCGCCGGTTCTGGACGACGGGGCGCGCGAGCTCGAGGTCGAGTTGCCACGCGGCGACTGGATCGAGACCTGGTCAGGCGAGCTTGTCGAGGGCGGCGGCGAGGTGATAGCGCCCGCGCCAGTAGGACAGATCCCGGTCTGGGTGAGGGCCGGCTCGATAGTCGTCACCCACCCTGCCGAGCACGTCTACGCGGGACTCGGTGACACGCCTGAGTCGGAGCGCCCGCTGGTCGCGACTCTGTGGGGCCGGCCACCGCTTGGACGCGCGAGTGCGCGACTCGCTGACGACCTGCGAGTGCGCTGGAGCGTGCACGACGGCTGGACGCTCTCCGACCCTGAACGCGAAGTCGAGTTCCGGCGCCTGGGCGCCGGAACCTAGCGTCTAGCTAGGCGGCCAGCTCAACGCCGGCGAACAGCTCGGCGAACTCGGGATGCCAGGCGTGGTTCGGCTCAGGCAGTCTGGTGAAGCGCTCGCGCATAATCGACCTCACCACGCGCTTGCCGTCGCGCCAGGCGTTCAGGTTGCTGACTCCATGGATGCGTTCCTGCTCCTGACTCGGAACCTCGATCACGCTGAGCCCAGCCTTGGCGGCGCGGATGTTGAGCACCGTCTCAACCTCGAAGCCGTCGCAGTCAATCTGAAGGTGCGGCAGGAACTGGCGCCAGAAGGCGCTGTATCCATAACAGAGGTCGGTGTAGCGAGTCCCAAACAGCGCGTTGACGCTGGCGCCGAGTGCCTTGTTGCCGACGCTGCGCATACCGGTGATGTCGCTGCTGCCGCCGCCGTCGAGGTAGCGAGAGCCCTTGACAAAGTCGGCGCCGTCCACGAGCGGGTTCAGGAACCTCGGGATCTCAGCCGGGTCGGTCGAGCCGTCGGCATCGATCATCACGATGATGTCGCCGGTCGCCGCCGCGAAACCGCAGGCCAGGGCGTTGCCCTTGCCACGACGGTTCTGCATGATCACTCGCGCCTGCGGCCGCAGCGCCTTTGCGACGTTCACGGTGTCGTCAACAGAGTGGCCGTCGACGATGATCAGCTCCTCCATCCCAGACGACAGCCGCTCCAAGACGCCGGGTAGATTCGCCGCCTCGTTGAGCGTCGGAATCACAACGCTGACGCTCGGCCGGTTGGGCCGACGACGATCTCTGTTCATACCCGATGCTCGTCTCTGCTCGATGTCCGCGACTCCGTCATTTTCTGCCCCGGGCGAAATGCTCATGGCCCCATGCCCTTCGTTTCGCTCGCCAGACCTCAGACACTGATTCCGTGGAGCGGTTACACGGCTGGGCCCAAGCACAACACGAAATACACATAACAGTTCACCAAAACCCGCAACCGGCGCGGAGTTGCGGTCATCCAGCCAGTCTTGCGAGCCGCGCTAACTCAGCGACAGCGGCTCGGGGCGACCGAGAAAATAGCCCTGCCCATATTCGACACCGAAGGTTCGCAGCAGGTCCACCGTCTCCTGGCTGTCGACGAACTCCGCCACGACCTTCGAGCCGAAGCCGCGAGCCATCTCCGCCACCGCCTTGACGATCAGCTGATCCGCCGGCGAGCGCGGCAGGTTGCGGACAAACTCGCCGTCGATTTTCACCAGGTCAAAGTGAATGTGCTTGAGGTACTGAAGCGTCGCAAACGCCGACCCGAAATCATCGAGCGCAAACTTGCAGCCGATCTCCCGCAGCTGTGAGGAGAGGTCACTCGCGCGCCCGAGATCAGAGAGCGCGCCGGTCTCCGTCAGTTCAAGCGTCAGCAGTTCTGGCGGCACCGCGTTCGACTCCAGGATCGCCGCGATCCGGTCACCGAGTCCGGGGTCCTCAATGGTCGCGGCGCAGAGGTTGACCGAGAGGCTGACCTGGCGGCCGGCGAGCCGCCGCAGCTTGAGGATCCGCACAGCCTCCTGGAGAACCCACCGGTCGACCTCTTCAATCAGCCCGTGACGCTCGGCTTCGGGCAGGAACTCCGCGGGCATCGCAAGCGTGCCGTCCTCTCGACGCATCCGCACCAGCAGTTCGTAGGTGTCGACGCTCACCTCCGAGTCGCCCGAGACCAGCGGCACGATCGGCTGGGCATGCAGCACGAAACGCCCGTTGCTGACGGCGTCACGCAGCTCCGTCAGACGGGTGCCGCGGCTTGCGATCTCAACATGTCGCTGACGGCCACGCTCAAACAGCGCCGCACGGTTGCGCCCGGCCGCCTTGGCGTCATACATCGCGATGTCAGCCTCGGCCAGGAGCTGCTCGGCATCGACGTCAACGGATGCGTCCCAGGAGGTGATCCCGACCGATGCGGTGACGGCGATGCGCCCGGCGTCGGTGCTCACGCGGCCGTTGCCGTGAACCGCATCGACCAGCTTGCCGGCGGCCGCGATCGCGGCCGCAGGGTCCGTCTCAGGCAGCAGCACCGCGAACTCGTCACCGCCGATCCGCGCAACCATGTCGCCACCGCGCAGCGAGCGGTTGAGGGCAGTCGCCATGCGGCGCAGCAAGGCGTCGCCGGTCGAGTGCCCCATCGCGTCGTTGACATCCTTGAAACCATCCAGATCGAGCAGCAACAACGAGGACTGCTTGCGGGTCGCTTGGACACGCTCCACTTCCATTTCCAGCACCTCGGCGAAGCGGCGCCGGCTCAGCAGGCCGGTGAGCGAGTCGTGTTCAGCGTGGTGGCGGAGCTGGCGCTCGAACTCACGCCGCTCGGTGATGTCCAGCACCTGCACCACGAACAGCTGCTCGCCATCGGGCCCGAAAGTGATGGCCGGCACAACCATGCACCAGACATAGCCACCATCGGCCCTGCGATAGCGCAGCTCGCCGACCGGATGGCGCCCGACCAGGAGCTCATCGATCAGGCGCCGGCGGGCAAGCTCGTCATCAGGGTGGACCAGCCTGCTGACGGGCTCGCCGATCAGCTGGGAACGGTCGATGCCGGTGATCGCCGAGAAGGCGGCGTTGCACTCGACCATCTGTGTCGGCTGCCCGTCCTCGCCGGCGCTGAGCACGTAGATCCCCAGCCGCGCGGCCTCGAAAACGGTCGCGACCATGGCCTGCGCGGAGGCGAGCTCACGCTGCTGGCGTTGGTAGTTGGTGATGTCGAACGAGATTCCGCCGACACCGATTACCTCACCGTCGTCCGTCCGCACCGGGAACTTGACCGAGAAGAACGTGTGAACATCCCCGGTCAGAAGATCTTTCACGTCCTCATGGAACTCAGTGGCGATGCCGGACTCGAGTACCTCCTGGTCGTTCGCCACGAACCTGAGCGCGACCTCCTCGGCGATCGTGTCGCAGATCTGCTGGCCTCGACGAATACCCCCTGGGGCGGCACCGAGGGCCCGGCAGCATTCGTCGTTGGCGAACAGCCAACGATGCTCGAGATCCCGCATGTAAATAGGCGTCGGGCTGTGTCGAAACACGCTTTCAAAGAGCCTTGCGAGTGTCTGCGTCCCCTGGTCCAGCTCTCTATCCATTCGGGCGCCAGTCTATGGGCTGGCCGTCTAATCTCGGTCGCATGCATATCGATGCCCTTACGCCGGCTGAGCAGAGGGTGCTCGGCTGTCTGATCGAGAAACGCTTCACGACCCCGGACCAGTACCCGCTCTCGCTCAATGCGCTGCGGCTCGCGTGCAACCAGTCGACCAACCGCGACCCGGTGGTCGACTACGACGAGACCACCGTCCGCGAGGCCGTCCAGCGGCTCGCGCGCTACGGGCTGACGCGGCTCGCCAGCGGCCACTCGAGCCGCGCCATCAAGTACCGGCATCTGGCCGAAGACGCGCTCGGCGTCGACCAGCAGCAACTGGCGCTGCTGGCAGTGTTGCTGGTGCGCGGCGAGCAGACTCCGGGGGAGTTGAAGCTGCGAACCGAGCGGATGGCGCCGTTCGCATCGCTTGAGCTCGTGGATGCCGCGCTCGCTGCGCTTTGCGAGCGCGGGTACGCGCAGCGGATCGAGCGCCGTCCGGGCCAGAAGGAAGACCGCTTCCGGCAGTTGCTGGGCGGTTCCGAGCCCGCACTCGGCTCCTCTGGCGACAACAACGCCCCGCCAGACAGTGTCCGCCCGGCCCTGCGCCAACCTGAGGCGGCGCCATTGCCAGGCGCCGCCGGGATCGATCGTGATGCCCTGGAAGCCCGGCTCGCGAGCCTCGAGGAGAAGGTCGAGCGGCTCGCGTCGGCGCTCGCAGGGTTCCTGGACGGATAGCGACTAGGTCGGCAGCGCGAGGCCGACGAGGAAAGTGGCACCACCGACGATGATGCCGGCGAGGGTCATCTCGAAACCGGCGGCCCACCATGTCCGCAGCGTGAACAGGGACTTCGCGGCGCCGACCAGGAAGTGGGCGAAGATCGAGACGCCAGCAGAGATCAGGATCGCGACGGTGCCGTGCATGAAGATGAACGGGATCACCGGGATCATCGCCCCGAGCCCGGTGGAGATTCCGGCAGCGATAGCCGCCTGGGCAGCGTCGCCGTCGCTACCGGGGGTGATGCCGAACTCTTCGACGGAGAGCGCTTTCAGCATCGCGTCGGGCTGGCGGGAGAGCTGCTCGGCCATCGCGTCGGCGGTCTGCTCGTCGATGCCCTTGAGCTGGTAGAAGAGCGAAAGCTCTTCCTTCTCCTCCTCTGGGTGCTCAGCGATCTCCTGGCGTTCGCGCTCTACGTTGGCCTCGGCGAGCTCGGCTTCAGAGCGCTCGGCGAGGTAGGCTCCGGTCGCCATTGAGAGCGCCGACGCGATCGCGCCCGCGGCGCCCGCGGTCAGCACGAAGCTCGAGCCGCCGGTCGCGCCGGAGACGCCGGCGACGATCCCGAAGACTGAGGCGAGTCCGTCATTGGCTCCGTAGATCGCGCCGCTGAGCCAGCCGCTGCTGTTGCGGTGCCAGGTTTCGCGGCCTGTGATCTTGTCGAGCCGGGCCTTGGCACGCTGCTGCGTCGGCGTCAATCCTTGGTCGGGATCGGGAGCGGCGCCGTCAGCGCTGCGGATCTCATTGACGGCCATGGAGTGAGAGCGCTCCTCCTTGCGGATCTCGCGCAGCAGGTTGTCGGTCTGGACGTCTCCGGTCGAGCGCTTGTAGAGGTCGTCTACCTCCTCGTCCTCAGCCGCCTCGCGTGCTGCGAGCAGCTTGTCGACCGGGGCGAACTTTGCCTGCAGACGCATCCAGCCGGAGATCTTGACGCTCTGTACCGGTGGGATCTCGAGGCCGAGTTCAACCATCCGCGCCTCAAGACGTTCGCGATGGCTGCTCTCCGCGGCCGCCATCTTGCGCATGATCTCGGCCTCGCGGGCCGGCAGGCGCGCGGCGATCAGCTCATACATGCCGCCGGCGACGATCTCTCCGCGCCACGCCTTCAGTAGGCGCTCACGGGCTTCAGTGCTGGCGGCAGTGTCGGTCACTGCTGCCGCAGGTTAACCAAGGCGGCGGGGGCAGCGTCTGTTTTGGGCGCCCTAAGGCAGCCGGGCGCGCGAACCTACCGGGATAGGCCCTACCGGTAACGCTCGCGCAGATCGCGCTTGACGGCCGCCTCACCCTTGGTCTGATTCGCCAGCCTTCCCTGGCTGGTCTGCGTCCCCTCGCTGGTCAGGCCGCTCTGGCTGGTCTGGCCAGTGACCGTGCTCAGCCAGATAGACGCGATCTAGAGCCTCGCGGTCGCGGTCGTCATCGCCGCTGATGCCAAGACGCCAGAGGAAGTTCATCAGCCAGATTGAGCTGCCAGCCCCCGCGAACGCGGCGAAGGCGTCGGCGCCGGTCGTGTTGAAGTCATCGGCCACCAGGATCACAACCCCCGCCAGCGTCAGCGCGATCGGGATCCACCAGCGCAGCAGCCGCACGCTGAGGCTCACCGGGAGGCGGTCACTCTCCGCATCAAACAGCTTGCTCACTGTTCTTCGCTCCCGGGCCCGTAGTGCTGAACGACGGGCAGCCCCGGAACCGCGAGNNACCGTCATGTCCCAGAGCTGCAGCCAGCGGTCGAAGTGACCCTGCTTGAGCTGGGCTTTTGAGTTGAGCTCCAGATGCGGGCGGAAAGCTCCGCCTCCGTAACTCTGAGCTCCGAGCAGGATCGTCTCCCAGAACCGGGTCAGTCGCGGAACGTGCGCTTCCAGGTCGAGCTTGGCCACGTCCGTGAAGAGGAAGCCGATCACCGGGTCGGTGAGAGCGCGACCGTAAAACGCGCGCACAAGCCGTTCGCAATCAGCGCGGGACTGAATGTCTCCGGCTGATTCCGTGTCCTGCGCTACTCCTGACCCGAGTTCAGACATACAGGTACCAGCATATGGGCCGGGCGTTGCTCGCTAATCACGATCGCTCTGCCAAGACGCTATCGCCGCCACAGCTGCGCACTCGCCCACATTGGGCGGACGCACCCGGGGTACCAGCGCAATGCGCCCCAGGTGACGGAGTGCGACAGAAGGCTGAGACAGCCAATGGAGCTAGCCGGAATCGAACCGGCGACCTCCTGGGTGCGATCCAGGCGCTCTCCCATCTGAGCTATAGCCCCTCGCGGCGGCAGAGCCGCTCGGTGGAGGCAGTTTAGCCGCCTGTTGGCAGCGCACGCGGGGCGAAGCGCAAGCGTCCGCCCGCCCGTGCGAAGCCGGCCGCCGGTCAGTACGCTTTGTGACCATGGGTCTGCTTGACGACGCGATTCGCGAGCACCTCGACCTCAAGCGTCAGCGGGGAGCTGACCCGGGAGAGATCGAGCGGCTTGAGCGCGAGGCGCTAGGTCCGGTTCGACGAGAACCGACCGCGCGCATGGGCGCCGTACCTCAGCTTGAGGTGCAGGCTCCGCACGAGCCTGGCTTCGAGCCGGCCACTGAGCTATTTCAGCCGCCCGAACCGGCGCCCAAGCGCGGCTTCCTGCGCCGCGGCAAGTCGGCGGCAGCGGAGACGGCGTCGGACTTTGCCGACCATCTGGATGAGGGAATGCACAGAGAGTCGGGCCTCGCGCATGACGACCCCTTCGCCCACGACGATGGCTTTGATGACCACGACGACCCGTTTGGGCCGGACGCGCATGTCGGGGATGCCGATCCCTTCGCGCATGAGGACCCGGCGACCCACGAACATGCCGCCGAAGGGTTAGCGGCCGAGTCTCAGCTGGCAGCTGAAGCTCAAGCAGCAGCCGAACCTCAAGCACCAGCCCCGGCCGTCGAGCCGGCTGTTCCGGCCGAGCCTCCACACCTGATCTTTGACAGCGCGCCGCCGCCGCGCCCGAAGTTCGCCCCCGTGCCTCCGAGCGTCGCCGAGCCTGAGCCCGAACCGGCCCCGGTGGACGAGGCGGAACTCGCGCCGGAGGTGGAGGAGCATCCGACCACGATCCTCGAGCCGGGGCCGCCCACCGCACCCGCGCCGTCCGACCCCGTTCTCGATCAGCGTGCTCGTGCGGACGCCGCCCGCGAGACCCGCGAGTGGAGCGTCGAGGAAGCCTTCGCTGCCGAGGACGCCAGCGGTCCGGCGCCGGCACCCGATCCGCTGGAGGAGGACCCCCTGGAGGAAACCCCCGAGTTCCTTCAGGACACGCCGGACCACGATCGCCTCTGGTTCGAGCAGCGGCCGCCGCGTGACTTCGACTTCGACGGCTGATCGCACCGTCAGTCGCGGCGCTTGATCGAAGCTGATCAGCGTCGCCCGGCGTGAGCCCCGAGCCGCAGTAAACTCACCCGTCCTGGGGCCATAGCTCAGCTGGGAGAGCGCCTGCTTTGCACGCAGGAGGTCGTCGGTTCGATCCCGTCTGGCTCCACTTGATCACGACCCTCGGTTCCTTCCCGTGCCTGATCAGCGGTGAGGGTCCACCGCTCGTGCTGCTGGCGGGGCTGTCTCCCAAGACCGGTGTGGCCAGCTGGCCGAAGATGCACGCCGGCACGGCCTCCCCCTACACGGGCCGGCGTCGGGTGCACTACCTCAACCGCCGCCCGGACCTTCCGCGGGGGATCACTTTTGCTCAGTTGGCCGCAGAGCATGCTGAAGCGATCCGCTCAAGCTTTGACAGTCCCGTTGACCTGCTCGGCCTCTCCACCGGTGGCAGCATCGCGCAGCAGATCGCAGCCGACCACCCTGACGTTGTCAGGCGCCTGGCGCTACTGAGCACTGGCTACCGGCTCAGCGACCAGACCCGCGCGCAGATGCGCAGGATCGCGGCCCGGATCCGGGCGGGTGCACCGCGCCGTGCGATGGCACTGGCAGCCGCGGAGATGGTCCCCGACGGCATCTGGCAGATACCCGCCGCCCTGGCCGGAGCACTCCTCTCCAGGCCGGCGCTCTCAGACAGCGACCTGGCCGATCTGGCGACCACGATCGAGGCAGAGGATCATTTCGATCTGCGGACTTGTGCCGCCGTGATCCAGGCACCGACGCTGGTGGTCTCCGGCGGCCAGGACCGCTTCTACCCAATGCCGTTGATCGAGCAGACCGCAGCGCTGATTCCGGGCTCGCGCTTGATGATCGAGCCCGAGCACGGTCACATCACGGTCGCGGGCGTGCCGGCGGTACACGCCGCGATCCTCGATCACCTCGACGGCGCGACGCCACATCCCTAAGTCGGGATATGAGCACCCTCGTCGATCAGGAGGCGCTTCGCGAGCTGACGTTGCGGGACGAGCAGCGCCTTCGCCGCCAGGCACAGCGCCTGCGTCGCGGTGACGAAGAGGGGCGGGCGCGCTTCGACCGGCAGCTTCTGGAGGCGCAGGCCCGGGTTGAGCGGCGCCGCGCATCGGTCCCGGAGGTCTCCTATCCGCCGAAGCTGCCGGTGTCCTTGCGGCATGACGACCTGCTCGCCGCGATCCGGGATCACCAAGTCGTGGTCGTGGCCGGGGAGACCGGGTCGGGCAAGACCACACAGCTGCCAAAGCTCTGTCTCGAACTCGGCCGTGGCGTGCGCGGCGCCATCGCTCATACGCAGCCGCGGCGGCTCGCGGCAAGGACCGTGGCGCAGCGGATCGCCGACGAACTCAAGGTGCCGCTCGGCGGCGCCGTCGGTTACGCGGTCCGCTTCGACGATCGCGGCTCGCAGGACACCCTGGTTCGTCTGGTCACCGACGGACTGCTGCTCGCTGAGATCCGCCGTGATCCGCTGCTGCGCCGCTACGACACGGTGA
>PLES01000107.1:0-29924 GCA_003137075.1 Solirubrobacterales bacterium
TCTGCGACGGACCAGGAGACGGGAGCCGTTGCGCCACCTGCGTGGGAAGCCATGACATGCACGGCCACCGGCGGCGACTTTCGGAGATCAGAGCCCATGCCGAGTCCGGGATAACGCGGATCCTTGCGGTCTCAGACGCCGTCAGGCTCGCGCTGATGGGGAGCGGATACGACCCGGAGATGATCGACGTGGTCAGGCAGGCGATGCCGCATGAAGGTGAGATCTGGGCACAGGTCGGGAAGCGGCGCAAACCGGGTCGTCTACGCGAACGGCTCACGGTCGCATTTCTCGGCTCGGCCTACCCACATAAGGGACCGGAGCTGCTGGTCGACGCGGCCCAGCGCGCAAGCGCTGAGCTTGAGGTCAGGATCATCGGTGAGATAGCGCCAGACTTCGGCGAGCGCTTGCACTCGCTCGACCGTCGCGACGCGGTGCAGTTGTACGGCAGCTTCGCGCCTTCCGAGCTCGGCGAGCTTCTGCGCGACGTAGACGTCGCCGTGCTCCCCTCACTCTGGTGGGACTGTGCGCCGTTGGCGGCAGCGGAGTGCCTTGCGGCACGCGTGCCGCTTGTGGTTCCACGGCTTGGCGGGCTCCCCGAGGCTATCCGTGACGAGGTTGACGGGCTGCTCTTCAACGGACTCGATGCGAGCGATCTGGCACGCCAGCTGGATCGGCTTGCGCTCGATCCGGCGCTGCTCGAGCACCTGCAGTCCAACATCGCCGAGCCGCGAGCATTCTCGGAGTACATCGACACGCTCGAGGCCTACTATGACGGCCAAGCCATGGCCGCCCGCCGCGCCGCGCCGCCGGTCAGCTCGCCCCCCGCGATCCGTTGGAAGGGTGACCATGGACTGCCGACCAGCCTCTCGATCATCAACGACCGCGTGACCGAGCGTCTTCACGGTGACGTGCAGCGCGTGGAGAGCAACGGTTCGTCGCGTGACAGTCCGCTTCCCCATCCCGCGCAGGTGGAGGTTCACCATCAGTGGCCGCCGGACCTGACGATCCCCGGGTCTGGTGCGCTAGCGGCGATCGTGCCTTGGGAGTTCGGCTCGGTGCCGCTTGCCTGGCGGGACCAGATCAACGCCTCGGTGGATGAGCTTTGGGTGCCAAGCGAGTTCGTGCGCGCGATGTACACGGCCGACGGCGTCGATCCCGAACGGGTCGTTTCGATCCCCAACGGTGTGGACCTGGATCTCTTCACCCCAGACACAAGCGATGGCGAAACTCGCCCTGATGACGGAGCCCTGCGCTTCCTGTTCGTGGGCGGCCTGATCCTGCGCAAAGGCCCAGATCTGCTGCTGGAAGCCTTCAAAAGGGCCTTCGCAGATCGTGCTGATGTAAAGCTGGTGGTAAAGGACTTCGGCGCCAATGGCATCTACGCAGGTGGTCTGCGGGAGCCGATCCGCGAGCACATCGCATCCGGTGCGCTACCGAAGCTTGAAATTATCGATCGCGATCTCACGACCGCTGAACTGGCGGCGCTGTACCGCTCGTGTGATGTGCTCGTGCACCCGTATCGCGGTGAGGGTTTCGCGATGCCGGTCCTGGAAGCAATGGCCTGCGGCTTGCCGGTGATCGTGACAGCAGGCGGCCCGACTGACGAGTTCTGCCCACCGGACGCCGGATGGCGGATCCGCTCCGCTCGCCGCGAGATGCCGGTTGAACAGCTCGGCCCGTTCACGCCGACGAGCACACCCTGGATGCTCGAGCCTGACGTTGACCATCTGGTCGAGCTGCTGCGCGAGGCCGCTTCCGATCGAGCGGGGCGCGGCCTACGCGGACTCGCAGCGCGAGCGGCGGCGGCGAAGCTCTCATGGGACGCCGTAGCCGCCCGCTACAACGAGCGAATCGTGGTGCTCTCAAACTCACGACCGAAGCACACGAGCGCAGAGAGCGAGCCGTTCCCTCTGGCGGAACCCACGGCCCTCAACGTCCTTGCGACCCCCGCCTGGCGGGGCGATGACGCACTTGCTGAGCTGCTCGGAAACTGGAGTCAGGCGACGACGCCGCAAACCCGAGCCTGCCTCTACCTATTGGCAGACCCGGCGCTCACAGGATCACCAGAGCAGGTTGAAGCGTTCATCCGCAGTGCCGCCAACCGCGCGAACGTTGACCTCGACGCGTGCGCCGACATCGACGTCCTGCTGGAGCCCTTCCAAGCCCAGCGCGATCAGCGGCTTCATCAGGCGATCGACGCTTACGTGCCGCTTCACCGCGGATGCGAAGGACACGTCCGCTTGGCCCGCGAGTCGGGCAACGAGATCCTCAATATCGGCGACGGTCGCCTTGAGGCGCTGATCGCGGCAGCCAGCGGGTCGTCGTCATGACCGAGGCTTCGATTGTGATCGTCACCTACGGCAAATGGTCGCTGACGGAGCAGTGTCTACGTTCGCTTGTCGCCGCGCTCGGCGACAAGCTTGGTAACGGCTGGGAGATCGTGGTGGTGGACAACAACTCTCCGGACGAGACTCCCGACCGCTTACGCGAATGGGCTGACCGCGTGCGCATCGAACTACTCAGCGAGAACCGCAATTTCGCCGGAGGCTGCAACATCGGCGCCGGTCTCGCAAACGGTGAGGTGCTGGTCTTCCTCAACAACGACACGGAGGTCCCCGAGACTGCGCTGGAACGCCTCGTTGAGCAGGTGCACGAGCCGGGAGTGGCAGTCGCAGGTTGCAGGTTGCTCTTCCCCACGGGCACGATCCAACACGCCGGCGTCGCGTTCATCCGCGGAGCTCTCTATGACGGAGCCCCGTTTGGACAGCACGTGTTTCATCATCAGGGCCAGGAACTGGCCGTCACGCAGGCCTGCTACGAGACCGACTGCGTAACCGCTGCCTGCGTGGCGATACGCGCCGATGCCTTTCACCAGGTTGGAGGCTTCGAGGAGCGCTACGTCAACGGCCTCGAAGACGTCGACCTGTGCCTCAAGCTCCGCACCGCGGGCCATCGCATCGTTTACCGCGGAGACATAACGATCATTCACCACGAGGGCGCGTCGCGCGGCAGCGGCGAGTCCCTATGGAGCACGCCTGAGAAGGCTGCTAGTGCTCGCGCAAATGACCTGCTTTACGTGGCGCGGTGGGGGCGGCATCTGGACCAGGATGACGAACTGGCCGCGCAGGTCTGGGATGCCCGCCTCCAGAACGCACCGCCAGAGCGTGCCCTGGGCCTCACGTCACTCGCGGTGGCGGGTCAGCCCAACGGGATCGGATCGGCCGCCGACGAGGCGCGATCGCTGCTGAGGCGGTTCTCCGAGCTTGGGCTGAGGCCAGCTGCGTACAACCTGCCCGGAGCAACCGTGACACCAAATCTCAACCGCGATATGCGGGAGCTGGTGGACCTCGCGCAGATGCGGGCCGTCAGCAATGGCGCGCCCGTCGTCATCGTCCCGGGCGGAGCTCACGACAACGTGTCCAGGTTGGTCGTCAAGCCTGCGATTTTTCGCCTGGCCAGAGCTCAGACCGCGCTCCCGCTTGAGATGGCAGCCTCGGTCTGGGCGGCAACGCCTAGTGCTAGGGCGAGCCTCGTCAAGAGCGGGCTCTCGGAGTCGATTGTTCGCGTGGTGCCGCCGGTGGTGCCAGAGACACAGCTCGGGTCCGGTGGTAACGGTGTGCTGGCTGTAGTGCCGGTGCACGAGCCCAAGCTCGCGGCTGCGGTACTGCAAGCGCTGCGTCGGCTCCCGTCCAGAACGCCGATACGGCTATTACCCACCACCTTCGTCCGCGGCTGGGAGGCTGAGGCCAGGCGCCAACTCCCAAATGCGGAACCGCTGGGTCCGTGCTCGGACGAGACCAGGTTCACGCGGATGGCGGCAGATGCAGACCTGGTGCTGAGTGCAGATCCCTCGGACATGTTCGAGCGTAGGGCGCTTGTCTCGGCGAGCGTAGGCACGACCCCGGTCACGCTCGATTCGACGGGGCCGACAGCATCTGTGCTTGGAGATGACATCGCCTGTTCACCTGCGAACCTGGCGATGATGCTCGAATCACGCCTCAGCGAACCGCGGGGGCGCAGCGAGCTGGCAACACTCGTGAAAGCCTCACGGGACGGCCTGCCCGTGATCGACCTGCGACCGACTGAGACCGCCGCGGTCCGGCTACCTCACCGCTAGGTTGATCGCGCCGGCCTGGTCGGACCCGACCGCGTGCCCGCAGTTCTGACACACGGCACCACCGGGCCTGCGTTGTAGCCTGCTGCCACCGCAGGCGGGGCAGCGCACGGCGCTCCACACCGAATCTCGTAGATCCGATGCGTCGACCTTGGGTGACTGCGCCAGCTCCCGCTCGATTGCGTAACCCTTGCGATTGCAGACACCGAAGCGAGCATCAGTGAACACCTGGAGCCACTCCTCGCGGTTCTCCCGATACTCCGCAGCGGCCCGGCTAGAAAACTCCGGCAGCATGTCCGCCATGACGGCGAGCGTCGTCAGCAGGCCATTGGTCATCACCAGCTCACGGGCCTGGAACCCAGCGACCGACGTGCACGCCTGACGGATCTCCTCGGCGGTCGGCAGCCCGTGCTCGTCGTGCTCGTTCAGCCAGCCAGGCAAGGCCATGCCGCGGCTCTGGTAGGCGACACGAAGCACATCCTGCACCCACAGGCTCTCATCGCTCGGGCATGCGACGAGAACTCGGCGCGAAGCCACCCGCGCGAGCTCCCGCACAAACCCCGGACGATCGCCGGCGGGCAGGTGTTCCAAGACGTCGAGACAGACGACAGTCTCAAAGGCAGCGTCGTCGAACGGGAGTGGGCCGGGGGCACTTCGAAACGCGACCATGCCCGGCGCGACACGATCCGCGAACAGCACATCCACTCCGACGAACTCGGCTGCCGGCGCAGCGCATGCGAGTCCGTGCGGCCCGCAGCCTACGTCCAGGACGCTCTCTGTCAGCGCGCCGTTCGCATCGAAGCCAAGCTCAGCTGCCACGAACGAATAGCGCGTAAGCCAGTTCAACATCACAGCGATTATCCTCGCTTTCAGAACCTGACGATGCCAAAGGTCTCAATCCTCATCCCGGCGTACAGGCCCGACTTTCTCGACGCCTCGGTGGCCAGCGCGCTGGCGCAGACCTTCAGGGACTTCGAGCTGCTGATCGGTGACGACTCCGCCGGAGATGACGTCGCGAGCGTCCTCAGTAAGTGGAGTGACCCTCGGATCGTTTACACGCGCAACCCCAACCGCGGAACCCCCGGCACCAACCGGAACATGCTGATCTCACAGGCGTCCGGGCAGTACATCAAATTCCTGTTTGATGATGACCTGCTGCTGCCGGAATCGGTGGCCATGCTGTGTGCGGCAGCCGACTCAACCCACGCCGCGCTGGCGTTCCACGCGCACTACGTGATCGACAGCATCGGCCGCACCAAGCAATGGCCGACGCCTATCCCCGCCGACTCGGCCGCCCTGGTGACACGCGATCAGCTGTTCGACACGATGATTCAGCCGGCCGTCAACTTCATCGGGGGTCCAGTCAACACGCTCATCTCCACTGAAGCCCTGGCCGCGCTACCGAACCCGTTCGGCATCGGCACGGACCGCATGCGGTTCCTCACGGACATGGCGCTCTACACCAATTTCGCTGACCAGGGTCACCAGATCGTAGGCCTCGGCAAAAGTCTCTCCGCCTTCCGTATTCACGATCGGCAGGCGAGCAGCGCATCTTCTCCAATCCATTCGGCAGGCGTCTTTGAATGGGAGTACCTGGCCCGCTGGACGGCTGATCACTGGTCGATCGAATACTCGCGCTGCATCGCCACCATCCAAGCCCGCCACCAGTGGTACGAGGGGTTCGTGGCGCGATACCCCCAGCTGCGCCGCCTAACCGAACTCGGCTCGCAACCTGACGCTTCCGGCGCGTTCTTCACAGCTGAGTTTCAGGAGGCGATCAATGAGTGCTGGACGATGATCGCGGCCGGCGAAAATAAGGTTGGGGTCATCGAGTAGCTGACGTCCCGACGGGCGCTCGACAGCCGCGCCCTGCCAGAAAGCTATGCCGGGCTCAGCAGGACGTCGTAGCGGTAGTGACCCGCATAAAAATCAGTCGGCATGTTCGTGAAGCTTGCCCGCCAGCCACAAGCCGCCGCGAGTTCGCTCATCTGCGGTCGTGAGCGCCAGATGCCGATCGCTTCGGTGTGATCGTCGAGGACCTCCGCTCCTGGGAGTCCGGCACCGTAAAACACATCGGCCAGGTCGCGGTCGGGGAGATTGCCGATGAACACCCGCTCGACGTTGCTGAAGCGCTCCCGCAATCCGAGCAGCGCAGAACGAGCGTCCTCGGCCGGGAAGTACGGAAAACTCCCGTAGCAGACGACCTTGGTGAATCGTGTCGGATCACTCTCGGTAGACACGTAGTGGGCCGCGTCGTCGCACCTGTAGAGGTAATCGGGCTCATTCTCGAAGTTGGCCTTGGCGACCGAGATCAGGTACTCAGAGAAGTCAACACCCAACAGCGAAGCGCAATGCTCATAGAGGTAACGCGAGAGGGCCCCGTTGCCGCAGGCGAGGTCCAGGACAGCATCATCTGGCCGCAACTGCAACGCCGCAAAAATCGCGTTGACGATCATCTGGATCTGCCCCTCATCAACCGGGACGCCGTGCACAGTCCGTCTCACCTGCCCCCAGAAGTCGTCGGCCGCGCGGGTTCGGGGGTAATCCTCGTAGTCGGCCTTCTTCCAACTCACGGCGCGATCAACTCCTCAGCGATTGCAGTTCGACGGCGAGGCCCAGCATATCTGACCACTGGTCGCGTTCAGGTGAGCTCATAGTGAGTCGAGACCCACCGTTGAACCACGTCGATCGGGTTGTGCATGAGGACGTCAATGATCGACAGGTTCGGGACGAACTCATGGGCACCCTGCGCGTACTCAAGCGGTAAGAGTCGCAGGAACTCGAGGTGTGTTCCATGCGACGCGAAATCCTGCCGCGAGTACAGGTCCACGCCGCCAATCGGGTTTACGTAGGTCGTCGCACCGAGCTCGTCACAGATCGCCAGCACCCTGCTCTGCCCCTTGAGTGTGTGGTCGACAGGGATGGTCGAGGAAACGCGAATCTCCGTATCGACGCCCAGATGCGCTGCGGTCAGCCGTAGCGCTTGGTGAAGGTAACCGAAGAGGTTGCGCTCCGGGCATGTCAGCGCCTCATCCAGGAGCTCCATTGTCTGCTTGAAGTAAGGCGCTTTCCGATAGGCACCGGCGACGCGAGCGAGCAGCTTCTGGGGAGCATAATCCGGCGCTAGCTCACGATCACGCACGTCGAGGTAGTCGGAGGCCGAGGCGATCGGAAGCGTGAACAGAGCAGCATGCCCACCCTCGAGGATCCGGTTACGGTTGATCCAGCCCTTCTTGGTGTACTGGATGTTGTCGTACAGAACGAAGGTGTCGACAGCGGCCAGCAGCTGGAAGTAGCCCAGGTAGGGAAAGATGTATGGCTGCATGATCGCAACCGTCATGCCCGCGTCAGTCCCTAACCGGCCGCGAGAGCCCTGATCGCCGCCGAATCCGCGTGGACGCGACTCAATAAGCGTCCGATCACAGCAGCGTCATCCTCGCCCACCAAGGCTCCGATCGGCAGCTGAAGCAGCGTCTCAGAAAGCATCTCGGTGACCGGAAGGCTTGGGCGCTGTTCCGTCACGTAGGGCGGCGTTCGGTGGACGCCTGGACTGAAGTACCTCCGTGCCAGCACGTTCTCTGCGGCCAGTGTGTCCACTAGCGCGTCACGGCTAACGCCGTACTCCGTCTCATCCACCTCTACGACTGCGTACGAGTAGTTGCTGTGGTCCGTATGAGCTGGAACCAAGAGTCTCAGGCCTGGGATCTCCTTCAAAGCTTCGCGGTAGATACTCCATATGTCGTGGTTGTGGTGCCTGTTGGCCTCGAAGTCCTCCAGGTTCATCAGCGCGATCGCCGCCTGCGCTTCGGAAAAGCGGCCATTACCGGTCAATGGCACGGGCGTCGGTGGCCCGGTGCCATAGCTGCTCCGCATGTTGCGAAGTCGCGCGGCGAACTGGTCATCGTTGGTGCATACGCAGCCGCCCTCGGTCGCGCTGAGCACCTTGGTTGCGTGAAACGAGAACACCTCCGCGTCTCCGAACCCTCCGAGTAAGACCCCGCCCGTGCGTACACCTGCCCCATGGGCGGAGTCGAAGATCAGCTTGAGCCCGTGATCGCGGGCGAACGTCTCAATCGCCGGCGGGTTGCATGTTCCACCCCACAGATTGACGGCGAGTACCGCCCTCACATCATCATCCAGCGCCGCGGCGGCACTCTCTGCCGTGATCTGGTGGGTGTCCGGGTCGACGTCCCCGAATCTGACCTCCATCCCGGCCCATGTGACGGCTTGGCCGGTTGCCACGAAGGTAAATCCTGGAACTAAGACCTTGCCCTCAACCCCCAGGCATTTGAGCCCCATTATCAAGCCGACGGTGGCATTTGAAACCACCATCGCATGCCGCACCCCGAAGAACGAAGCGAGACGTTCCTCGAGTTCACGTGCCAGCGGACCATGGTTTGAGTACCACCCACGGTCGAAGATCCCGGTCATCGCCCTCGTGTAGCGCTCCCATGAAGGGAAGTAAAGTTGCCCGACGGGCAATACAGCGTCGAAAGCCGGCGTGCCGCCAAGGCAAGCAAGCGTGCGGGTCGCGTCCTGCGCACTCATCTTTCGCTCATCTGTGAAACGGGGGCACGCTCGCTCGCGAGGCGGCGTAGGAACGAAGCCACGACCGCTATATCGCTCGGCGAAACCCGCGCCCCGCAGGGCAGCAGCACAAACCTCTCACCAAGCTCATCGGTGACTGGCAACTCGTCAAACCTGACCTCATATGAGTGCGACTTCTGGTGCAGCGGGGGTGCGTAGTACGCACGTGCCAGGATCCCCTCCGCATTTAGTAGAGCTACCGTCGCGTCTCGCTCCAAGGGCCAACGCTCGTCAAGCTCAGCGACGATGTTCTTGAAGGCGCACTTCTCCGTCTCGTCGAACTGGACCAGCTCGATGCCGGGGATATCCGCGAACTCGGCCTGGTATGCGGCGTACCGCGCGCGGTTCCTCGGTACCTGAGCTTCCAGGTCGTCCAGACTGGCAAGTGTCATCGCAGCGTGAATCTCGTTCAGCTTGGCGTTTACACCCAGCCGCTCTACCCGGTCTGGGCCGTTGAAGCCAAACCCACGCATGTATACGAGCTGGTCTGCCAGCTCATCATCGTTCGTGGTGACATAGCCGCCCTCAAAACCGTTGAGCAGCTTGCAAGCGTGCAGCGAGAAGACCTCGGCCCGGCCAAACGAGCCGACCTTACGGCCGCCGTATGTCTCGTAGCAGGACTCAACGCTATCGACCATCAGGGGCACCTCGGACTCAGTGGCCAAGCGCTCAAGCTCATCGATCTCGCAGCAGTTCACTATCGGGTGCACTGCCAACAGCAGAGCGGTGGAAGGCCCCATTACAGCGCTGGCGGTCTGCGCCGACATTGCGAGCGTGTCAAGCTCGACATCGCAGAAGCGCGGTACGAGCCCCGCCCACGCAACGACGTCCGCGAGGCGCCGATAGGTCAGTGACGGCATTACAACTTCATCGCGCCCCGGTATGGCCAGCGCCTTGATGGCCAACACCAACGCCCAGAAGCCGCTCGAGAAAGCGACGCAACGAGAGGTCTCGTGGAACGCTGCCAGCCGGCTCTCGAGCTGTCTCGAGACAGGGCCATCGTTCGTATAGCGGTGAGCGTCGAAGAAGATCCGCGAATATCCCAGAAACCGCTCGAGGTCAGGTTGGACAAGGTTGGAACATGAGATCGGAATCTCGAAAAGCCGTCCTGAAGGCGGCGACTCAGCATGCAGGTTTGACGACAACTCAGCCTCCGATGACTTGCCCGTAGACGTTGCCAAGGTCCGGATACCCACCCGCCGACCACCCCGAGTCCTGAAGCGCAGCGATCTGAGCCTGAGGAGTCTGCCCGACACTGGAGAGGATCGACTGGATGCCGGAGCTGGCGGTGCCATACCCGGAGATCGAATCCTGGCCCTGAAGCCATTGTGCGGTCGCATTGGCGGCCGTGGTCGGGTCTGACCATATGCTGTCGCTCGCCCCGTAGGTCCCAGAGCCCGTATAGCCCACATTGAGCCAGTCATTGTTGCCGGCTGACTGCCGCGACTGGGCGGCACTGCCGGACTCCTCGGAGAGCAGCCACGCCGTGACCACGCCAGGGTTGAGACCGGTATCGGCCGAAAGACTCGAGGCGAACTGCTGCTGCCCGGCGGTAAGCAGCGAGCTGGCGGAAGCGGGCAAAGTCACGCCGCTCGTACCGGTGCCAGATGTCGTCGTCAGACCAGATGTGGCCACAAGCCCCGAACTCCCGGTCAGCGAGGCTAGGGTCGTTGCACCGTCGCTGCCGGTCGTTGCACTTCCCAAGCTTGCGGTGCTCCCTAGCTCGCTGTCGGCAAGCGATCCGTAGGTACCACCAGTGCTCGACGCGGTGTCGTCGGTGGCAGCGTCAGTCTCGGCCGTCGCATCGGTCGCATCGGTCGCATCGGTCGTTCCCTGCGCCTGGGCGAGCGCGTCAGAGAAGCCGGTGGAGCTGGTTCCGGAGCTGCCCGAAGCGGTATCGGTGGAGCTGGAGGAACCACTCGTTACCCCAAGCACGGAGTCGAGCAGCGCGCCGCTCTGAAGCTGCTGGATCTGGCCCTCGATCGCTGCGATCTGTGAGAGGGCGTCTGAAATGGTTCCGATGCTCATCGAGGTACCCCAGTTGATCGGCCGAGAACCGACAGCCTTGATCAGCCAAGCCTACCTGCGAGCCCCACGGACTCCCTGGAGTCAGTCCCAGCGGTGACGCCCGGCCCGCAGCGCGCGCATCTCCGACACGCCGTAGGGCTCGTGCGAAGGCTCGTCGACGTCACTGCCACCCGCATCGACAGCGCCGGGCAGCAGCCGGACCGGCTCCGCCGTCTCCGTGGTCCCACCCACGCCGTCAGCGTTGACGCGCATCACCCGCGCGTCGGTGCGAGAGGCAACGCACTCAGCGATCTTGGTGCCGTAGAAGACGACAGCGGCGCCATCGTCAGCGGCGTAGCCCGGCGGCAGGGCTCCCTTTGCGACCGCCTGTTCATAGACCGGCAGTCGCTCCGTTTCCCCGTCGAGGTGAACTGAGAGGCTCCCGGAGAGCAGCCCGAGGCCATGCACCACCTCCGGCGCGCCACCGCTCATCGTGACACCGCCTTCAAACCAGCACATCGCCCCGGCGCTCAGGCCGGCGAGCACGATCCCGCGCTCCCAACCGGTCCGCATCGCCTCGTCAATCCCGTGCTCACGCCAGATCGCAAGCATGTTGCGCATCGAGCCACCGCCGATGTACACGGCATCCTGAGCGAGGATGTGGGCCACCGGGTCGATCCGGTCGCGTCCCAGGTGAAACAGCGAAAGCACGGTCGGCTCGCAGGGCCAATCGCCAAAGCGCTCGTAAAACCTGGTCACCTGCTCCCGCGGATCGCCGCTGGCGGTCGGCAGGAAACAGACACGCGGCACAGTCTTACCGGTGAGGGCCAGAACAAAGCGGTCGAGCGCGTCGCTCTGATCGTGTTCGGGCATCGTGAAGCCCCCACCGCCCATCGCCAGGATCCGCCTTGGCTCACCATCCGGCGGGGCCGGCGGGACCGAACCCGCCGGCCTGCGGACTGGACCGTCACTCACGCTGCCACGGCCTCCGGCACAGGAACGATCTGGACCGCGGGCGTGCCGAGATAGCGGACCGGCAACTCGTGCTCGACGGTGACCCCCTGTGCGCCGGGAGCCACGAACGACGCCCGCGCCCCAGGCTTGGACGAGACCACCTCGGCCAGGTCCGTTCCTACGAAATGCATCGCTGCTGAATCTCCGGCGCCATAACCAGCAGGCATCGTGTTGCCAACCGCGTCGAGGAAGCCCTCGCGGCGACCATCCTCCTCGTGATAGTGCACGGCGCAGCTCCAGGGCAGGAGGCCGAGGCCGTCCACCTCACGAGCCGGCCCCTCGTGGAATCCGCTGAGCGTGTGTGAAAACCAGCAGAGCGCACCGGCGGAGCCGCCGCAAAGGATCACCCCGGCCTCCCACGCCTCTTTCAGCGCGTCATCGATCCCGTGAGCGCGCCAGGTGCCGAGCAGCGAGACGAGACTGCCGCCGCCAACGTAAATCAGATCCTGCGCGAGCAGATGCGCGCGCGGGTCGCCGACGCCCGTCTCACGGCGGAAGAGCGAGATGTGCGACGGCTCGCAGCTGCTCGCCGGAAACGCCCGGTAGAAACGCACCACGTAATGGTCCGCATCGCCGCTGGCCGTTGGCAGGAAACAGACCTTGGGCCGCTCCTTGCCTGACAAGCCAAGCACGAAATCATCGAGCAGCGTGTTTCCCCATTCCATCGAGAAACCGCCACCACCAAACGCGACTATCTGCCGAGGCCGAATCTCCATGATGGGCAGAAGGTAAATCCGGCTGACCGGCCAGTCTTTGGCCCTAGGGCCAAATCTCGGCCGCTCGGGGCGTCAATTCAGTCGTGATCCCCGTGCGCGTGCTCAAACTCGCTGAACAGGCCGGTCACAACGAACGCGGTCTGCTCAGCGATATCGACCGTGTTGTCGCCGATGCGTTCGAGGCAGCGAGCCACCAACACCATGAACATGGCCCATTCGCGCATATCGGCGTCATCGCCGATATCGACAGCGCGCCGGAAGATCTCGCGGTTGAGGCGATTGACCTCACGATCCTGGCGCACCAAGTCTCGCGCCAGCGAGATATGACGTGTGCGGAACGCCTCCTTGGCTTGCAGCACCTGTTGGCGCGCTGAGATCCCCATCTTCTCGATCGCTTCGAGGATCACAACGTCCTTGGGCTGCTCGTAGCCGGAAAGCGGGACCAACTTGGCCATATTCGCGCACTGATCGCCCATCCGCTCGATACAGCGGATGATGTGCAGCAGCGCCGCCAAGAGCCGCAGGTCGTCGGCCGTCGGCGGATGCCGGCCGAGCAGTGAAAGCGCGCCCTGGTGTACCTCCAGATAGCGGCCATCGATCTGGTCGTCATCAGCGGCGACCATGCCCGCAAGTTCGATGTCCTGGTAGTTGAGCGCCTCAAGCGCTCGGTCGAGCTGCGACACCACCAGGTCCAAGCCTCCCATCGCCTGCTCTTCGAGCCGGATCAAATCGTCGCGGAAGCGGTTACGAGCGTCGACGCTCACCCGGTCCCGCGGTTCACCCTCGGTAGCTGCCATTGGGGCACGCTGCTCCTGCTCGTTGCTAGAGCTGGCCATCATGCCACGGGCGGCTTGCGCTGCGGGGCCAGGCGGTAGCCAAAGCCGAAATGAGTGTGAATGAAATACCAGCCGGGCAAGGCCACGTCGAGCTTCACGCGAAGCTTGCGCACATAGACGTCAACCGAGCGGTCGCCAGGGCGCATCGCGCGCTCCCAGACGAGTTCGAACAGCTCTTCACGCGAGACGATCCGGTCGGCCCGACGTGCCAATTCGGTGAGTAGTTTCAGCTCTCTGATGGAGAGAGTCAGCGCGTGCCCGCTGGCACGCGCTAGGTGCTGGTCGGGCGCGATTTCCAGCGGCCCGAGCGACAGCACCTCGTGGGTTTCCTCTGAGGTCGCTGCCATCCACCCATCGTCGAGTGAGATCGCCCACGGCGCGTTACCGGCGCGTGAACGCCCTGTAAACAGCCTGTGATCGAGCAGCAGCCGTCTAGACGGCGAGCACTTCAGCCAGATCCGACTCTGGCTCGTGCGCATCCACTTCAGGCTGCACTTCGCCACCGTCAACCTCAGGCGCAAAGCGGTAGCCAACTCCGAAATGGGTGTGGATGTAGTTCCAAGACGGCGATGCGATCCGCAACTTCTGGCGGAGCTTGCGGACGAAGACGTCGACCGAGCGGTCGCCGTGAGCCATCGCATAGCCCCACACGCGCTCGTAGATCTCTTCGCGGCGCAGAACCCGGTCCGACTGGGAGAGCAGGTGCAGGATCTCAAACTCCCGCGCGGTCAACTCGAGGCTGAGTTCGCCCGAGTAAGCCTGGTAAAGGTCGGGACGGATCGTGATCTCGCCGATGCTGGTGGAGTCCTCCATCTGCGGCATCTCGTTGCGACGGTGGCGTCGAATCGCTGCCTCGATCACACAGATCAGCTCTTCGGCGTGGCACGGCTTGGTCATCCAAGCGTCGGCACCGAGGCGCAGGCCGCGCACGCGCTGAGCGACTGATGAGGGGCCGGTGCAGACGATCACGGCCAAGCCGGGCAGACGCGAGCAGACGCGCTCGAGGTACTCCCAGCTGCCTGGACCTAGCACTGCGAGGTCGACAACCAGTGCGTTCAGACGCATCCCGACCAGCGCGTCAATCGTGACCGCGCTTGAGAGCGCGCGCAGATCCCAGCCGAGCGCATCAAGCCGATTCGAGAGAACCTGCATAAAGCCTGGGTCACGGTCCACGACCGCAAGGCGCAGCCTGTTATGGGCACGCTGCGTTGATCCGCCGGCACTGCTTCCTACGAGCGCCGCGCTCACACCTGACGACATGGCTGTGAGAATAGAGCAACGGACACGGCCGGTGTGTTCCGGCGGGCCGCCGTTCACACGATGTTCACGTGCAATTTGCGGCGATCTTGTCGCTTTTCATGCCGTTGCATGCCACGCGAGCCGGCCCCGCGTTCTGACGCGACTCTTACGCAGAACGCGCATAGAGCCGATATCGTCGCCGCACAATGGCTTCCCGTAAAGAACAAAAAGAGCAGGCGCGCGCCGAGCGTCTGGCAAAAGAACAAGAACTGGCTGCTAAGGCCAACAAGAATCGGCGCTTCCAGATCTTCGGCGGCGTGACGGTCGCGGCGATCATCGTGATTGTCGTGGCGATCGTGGTCTCGACCGGCGGCGGCTCGAGCGGCGGCAGCAGCATTGATGCACCCAGCACATCCGCGGCCAAGACTGCCTATGCGGCGGCAAACACGCTCTTGAAGGGCATCCCGGAGAGCGGCACGGTTCTGGGTAAAGCCAGCGCGCCCGTGACGATGACCTACTTCGGGGACCTTGAGTGCCCGATCTGCCGTGAGTTCACGCTGACCTATTTCCCGCAGTTCGTCCAGACCGAGGTACGCACGGGCAAGGTCAAGGTCAATTACCGCTCGTTCTGCACAGCCACGTGCAACGACCACTCACAGGCGATCTTCAATTTGCAGCAGACGGCCGCCTACGCGGCCGGCAAACAGAACCTGTTCTGGTACTACGCCGAACTCTTCTACCACGAGCAGCAGGACGAGCTCGCCGACTACGTGAACGAGAGCTGGCTGACCAACCTCGCGGAGACGATACCCGGGCTCGATGTGGCCAAATGGCAGAAGACGCGCACGACTGACAAGGCAGCGCTTCAGAAGCAGGTCGACGAGGACAATGCCGAGGCAACCTCGGCTCAGATAGACGGAACCCCGTCCCTCTTCATGACCGGCAAGAAGGGCACTCAGCAGGTCCAGGGCCCCGATGACGCGCTGCCCGACAACGCTGAACTGGCCGCGGCGGTTCAGGCCGTCTCGTGAGCGGCGTGGCTGAGCGCTCGTCGCTCGGGCGGCTGCAGCTCGCAGACCGCGACGGGCTTAGCAAGGCGATCCTGGTGATCGCCTTGCTCGGGGTGCTCGAAGCCACGTACCTGACCTACATCCACTATCACGGACTCGGTGGCCTGCTCTGCTTCGGTAAGCACAGCGGGCACTCGAGCTGTGAGCAGGTGCAGTCGTCGGTCTACTCGAAGCTCGCCGGAATCCCAGTGGCCATGTTGGGTCTGCTGGGCTACATCACGATCCTCGTGACGCTCTTCATCCGCGGCGAGCTCGGACGCGCATTCGGATTCGGTGTCGCGCTGATCGGGTTCGGCTTCAGTGCATACCTCACGTATCGCGAGATCTTCACGCTCAAGGAGATCTGCGAGTGGTGCGTCGGCAGTGCCTGTCTGATGGCAGCGCTGTTCGTACTGACTTCGCTCCGATACCTGCGCGCAAGCTGAGCGGCGCGCCATCTGCCACACCGCCAAGTAACGCGCGGCCGCTCGCTTCACAGGTTTTTCACCGTTCCTTGGCGGTCACGTCACGTTTCGTACGCGGGCACGAGCGATCCTGATCGACATGCAAACCTTTGCCGTTCTCTGCGTGACGACCCTGCGTGACGAGCACGCGCAGGTTCTCACGGACGCGTTCGCGGTCGCGAACGAGCGCGACCCCTCCCTGCTGCTGACCGTCAGTGACGAGACCGCCGCAACGGAACTCTTCAAGGGCTCGGACCTGCTGGTTTGCCTCGGCAGCGACCCGGCGGCGCCGACGGCGATCCGCCGCGCCCAGGAGCTCGGGCTGCCGGTACTGGCGGTCGCGGGCGGCAGCGCCGACACACTGATTGAGAACGGCCGCAGCGGCTTCATCGTCTCCGGTGGCGCCCTGCCGCTCGCCGACGCAATCCGCTGGCTGGCGCATCGCGCCCCCGTCCGTGAACGGCTTCGTACCGGCGGCCTGCTGGCCGCTGGAGCCAGGCTGGCGCTGCCCGCGTGAGCCACCCGGCTGGCAGCTGGCCGCAGGCGAACGTCCGCAGTTTGCGGGGTTCTCAAGCCCGATCCCGCGGGATCGTCCGCGCTCGGGCGGATCATGGCCGAATGAGCTGGAGGAGTACCCGTGCGGCCGCGCATAGCGGCGTGGCACCGCGCCAAGTCGCCGTCATCGACCTTGGCTCTAACTCGTGGCGCTTGGTCGTCTTCACATACGGTGACGACGGCTGGTGGAAGCGCACCGACGAGCTCTACGAGGACGTCCGCATCGGTGCCGGGATGGAAGCATCGGGGGCGCTGACTGACGAGGCGAGCGCTCGCGGACTCGAGACGCTGAAGATCTTCGAGCACTTCTGCAAGGCCAATCACTTGACGGGTGACCAGGTTCACGTCTTCGCGACCAGCGCGATTCGCGATGCGAGTAACCAGCAGCAGTTCATTGATCACGTGCGCGAGACCACCGGTTATGAGGTCGAGGTGCTTTCGGCGGAGCAGGAAGCCCACTACGGCTACGTCGCCGCGATCAACAGCTCAACCCTGACCGATGGCGTCGTGCTCGATATCGGCGGCGGCAGCATGCAGCTGACCGACGTCAAGGGCCGGCTCGAACGCGCGGTGCTCTCCGCCCCGGTCGGCGCGGTGCGGATGACCGAGCGTTTCCTGGCCGACGGCGATCCCAACCGGCCGGCGCGGCGCAAGGACATGCAGCGGCTGCGCGAGCACGTCGAAGCGCAACTCAGCAAGACCCCCTGGGTCCGGGAGCGCGGCGGTCGGCTGGTAGCAACCGGTGGCGCCGTACGCAACCTCGCGGCCGCCGATCAGCGCCAACTCTTCGGCAACGTCGGCGGCATCGACATCGGGGTTCAGGGATATGTGTTCAGCGCCGAGGCGCTCGGCTCGCTGGTTGAGACGCTCGCCGGCCTGCCGGTCGCCGCGAGGCGCACAGTGCCCGGGATCAAGCCGGGTCGCGGCGACATCATCCTGGCGGCTGCGCTGACGCTACAGACGGTGCTCGAGCACGGTAAGTTCGAAACCATCGAGGTCACCGAGATGGGCCTGCGTGACGGCATCTTCCTGGCCCGCACGATCCTCGACGAGTCGCATCCGCTGTTCCCGGACGTGCGCAAGGCCGCCGTGCGCAACCTGGCGATCCAGTACGAGTCGGATCTGCCGCACACCGAGCACGTCGCCCGCCTCTCGCTGCAGATGCACGAGTCACTGGTCGAAGTCGGCCTGTTCAAGCCGAAGCAGGGCGAGGCGGAGCTGCTGTGGGCGGCCGCGATGCTGCATGACGTCGGCATGACGATCTCTTACGACGACCATCACAAGCACTCCCGCTACCTGATAGTCAGCGCTGAGCTACCGGGCTTCGAACCGCGCGAGCGAGCCTTGATCGCGCAGATGGCCCGTTACCACCGCAAGGGCGCTCCAAAGCTCGGCGAGTGGGCCAAGCTCGGGCTCCCAGGAGACGAAGAGATGCTCGATCGCTGCGCGATGCTGCTGCGGCTCGCCGAGCACCTTGAGCGCGGCCGCGATCAGTCGATCAAGCAGGTCCGCCTCAGCACCAACGGTGACGGCCGCGCGCTGCACCTGTTGGCCGAGGGCGACCTCACGCTTCCGCGCTGGAGTGTCGACCGTTACGGCGACGACGAAGCCTTCGAGCGAGTCTTCCGCCGACCTCTGGTCATCGGCTAAACGACCGCGTAGTGTGTCTGGAATGCTCTGGTTCCTGCGCCACGGTGAGGCTGCTGACGGACGTCCGGACGAGTCGCGTCCGTTGACTGAACGCGGCCTGCGCGATGCACAGGCCGCGGGGCTGGCGCTGTCGCGTCTGGGAGTCAGCCTCGACAACTGCCTCGCGAGCCCCAAGCGCCGTTCGCTGCAGACCGCCCAACTGGTCTGCGCGTCGCTGGGCGTTGAGGTCACCGTCGAGCCGGCCCTGGCCGGCGGCGGCTACGACGCCGAACGGCTGGCGATCGGTCTCGGCGAGGTCCTGATCGTCGGGCACAACCCGACGATCTCAGCGGCGGTGCGCACGCTCAGCGGCGCCCGTGTACATATGCGCCCTGGCGGCCTCGCCGGAATCGAGCGCGGAGAACTCGTCACGCTGATGACACCGGCCGAACTGTCGGCGATCGCGATCGATGCGAAGCTGGCGGCATGACCGACTCGCTGCTCGAACGCACTGAGGAACCGGAGGACAGCGCCATCGACCTCAAGGATCCGAGCCTTTACATCAACCGCGAGCTCTCCTGGCTGGACTTCAACGAGCGCGTGCTCGAACTCGGTGAAGATGAGCGCGTGCCGCTGCTCGAGCGGCTCAAGTTCCTGGCTATCTACACCTCGAACCTCGACGAGTTCTTCATGGTGCGCGTCGCGAACGTGCTCGAGAAGATCGAGACGCGGATCGATCGCCGCGGCCCGGATGGGCTTTCACCGACACGTCTGATGGAGGAGATCGCGACGATCGTGCGAGCGCATGGCGGCCGCCAGGAGCGCCAGCTCAGCCAGGTGATCAAGCCGGAACTGGCAAAGGCAGGCATCCGCATCGTCACCTGTGAGGAGTCGGGCGCGTCCGCACAAAAGCTCGAGAAGTACTTCCGTGAGCACATCTTCCCGGTGCTGACGCCGTTGGGCATCGGACCCGGTCGCCCCTTCCCATACATCTCCAACCTCTCCCTCAGCCTGCTGGTGCATCTGCACGATCCGACCGACGACGCCGAGCTCTACGCGCGCGTAAAAGTGCCCAAGGAGGTACTGCCGCGCTTCGTTGAGATTGAGAAGGACACCTTCATCCCGCTTGAGGATCTGATCGCGCACCACCTGGACACGCTCTTCCCTGGCATGGAGGTCGTCTCGTACAACCTCTTCCGGGTTACCCGCGACGCCGATTTCGAGGTCTCCGACGAGACCGACGATCTGCTGGCGGCAGTCGAAGATGAGCTCCGGCGCCGGCGTTTTGGAGAAGTCGTGCGTCTCGAAGTCGGTGCCGACATCGAAGCCGCCATGCGGGAGCGGTTGATCGACTGGCTCGACGTCGCCCCAAACCAGGTCTATGACGAGGTCGGGATGCTCGACCTCACGGATCTCTGGCAGATCGTCGGGATCGAAGACCACTCGGAGCTACGGCAGTCGTCCTGGGCCCCACAGACGCATCCGGCCTTCCGGCAACGAGCCGACGATGCCAGCCAGGTGCCGGACATCTTCGCTGCGATGCGCGACGGTGACGTACTCGTCCACTACCCGTATCACTCGTTCTCCTCGAGCGTTGAACGGCTCGTGATTCAGGCCTCGGAGGACCCGAACGTGCTGGCGATCAAGATGACCGTGTACCGCACCTCGGATGACTCGGCCCTGGTCCCGGCGCTGATCACCGCCGCCGAGAACGGCAAGCAGGCCGTCTGCATGGTCGAACTCAAGGCCCGTTTCGATGAGCGCCAGAACATCCGCTGGTCACGCGAGCTTGAAGAGGTCGGTGCCCACGTCGTGCACGGCATCCCCGGTCTCAAGACCCACGCCAAGACCATCCTTGTGGTGCGGCGTGAGCACGATGAGGTGCGCCACTACGTGATGATCGGAACGGGCAACTTCCACGCCAAGAACGCCCGGCTCTACGAGGACTTCGGCCTGTTCACGACCAACCGCGAGATCGGGCAGGAGGTCGCCAACCTGTTCAACTCATTGACCGGGTACGCACACCCCAAGCGCGAGCGTCGGGTGCTGGTGGCACCGGACTCGATGCGTGGTCCGCTGATCGAGTTGATCGAGCGCGCAGCCGCGGCTCGACAGGCCGGCCAGCCGGCTCGCATCCAGCTGAAGATGAACTCGCTGGTCGATCAGCGCTGCATCGAGGCGCTCTACCGCGCCTCCCAAGCCGGCGTCGAGGTCGACATCAACGTGCGCGGCATCTGCTGCCTGCGTCCGGGGCTGCCGGGGATCAGCGAGAACATCAACGTCACCTCGATTGTCGGCCGCTTCCTCGAACATTCGCGGGTCTACGCCTTCCAGTTCGGTGACGAGCAGGCCTTCTACATCGGTTCGGCCGACATGATGCCCCGCAACCTCGACACCCGCGTGGAGCTGCTGGTGCCGATCGACAGCGAGGATCAGCGTGCCGAGCTTCAGGACACGCTCGACCGCTGCTTCGCCGATGACTCAAACGCTTGGACGCTCGGGGCTGACGGCCGCTGGTGGCGCAAGTCCGGCGGTACCCGCTCGGTGCATAACGAGCTGATGGCGCGAACGCTCGCGGCGGCCGCGCCCGCGACGCTCGGTTAGTGGCCCCGTCCGCGGACGAGGCCACTAACCACCACTTCTGCGACTGCTAGCCGGCGGTCGGCGCCGACTTCGGCCGGTTGCCGAGGGTCACGTGAACCTGCTTGCTGGTGCTGCTGCCCTGCGCATGCACGGTCAGCGTGACCGTCTGCCCGGGCTCGTAGGTGCTGATCACAGCGATAAAGGCATCGCTGTTGGAGATCTGCGTATCGTCGATCTTGGTGATCACATCACCGGCCTTGAGTCCGGCGCTCGCCGCCGGGGAGCCGGCGACGACCGAGCCGGAGCTACTGCAATCCGTACTCTGCGTCGACGCCGTGATCTGCGCACCTGTGCCGCTGTACTGAGAATTCAGACAGACGCCGACATAGGGGTGCTTGACCGTTTTGCCGGCGATGATCGTGTCGGCGACCTCGAGGTCCGTATTGCCCGGCGTCGCGAAGCCGACGCCCGCGCTCGATCCGGAACTCGTCTGGATCTGGTCGTTGAGACCGAGCAGGTCGCCATCAGCGTCGAGCAGCGGACCGCCCGAGTTACCGGGGTTGATCGCGGCATCGGTCTGGATCGCGCCAGGGATCGTGTAGTTGTTCGGGGCGGTGATGCTGCGTCCCACGGCGCTGACGATGCCCGCCGTGGTCGTCTCCGGAAGCCCGAACGGGCTGCCGATCGCCACCACCGGATCACCGACCTGCGCGTCGCTCGAGTTCGCGAATGCGATCGGATGCAGCTCTGAAGCTGGGACATCGACCTTGATCACACCGACATCGGTCGAGGCGTCGCTGCCGAGCACCTTGGCCTTGGCGCTGACCCCGTCTTGGAAGTGCACGGTGACGGATGTCGCGTCGGCGATCACATGCTCGTCGGTGATGATGTCGCCCTGCTTGTTGAGCACCACGCCGGCGCCCTCATCCTCTGAGGTCTCCGACGGCGTCTGGAAGAAGCCGCCGTCGCTGGAGCCGGCCTTGGTGACGGAGATCACGTCGATGTCCACGACCCCGGGACTGTCCTTCTGATAGATCGCGTTGATCGTCGTGCCGCTCGTTTTGGTGAGCGCTGTCGGGACTGAGCTGCCGCCCGCCGACACAACGTTGTTAGTGATCGTCTTGGTCGTGCTTCCGCTCGAGATGATGAGCGCGACGATCGCTCCTGCGATCGCCCCGAAAAGCACGGGGAGGCTTGTTTTTAGGCTCTTCATCGGGTTTCGTCTCTCCTGTTGACGCTTGCGCTTCAACAGCTATGACAACAGCACTACGTCAGAGCTTCGTAAGTTACGGCTCGGCTCTTACGCCGCTCATACATGAGCGCCCGAGCCGCTCGTCAGCCCGCGGCGCCGGGGCTCAACGAGCGTTGGACCTGAACCGAAAGATCAAGCGCTGCTTGCAACAGCTGAGTGCCCAGCAGCTCACGCCGTTCAGGCGCGAACCGCGCCTCGATCCCGGTCAGGCTCACTGCCCCCAACGGGTTCTCATGCTTGTCAAAGACCGCCGCCGCCATCCCCCAGCTGCCGGGAATCACCAGCCCCGGGTTCACCGAATATCCGCTTTCACGTGTCGCCGCGAGGCGCTGCTCGAGCCGCGCGGGCGCGTATTGATCGCCCCAGCCGGACGCCAGCCCGGCCTGCTCCAAGTATTGCTGTGACTCGGCCGCTCGCATGAATGCGAGGATCGCGATCCCAGCCGAGGCGACGCCGAGCGGGAAGCGAACACCCTCGCGCAGGACGTGGGATCGCAATGGGAAGGTCCCCTCCTCATGCAGCAGGCAGACGGTCTCATTCCCACGCCGGATCGAGAACGAGGCGCTTTCACCGGTTGTCACCGCGAGCCGGCGAAGGATCGGTTGGGCGAGGTTGCGTGTGTCATAGCGAGGTGCCGCGCCCACTCCCATCAGGAACAACTCCGGCCCGACCCGCCAGAGGCCGGTTCCTGAGCGGTCGACAAAGCCCTCGCTGCTCATCGAGCTGAGCAGCCGGTGGGCGGTCGGGCGCGGCAGCCCGGCCGCTTGGGCCGCGTCACTGGTGCGCAGACCATCCGGCTCTGCGCTCGCGACCGCGCGCAGCAGCGCGGCCATGCGGCCGACAACGTCGACTGGCGAGCTCATACGAGACAATCTACCGCGTCCACTCAGTGGACGCCAGCCCTTGGGTTGGTCCGCTCATCGGTTGATCTACGGTGATTCGCCATCCGTTGATTGACCGCTGACGGGCATGAGGCCTAACCTGAGTGGTATGGACAAGACCATCGGGTCGGCAGCGGCGGCCGTTGCTCAAATAGCTTCTGGCGCGACGCTCGCCGTCGGCGGTTTCGGGCTCTGCGGTATTCCCTCCACGCTCATCCAGGCACTGCTCGAGTCTGGCGCGGACGACCTAGAGGTCGTCTCGAACAACGCCGGCGTGGACGACTGGGGACTTGGGCTGCTGCTCGGCGCCGGGCGCCTGCGGCGCGTGGTCGCCTCGTACGTCGGTGAGAACCGGGAGTTCGCCAGGCAGTACCTCGCGGGCGAGCTCGAGGTGGAGCTGACGCCACAGGGCACGCTTGCTGAACGCATGCGCGCCGGCGGCTCCGGGATCGCGGCGTTCTACACGCGCACAGGCGTCGGCACCCAGGTTGCCGACGGCGGCATGCCCTGGCGCTACGACAGCGACGGGAACATCTTGATCGCCTCCCCGGCAAAGCCGACGCAGACGTTCGACGGGCTCTCCTACGTGCTGGAGCGCGCAATCGTCGCCGACTTCGGACTGGTACACGCCTGGAAGGGCGACCGCCACGGCAACCTGATCTACAGGAGCGCCGCTCGAAACTTCAACCCACTGGCGGCGATGTGCGGCAAGTTCACCATCGCCGAGGTTGAGCACCTGGTCGAACCAGGTGAGCTCGACCCTGATTCGATCCATACCCCGGGCGCCTACGTCCATCAGGTCCTGCAGCTGACACCAGCAGAGGCCGCGGAGAAGCGCATTGAGAAGGTCACCGTGCGCGAGCTGGTCAGCTGATGCCCTGGAACCGGGAGCAGATGGCGGCGCGCGCCGCGGCGGAGCTGTCCGACGGCGACTATGTGAACCTCGGCATCGGACTGCCGACGCTGGTGCCGAACTACGTCGCGGATGACGTCGAGCTCGTGCTTCAGTCTGAGAACGGGATCCTCGGCATCGGTCCGTACCCGACTGCGGATCAGGTTGACGCCGACCTGATCAACGCCGGCAAGGAGACCGTCACCGTGCGCAAGGGCGCAAGCTTCTTCGACTCGGCGACCAGCTTCGGAATGATCCGCGGCGGCAAGATCGACGCCGCGATCCTCGGCGCGATGCAGGTCTCAGCGACCGGTGACATCGCCAACTGGATGATTCCGGGCAAGATGGTCAAGGGCATGGGCGGCGCGATGGACCTGGTCCACGGCGCCAGGAAGGTGATCGTGCTGATGGAGCACGTGGCCAAAGACGGCAGCTACAAAATCGTCAACGAGTGCTCGCTGCCCCACACCGGTCGCGGCGTCGTGCAACGCATCATCACCGACCTCTGCGTGCTCGACGTCACGCCTGCTGGGCTGCGCCTGGTTGAACTCGCCCCAGGCGTGAGCGAGGCCGAGATCCAAGACAAGACAGAGCCGCCGGTGTATCCGACGGCTGATGAAACCCAGGGAGCAACAGATGCCTAAGACCGTGATCCTTTCCAGCGCGCGGACCCCGATCGGCAAGATGGGCGGCGCGCTCGCCTCAGTCGATGCGACTGAGCTCGGCGGCGTCGCGATCAGGGCAGCGCTCGAGCGTGCTGACGTGGCCCCCGAGCAGGTTCAGCACGTGGTCATGGGCCAGGTACTTCAGGCAGGGCAGGGCCAGATCCCTTCACGCCAGGCGCAGATCAGCGCCGGGATCCCGAGAGAGGTGTCCTCGGAGACGGTCAACAAGGTCTGCGCGTCCAGTGTGCGCGCGCTCGGGCTGCTCGATTCCGGGATCCGCGCCGGCGACCTCGAGATCGCCGTCGCGGGCGGCATGGAGTCGATGTCGAACGCTCCCTATCTGCTGAAGGGCGCCCGCTTCGGCTTCCGCATGGGTGAGGCACCCGCGTTGGACGCCATGGTCAGCGACGGTCTGACCAACCCCTTCTCCGGCAAGCAGATGTTCGTCGAGGCGACCGAGGTCGCAGACGAGCTTGAGATGACCCGCGCCGACCTCGATCAGTGGGCGCTGCGCTCGCAGCAGCTGACCGCTAAGGCGACCGAAGAGGGCAAGCTCGCGCAGGAGATCGTCGCGGTCACGGTCAAGGGTCGTAAGGGCGACACGCTGGTCGATACCGACGAGGCGCCGCGCCCCGACACAACGCTCGAGACGCTCGCAAAGCTGCCCGGCCTCGTCGGCAAGGAAGGCTCGCACACGGCCGGCAACTCCCCGGGCGTGAACGACGGCGCCGGCGCGCTGGTGGTCTCGAGCGATGAGTGGGCGCAGGCGAACGGCAAGACCGTGCTCGCGACCGTGATCGCGCAGGCACAGGTCGCCGATGACTTCGCCTACCTCGCGCGGACCCCCGCCAACGCCGCCTTCGCAGCGCTCAAGAAGGTCGGGCTGACCCCGCAGGACGTAGACCTCTGGGAGATCAATGAAGCGTTCGCATCGGTCGCGCTCAACTCCGTGCGGATGCTTGGCGTTGATCCTGACCGCGTCAACGTCAACGGCGGCGCGATCGCGCTCGGGCATCCGATCGGAGCCTCCGGTGCCCGCATCATCGGCGCGCTCATCAACGAGCTCGGCCGGCGCGGCGGCGGCCTCGGCTGCGTCGCAATCTGCTCCGGCGCCGCCCAAGGCGACGCGCTGCTGATCCAGGTCAACGGCGACTGACGTAACAGCCCTCGCTCGCTGCCGGCATCGTGTAGCTGCTCCTCGTCGATCAATCCGTAACTCTCGGCCGGCCCGAACGCAGCTTCTGCTTTTTTGTGACAGGAGATGCAGGGTGTTAGCTCGGGCCGTATTCTGTGTGCCGATATCGTCGCGCGTTGATCAACGTTGCTGGTGGCGGCCGCTTCTATTGCGGCCCCGCTGATCTCTGTCTACGGGCCGCCCTGAGCGGCCCGTTGCGTACTGCCAGCCTGCGCGCTCAGGAGGACCCCTTACGAAAGGTCTCTCCGTGTCTCAATCTCAACCGACACCTGTCTCAACCGCGAGCGCATTCGCGCCGCGGGTGTTGACCGGTGATCGTCCGACCGGCCAGCTGCACCTCGGTCATCTGTTCGGCACTCTCGAGAATCGAGTGCGGCTTCAGAACGAGGGCGTCGGGTGCAAGGCGCGCGTATTCGCGCGAGACCGGCAGGAACCCCACTCCGGGGGAGAAACCAGTCCTGAGAGCGGGTTTCTCCCCCGGAGTCGCCTTACAACGCAGTGCTGCGCTGTGACCCGCTCCTCACCAAGGCCGACGCAAGACAAAGCNNCATCAGCCTCCTGATCGTCGATCGTTGCATCAGCGCCGGCGGTAGACGTCGCGGCGGTGACCGATCGCAAGCACCCGCACCAGATGAGCGTCCACGTCGAGCTCGTAGATGATCCGGTAGGGGCCACGCCTAGCCGAGTAGCGACCCTCGTGTTCGAGCATCAACGGCTTTCCCAACCGCTTAGGGTTCCCGGCGATCGCATCCAACGTCTCCAACACGGCCGCGGCGACAGATATCGGGAGGCGATCAAACTCGCGACGCGCGGGTGCCATCACCTCGACCCGCCAAAGCGGCTCGCTCACTTGCCGCCCGAGCGCCGCCGAGCAAGACCAGCACGCAGATCATCAAGCGAGGAGCCAGACTCACCCGCCACCGCCTGCTTCTCGCTCTCACGGATCTGCGCAGCGACCGAACGATCCGACATGACCGCGAGTGTCTCCTCAAGACTCTCCAAATCATCGGCGCTGATCAGCACCGCAGCCGGCTTGCCGTTACGAGTAACGATCACACGATCCTGCTGACGCTCGACCCGGTCAACCAACTCCGAGAACCGGGCCTTCACCGAAGCCAACGACATAGTCTCAGACATGACCACTATTCTAGTCATCCTGCGGCAACTTTCAAGCGGTCGCGGGACTGGACCCTACGTACGCGCTGTCAGCCGTAGAGCCTCTCAGAGAGCTCCCATAGGTCTCCGGCCCGTTCGCCGTTCTGCTTGGGCTCTACGACTTTCTCAATTTTGCGTTTGAAGAAGTACTCGCCTGTGTGGGAGGCGGCCTCCGGACTTGTGGCAAGCCAGATGAGAGTGTCGGCCCCCTTCTCCGGGGTCCGCGCGAAAATGGGGCTCACCACGCTGAACGCCAACTTGAGAAACCCGCCGTTGTTCAGTCCGAAGCCCGAGTTCACGAAGCCTGGGTGAAAACAGTTGGCGGTGGCTCCGGAGCCTTCGAGCCTTCGTGCAAGCTCGCGTGTGAAGAGGATGTTGGCGTACTTTGACTCTCCGTACGCGGGCCAGCCGGCCTGCCCCGGTTCACGCTTGGCGATCCGGCCGAGCTCGAACTTCCCGATCTTGTGGCCTAGGCTCGACGTCGAGACGACGCGCGACCCTTTCGTGCTCTTCAGGAGATCGAGTAGCGAAAAAGTGAGGCCGAAGTAGCCCATGTGATTGAGCGCGAACGTCATCTCGAGCCCGTCTTCGCTCAACTGGTATTCCTTGAAGAGCGCCCCCGCGTTGTTCACGAGCACGTCGAGCCTCGTGTGGGAGCCGCGGAATTCGGCGGCGGCGCGCTTGATATCGGCAATGCTCGACATGTCCGCCACGATCAAACTGATGTCGTCGTTCCCCGTCGCTTCCCTCAGTTCGGCAACGACGCGTTTGCCTTTTTCCTTGTTTCGCGCGATGAGGACGAGTTCAGCCCCTCGTTTCGCGAACTCACGCGCGGCTGCTTTACCAATCCCCTCGGTTGCCCCCGTGACAAGAAAGACCTTGCCTTGAAGATCTCCACTCATCGGTTCATCTCGTCTATCCACCCGAGCGCGGTCGTTGGTTCCAGGCGGTGGGTGTAGTCCGGGTCAAGGAACGCATACCGGATCATGCCCTTACTGTCAACGAGATAAGAAGCGGGAAACGGAACCGCAAAGCTGTCATCACCGTTTCGCGCCTGTAGATCAACACCGTGCGCTTCCATGATGGGCCGCACCGTGTCCGGCTGTTGAAACAGGATCCCGAGCTTGCGGGCGAGGCTGTTCCCCACGTCGGAGAGCACCGGGAACTGAAGTTCGTGCTTCTCCTGGGTGGTGAGAAACCGATCGGGCAGCTCGGGACTGATAGCGACCAGCGTCACACCTTTGGCCTTGATCGCTGAGAGACTGTCTTGAAGGGCTTTCAGGGCCAAGTTGCAGTAAGGACACCATCCTCCCCGGTAGAACGAAATGAGCAGAGGTCCCGTTACGAGGAGTTCCCTCAGGGAGACCTGCTCGCCGGTTGCATTTGACAGGCTGAAGTCAGGAAATGGCTGCCCGACATCGATCGCGTTCGCGGCATTCCATGTTTGCTTGAAATCTTCTATCGACGTCGAGATTGCCTGGGAATGCTCCTTCGGCATTCGCGCGTTGCCGGCGTCTTTGAAGGCCGACAGGTCAGTCGCGAGACTCATTGGTCTAGTCACCTTTCTTGAAGTGAGGGTCACTACGGCGCCTCGCACGCGTGTGCGTAACAACGTCCGGTAATTGGTTGACAGAGGAAGTCCGATACATGCCGCCCGCCGCGCACGACCGGCGCACATATATCGAACTGATGGAGACCGGCTAGGAGCTAGACGTACTGGCCGCCTGACACCTGAATGCGTTCCCCTGTAATCAAGGACGAGCTGTCAGAGGCCAAGAAGAGGACGGCTTGGCCGATGTCGCCGGGTTGCGCAACGCGCCCCAGCGGAATCCCTGCAGCCGCCTGCTCCAACCTTTCGCCACTCATACCCACGGCAGCAAGACCTTCGGTCTCAGTTGCGCCTGGTGCGACGGTGTTCACACGGATCTTCATCGGCGCCAGTTCTGCAGCCAGCACACGTGTCACGGAATCCACCGCGGCCTTGGTTGCGGCATAGATGACCATGCCCGGAGCGTGACCAGTACTTGCGAATGTGCTGAGATTGATGATGGTCCCTCCGTCTGGGCCGAAGAGCTGGAGCGACTCCCTGACCGTCAGTAGCGGACCAAGAACGTTCGTGTTGAACTGGCGATGAAATTCGTCCTCCTGAAGCATCGCAACCGGCCCGAACGAGTAGACGCCAGCATTGTTGACGAGGACGTCGAGCCTTTCGAACTCCTTTTTCGTCACCGCAAACAGATGCTGAACTTCGTCGGCCTTGGTGACGTTGGCTTGAACAGCTACGGCCTTACCGCCCTTGGTCACGATGTCCGATACGACTGCATCTGCGCCTTTTTTATCGGCCGCAAAGTTGACAACGACGGTCGCTCCGGCCTCGGCGAGTGTCTTTGCAATGCCAGCGCCGATTCCCTTGGAAGCGCCTGTTACCACTGCGACTCTGTCTTCCAAGCCTAAATTCATGTTGCGTCCTCCGAACAGATGAGTCGATACGTGTCGATCTATCGTACCAGCATCCTCGGACTCAAAGGGCGTCCGTGCAACTCCTCGGTCGAATTAGCGAGCCTCACACTGACCGAGGAGGCTGCGAGCTAGACAGACGCGAGGCTTCGCCGGGCACCGTGTCTTTGAGCCGTGGGCTGGGGCTGAGGCTCAACGCGGCCGTGCTCCTGTTCCGGAACAACGCCCCACAAGTGTTCGCGCGATCCAGCGGATCGACGTGCTCGCGGCAACTCCTCTCGAACCGCAGCGGTACACGCTGCGGCACGCGGGCTGCTGTAGCTCGGCTCAGACGAGATTGTCCCGTGAGGCGGTCAGCGTGAGCTAAACGCCATCTCGAACGTCGCAAGGATCCAGCTGTCGCCGCGGCCATCGATCGCAGCCGCGACCGAGATCTGGACATGCGAGCTTCCGCCCGTCCGGAGTCGCTGGCGGGCGCGCTCGAGGTCGCGGACCTTCTCCAGGCGGATTGGGCACTCTCGCCCGCGGGTCCAGCGCGTGGCTGGGGACGAAGCTGACGAGATCGATCGTCCCGTGCTCCGAGCCGAACAGCTTGAGCAGCGCGGCGAAACCGAGGCGCTCGACGGCGTGCTCG
>PLES01000107.1:29979-30460 GCA_003137075.1 Solirubrobacterales bacterium
TGCGACATCGTCTGGCTGGTGATTTTGTGCAACGTCACCAAGTCACTGAACGGGATGTGCCCGCCATTCGCGGCAACTTGCTTGAGAATCTCCACACGCCGCGGCTCTGCGAGCACCTTGGCCACGTGGGCAAANNCACGCTCCGGAGCATTCGCAAAAAAGACGCCGCCCGTCCCCGATCCAGGGCTGCGGCGAGTGTCTTCGCGATGCCAGCGCCGCCGTCGGAAGCACCTGGGACCACGTTCACTCCGCCTTTCAAGCCTCAAACTCCGTTGGCTCCACGGATCGACAGGTATACACATATCGTACCACGGCGGAACGTGCCGCAAGGGTTGCGCTGCCTCGGCGACGAAGGCACGAACAGGGTGTTGCCGGGTCGATTGCTTGGGCTCTTCGCCAAGCCCCTGTCGCGCGCGATCGCTTCCGCGTCTTAGGCTTGAAGACGTCAGCCATCGCTATGGCGACCAGATGCATCTTTGGT
>PLES01000046.1 GCA_003137075.1 Solirubrobacterales bacterium
CCGACCGCTTCCATTTTCTGCGCCTGCCGCAGACGGTCCTCGCTCTCGCGCAGCGCCGCTTCCGCCCGTTTATGCGCCGTGATATCCGCCACCGCGGCAATGACCGCTACGGTTCCGTCATGCTGGTCAAGCCGAGCCGACACCCGCGTATCGATCACCGCACCATCACGCCGCACGAACTGGCTCTCATCGTCCACCGTTTCCCGCTGTCCGAACGTGTTCAGCAGATCGTACCGCGCCGGCGCGACATCAGCCGGCGCCATGAATTCGACCAGCCGGCAGCCAACCACCTCATCCCGCCGGTAGCCGAACAGCGCCAGCCAGCTTGCCGACACGTTGGTGATGATCCCATCCCCGTCCAGACTGTGCATCGCCACCGGCGATTGCTCGAAACTCGCGCGGTGCCGCGCCTCGCTCTCGCGCAGCGCCCTGTTCAGCTCCGTGATCGACTCGATCGATCGCTCGAGCGCCTGCGTCTTCAGATAAAGCTCGGTGAAGGTCGAAACCTTCGCCCGCAAGATATCGGGCTCCACAGGCGCAAAGATGAAGTCGACACCGCCTGTCGCATAGGCCGCGGTTACCGCGAGATCCTCATGCGCATAGGACGTGACGAAAATGATTGGGGTGAGTCCCGTCTGCGTGCGTTGACGGATCAGACGGGCTGTCTCATAGCCGTCCAACGTTGGCATCCGCACGTCCATCAGGATGATCGCGCAGGTCCTGTGTAGAAGGAAACGCAGGGCGGCACGGCCGCCATCAGCCTCCACAATCGGAAAACCGAGCGATTCCAGCATCGAGCGAAGCGCGACCCGTTTGGCCGCGTTGTCATCGACGACCAAGATCACCGGGGCCGTGTCAGGCCCGGCAACGTCTGTACCTAGCACCGTTGTAGACACGAGATCAGTCGCCCGCCGTGGACAGAACCCTGGCTGACGCCTGGGCCGCCATCAAGCCACCATCCCAGGAGATCCGGGCAGAACCCCGATCGCGGGGAGCCATTTGGAAAGCGCGCGCAGAAGTTCTGGCGTATCCACGGGCTTGGGGATGTAGTCGGTTGCGCCCGCCTCCAGGCAGAGCTCACGCTCTCCCGCACCGACCTTCGCCGTAACGGCGATTATCGGAAGATCATCATGCTCGGGCAGACGACGGATCGCCCGCATCGCCGCGTAGCCATCCATCACCGGCATCATGATGTCCATCAGCACGATGTCGACGTCCGGCATCCGACTCAACATTTCGATTCCCTCGGCGCCACCGTCGGCCGACACCACATCGAGCTCTCCACGTTCCAGCAACGCGGTGAGCGCGAAGATGTTGCGGAAGTCGTCGTCGATCACCAGCACTTTCGGTGTGTGCCCATCACCTGCATCGCGCGTCAACGGCGCTCCCGGTTGCTCTGCTATTTCAGGTGAGAGCTGCGACACGGGCACCGAGTCCGGCGTCGGCTGCGAGAGATCGGAAGGTGGGAGCCACGCCTCCAGCTTCTGCATCAACTCGCTCGTGTCTACGGGCTTGGGGATGTAGTCGGTTGCGCCCGCCTCCAGGCAGAGCTCACGCTCTCCCGCACCGACCTTCGCCGTAACGGCGATTATCGGAAGATCATCATGCTCGGGCAGACGACGGATCGCCCGCATCGCCGCGTAGCCATCCATCACCGGCATCATGATGTCCATCAGCACGATGTCGACGTCCGGCGTCCGACTCAACATTTCGATCCCCACCGCGCCGCTCTCGGCCGAGATCACCGCCACGCCGCCACCTTCGAGCATGGCCGTCAGAGCGAAGATATTACGAATGTCATCGTCGATCACCAGGACCTTGGCTCCGCTCCAAACGCCGGGATCGATGACGCGTCGAGGGGCGGGAGCAGGGGCACGGGCGACCAGTTCCTGAGCCGTCTCGGTAGCCAGGGGGACAAGGTCCAGCGGCGTCAGCAGTCGCGAGCCATCAATGCCGGTCGCGGGGAGGTAGACCGTGAACGTGCTGCCCACATCGGGTGTGCTGGCAAGCGCGATCTCCCCACCGAGCAGTCGTACCAACTCACGGCAGATCGATAGACCCAGGCCAGTGCCGCCGTACTTACGCGCAGTGGTGCCGTCAGCCTGGGCAAACGCCTCGAAGATGCTCGATTGGAGGTCAGCCTGGATCCCAATGCCGGTATCAATCACGCTGAACGCGACCACGGTCTCCGCTCGCTCAAGCAGGTCACGGTCCCGGCTCCAGCCGCCGGTCGCGGTCTCGACCCGTACCTTGATCTCGCCTTGCTCGGTGAACTTGAAAGCGTTCGAAAGCAGGTTCTTGAGCACCTGGCGCATGCGGCCGGGGTCAGTCATGACCGTGGCGGGCACGTTCGCAGCAAGCTCGACGACGAACTCAAGGCCTTTCAGGCTGGCTACCTCCGTGTACTCCAGCTCAAGCGCTCCGACGAACTCCGTGAGAGACATCGCGCTGACCTCGAGCGTAACCGTGCCCGACTCGACCTTGGCCAGATCGAGCATGTCGTTCAGCAGCCGCAGCAGATCGATGCCCGATGAGTGGATCACGCTGGCGTACTGCACCTGCGTCTCTGTGAGGTTGTCCCCGGCGTTGCTCTCCAGCTCGCTTGCGAGGATCAGCAGGCTGTTCAACGGTGTACGCAGCTCGTGCGACATGTTCGAGAAGAACTCCGACTTGTACTTGGAGGAGATCGCCAGCTGCTCGGCCTTCTCCTCCACCATGCGCTTTGCGCGCCCCACCTCCTCGTTCTTGCGTTCTACCTCCGCGTTCTTCTCGGCGAGGCGTTCCGCCTGCTTGCCCAGATCGTCGTTTGAGGTGTGCAGCTGCTGCTGGCGCGAACGCAGCTCCTGTGCCTGGGACTGGGACTGCGTAAGCAGGTTCTCGGTGAGTGTGTTGGCCTCGATCGTGTTGAGAACCAAGCCGATGCTCTCGGTGAGCTGATCAAGGAAGGCCTGGTGAGTCGGGCTGAACCGGCTTAGCGATGCGAGCTCGACAACCGCTCGCACCGAACCCTCGAAGAGGATCGGCAGCACGATGATGTTGAGCGGGGGAGCTTCGCCGAGGCCAGAGTTGACCAGGATGTAATCACCGGGTACATCCGTGAGCAGGATGCGCTCCTTCTCCTCCGCGCACTGCCCGACGAGCCCCTCCCCGAGCGCGAAGCTCTTCTTCAGGTGCTTGCGCTCCTTGTAGCCGTATCCGGCCTGGAACTGAAGCACTGGCTCGCCACCGTCCTCCAGGCTGGCGAGCGTGTAGAAGACGCCGTGTTGCGCCGACAACAGCGGTGCGAGCTCTGAGAGCACCATCTTTGACACCGTCGCAAGATCACGCTGTCCCTGCAGCATCCGCGTGAAGCGCTCGAGGTTTGTCTTG
>PLES01000065.1 GCA_003137075.1 Solirubrobacterales bacterium
GCATGGCGATGCTGATCGCGGCGTTCTGCGCCGAGGGCACAACTGAGATCGGCAACGTGCGCCAGATCGATCGCGGATACGAGCGCATCGACGAACGCCTGCGGGCGCTCGGGGCCCGGATCGAGCGTGTCGAAGACACGGCCAGCCGCTCGTAGCGCCCGGCCGCGCGTCCAATCCGCTCGCACCTCGTAAGTCTGATTCCCTAAGACCAGATGGCTGATCGCATTCCCAGCGGCACACGCGACGTGCTGCCCGACGAGATGCGCGAGCTCCGTGACCTCACGGAGAGGATGCGTGCCGTCTTCGACAAGGCCGGATACGGCGAGGTCTACACGCCGGCGCTCGAGTACGAGCGGACTTTCACACGCGACGGGGTGACGTCAAACGGCTCATACCGACTGTTTGACGAGGACGGCAACGTCATGGTGCTGCGGGCCGACATGACGGTGCCGATCGCCCGCCTTGTGGGGAACCGCTACGCCACCGCCGAGCTGCCGCTGCGCTTCTGTTATTTCGCCCACGCCTACCGCAAGGTGCGTCGGCAGCGCGGGCAATCTCGCGAGTTCCTGCAGGCGGGCGTGGAACTGATCGGCGCTCCCGGGCCGGCGGGAACCGCCGAGGCCTTGACGGTGCTCAGCGACGCGCTCGAGGCGGTCGGTCTGCGCCGTTTCCGCATCGGCGTCGGCGACCAGGCGCTCTATCCGGAGCTGCTCGACCAGCTGGACGTCGACGCCGACGCGCGTCAGCTGCTGCTGACCGAGCTCGCGGCCGGTGACTTCGTCGGCGTTGAACGCGAGGTCCGCAGGCTCAATCTCCAGGGCGCCGAGGCGCAGCTGCTGCTGACGGTCCCACGGATGCGTGGCGGCCCCGAAATTCTTGACGACCTCACGGGTCCGCTGGCACACGCCGGCACGGGGATGCGGGCGCTGCTCGAGCTGCTGCCCGAACGCGTCGCGGAGCGCGTGATCTTCGACTTCGGCCTGGTCCGGGAGCTCGGGTACTACACGGCGGCGGTGTTCGAGGTTTACGACCCCGCGCATGGCCTGCCACTCGGTAGCGGCGGCCGCTACGACGACCTGCTCGGCGCCTTCGGGCGTGATCTACCCGCGGTCGGCTTCGCGCTCGAGGTCGAGCGTGTCCACATCGCCCTTGCGGCGGAGGAGCGCGAGCGTGGTTGAGTTCGATCAGAGCGTGGCGCTGCGCATCGCCGTGCCGCGTGGAGCGCTCTTCACGGAGACGCTCGACCTGCTTGAGAGCGTCGGCATCGACACACGCGAGGTGCGCGAAAACGACCGCAAGCTGCTGTTCCGGGACGTTGGCATCATCACCATGCGGCCGTCAGACGTCCCGACCTACGTTGAGGCCGGCGCCGCCGACATCGGCATCACCGGCAAGGACGTGCTGGCAGAGCAAACCGAACGCGATGTCCACGAGTTGGCCGATCTCGGTTACGGTCGTTGCACGATGATCGTCGCGTCTGAAGCCGGCGCCGACCCGGTCGCAGACGCGCTGCGGCGGCTGGGCATCGTCAAGATCGCGACCAAGTATCCAAAGATCGCGACCGAGCACTTCCTGGCGACCGGCCGCCAGGCAGAGATCGTCGAGGTCAAGGGTTCGGTGGAGCTGGCGCCGCTCGCCGGCCTCGCGGACGCGATTGTCGACCTCACCGCCACCGGTACGACGCTGCGCGAGAACAACCTGATCATCCGCGAGGAGATTCTGGTCTGTACGGCACGCCTGATCGCCAACCCGGTCGCCGACCGGCTCAAAGCAGGCGCGATTGACGCGCTGCTCGCAAAGATCGCCGACACCGTTGAGAAGTGAGACGCTGACACCGTCCGGCGACGCCCGCAGCGTCGCTGCCGATCTGCGTCGGCTGGTGCCGGGCGGCACCGTCGTCGGCGCTGCCGTTGCCGCGATCATCGGGGACGTGCGCGCGGGCGGCGACGCGGCGGTGCGGAGCTACACCGAATTGCACGACACCCGCGGTCAGCCGGCTCCTGAGCTGCGTGTCACCGCTGACGAGCGTGAAGCGGCGCGCGCCGGTCTCGATCCGGCGGTCGTCGCCGGGATCGAGCTCGCCAACCACAACGTCGGGCGGGTCGCTCGTGAGGCGCTGCGCGAACCAACGACGGTCGATTTCGGGACTCACCAGGTGGTGGTCCGGGACGCGGCCGTCGGACGTGCCGCCGTATACGTGCCCGGCGGGCGCGCGTCGTATCCGAGCACCGTGGTGATGGGCGTTGCAACCGCCCGCGCGGCCGGCGTCGCGCAGGTCGTGGTCTGCTCGCCGCCCGGGCGTGACGGCACTGTCAACTCAGCGATCATCGCGGCCTGCGCGATCACCGGGGTCGACGAGGTCTACCGGATGGGCGGCGCACAGGCGATCGCCGCGCTCGCCTATGGGACCGAGACCGTCGAGGCGGTCGATGTGATCGTCGGCCCAGGCAACCTCTACGTCCAGGAAGCAAAGCGCCAGCTCTCTGACCGGGTCGGGATCGACTCGTTCGCGGGGCCGAGTGACCTGCTGGTCATCGCTGACCCCGGATATGACCTTGAGCCGCTAGCGCTCGACGTGCTGGCCCAGGCTGAGCACGGGACCGGCACGATCGTCGTGGTGGTCTCGACCGATGCGGCGCTGCTCAGCGCGCTCGCGGCACGGCTTGACGAGACGCTGCCCGACACCGATGCCGTCTGCCGCCTGGTGCTCGCACCTTCGCTCGAATTCGCACACGAGCTGAGCGAGGCCTTCGCGCCCGAGCATTTGGAGTTGCTCGGCCCGCAGGCCGAGCAGTTGGCGCCGCGGGTCTCGCACGCCGGCTGCGTGTTCGTGGGCACCGGCACCGCCTTTGGTGACTACATCGCCGGCTCCAACCACACGCTGCCGACCAGCGGCGCTGCCCGTTTCGCCTCGGCGCTCGGGCCCCAGCACTTCCGGCGCACCTTTACCGAGGTCCGCATCGCCGATCATGATCACCTTGCGCGCACAGCGGCTCCGCTCGCTCGTGCCGAGGGTTTTGAGCTGCACGCACAGTCGATGGAAATCCGAATCGGGCAGAATCGAGAGCAATGACTCGCAGCGCGACAATTGAACGTAAGACCGGCGAGACCGAAGTCAAGGTCAAACTGACGCTCGACGGCAACGGCGCCGGCGAATGCAGCACCGGCGTCGGTTTTCTCGATCACATGCTCGATCTGCTCGCGCGGCACGGGCGCCTTGACCTCGAGGTAGCCGCCACGGGAGACCTCGAGACCGGCGCTCACCACACGGTGGAGGACGTCGGCATCTGTATCGGCCAGGCGCTCGATCAGGCGCTCGGCGACCGCGCCGGGATCTTCCGTTACGGCAGCGCGACGATCCCGATGGACGAGGCGCGTGCCACCACGGCGATTGATATCTCTGGGCGCGGGCTACTGGTTTTTGAAGCCGAGATGCCGGTTGGCGCGATCGGCAACTACGACCACGAGCTGACCGAGGAGTTCCTGCGCGCGCTGGCGGGCGACGACGGCATCGACGTTCCAGAGCGCGGCGACNNGAGCAACGCCAAGCTGACGCTGCACGTGAACCTTGAAGCCGGCACCAATGTGCACCACGTGATTGAGGCGATCTTCAAGTCGGTCGCCCGCGCTCTGCGTGCGGCCACGACCGTCGATCCCACCGAGACCGGGGTTCCGAGCACCAAGGGAACGTTGACGTGACCAGCGACCTCCGGCCGTCGATCGCGATCGTTGATTACGGCATGGGGAATCGACGCTCGGTTGAGAAGGCGCTTGTGCGGGTCGGGGCCGATGCCACGATCACCGGTGACCACGACGCGATCCGTGCCGCCGACGCCGTGATCCTTCCAGGCGTCGGCGCTTTCCCGAAGGGCATGGCGAACCTGCGTGAACGCGGACTCGACGAACTGATGCGTGAGCGGGCCGCCTCCGGGACACCGTTCCTGGGGATCTGCCTCGGTATGCAATTGCTGTTCGAATCCTCAAGCGAACTGGGGATGCAGACGCCCGGCATCGGCCTGATCGCCGGTCACGTGCGCGAACTCCACGCCGACGGCCTGCGGGTGCCGCACATCGGCTGGAACGAGGTGCGCTTCGAACAGGTTTCGCCGCTGACGGCGGATCTGCCGCAGATTGGGTGCCCGTTTTACCACGTGCACTCGTACGTGGCCGCTGACGTCGACCGCGCCGACCTGGTCGGCAGCGCCGAGTACGGCGAGCACTTCCCGACGATCGTCGCCAAGGCCAACGTCTACGGCACGCAGTTCCATCCTGAGAAGTCCTCGCGTCACGGCCTGCTGTTGCTGTCGGCATTTGCACAGCTCGCGAGTCGTCGCGCCAGCGCTGCCGTGAACGTCTAACGTCGCGACCATGATCCTGTACCCGGCGATCGACATCATCGACGGCAAGGCCGTGCGTCTCGCGCAAGGTGATTACGCCCAGCAGACCGACTACGACGCGGACCCGCTCGACGCCGCCCGGCGCTGGGTCGACGCCGGCGCGCGGGCGCTGCACATCGTTGACCTCGACGGCGCTCGTAGCGGCGTGCCCGCGAACCTGGCCGCGATTGAGCGCATCGCCAGCGCGCTTGAGGTGCCCGTCCAGGTAGGAGGCGGCCTGCGCAGTGAGGCGGCCGTCGCCGGTGTGATCGCGGCCGGCGCGACGCGCGTGATCCTCGGCACTGCCGCGTTCCGCGACGTCGAGTTCCTCGATGCGGTGCTGGCAGCCCATGGTGACCGGGTGGTCGTCTCCGTTGACGCCCGCGGTGGTCTGCTGGCGGCAGCTGGCTGGATCGAGCAGACCGAGGTGCCGGTGGCCGACGCGATTATGCGGCTCAACGACCGCGGCGTGCGCCGCTTCGTGTACTCGAACATCGATCGGGACGGCATGCTGACCGGTCCTGACCTCGACGGGGCTCGTGAGGTCGCAGGTGTCGTCCAGGGCACCTTCACATACTCAGGCGGCATCGCAGGGCTGGCCGATCTCGAGGCGCTGGCGAAACTGCGCCAGGTCAACATGACCGGTGTGATCGTCGGCAAGGCGATCTACGAGGGCAAGTTCGACGTCGGCGACGCCCAAGCGCTGCTGGACAAGCTGCGCTGATGCACTACAAGCGCGTGATCCCGTGTCTTGATGTCGATCGCGGCAGGGTGGTGAAGGGCACCGCTTTCGTCGACCTGCGCGACGCCGGTGATCCGATCGAGCTTGCGAGCCGCTACGACGCCGACGGCGCCGACGAGCTCGTCTTCCTTGACATCACGGCCACATCGGACAAGCGCGGGACCGTCGTGGACCTGGCCAGGCGCACCGCTGATGACGTGTTTGTGCCGTTCACGATCGGCGGCGGCATTCGCTCGGTGGCCGACGCTCAGGCGGTGCTCGATGCCGGTGCTGACAAGGTTTCGCTGAGCTCGGCGCCGCTCGACCGGCCTGAGCTGATCGACGAGCTGGCCGCACAGTTCGGGGCTCAGTGTGTTGTCGTGTCGCTTGACGCGAAGCGCACAGCGGACGGACGCTCGTGGGAGCCGTACCTGGCCGGAGGGCGCACACCGACGGGTCGCGACGCGGTCCAGTGGGCGCGCGAGGTCGTCGAGCGCGGGGCGGGGGAGATCCTGCTCAACAGCATCGATCGTGACGGCACCACCGCCGGCTACGACCTTGAGCTGACCGCCGCTGTCGCGGAGGCGGTCAACGTACCGGTGATCGCCTCAGGCGGAGCCGGAGAGCTGCAACATCTGGTCGAGGCGCTCGAAGCGGGCGCCGACGCCGTGCTGTGCGCATCGATCTTCCACTATGGCCAGCACACAGTCGCCGAGGTCAAACGCTACCTCGCCGCAGCAGGCGTAGCCGTGCGAGAGGTAGCGTAGGACCAAGACGAATCCGGGAAGACCGCGCTAAGCGGCTTCCTCTACGTACCCCAGCGCACTGCACGTATCGCAATACGCGGCCGGGGGAACGCGGGGCTCATAACAGCCCGGACGGCAGCAGGTGGATGACCGCTTGGGTCGACCACGGCCGATGCGGGCAGCGGCAGCGTCCTTAAGCTCTTCGCGCATGCGATCGAGCTGGGCTGCATGCTCCGCGCAGAAGCGACGACCCTTGACGGCCGGCTCCTGACAGTGACTACCACTTCGACAGCGCATAGGTCGTACAGGATACCATGCTCGACCGACCTAGATGTGGCGAAATACGAGCAAATCATGAAAAGTCTTGTATTCGCAACCGACATTGACGTGCTCGGACTCGATCATCAGCTGATTCGACGGGACGGCTATTGGGTGGTGCGGTCGCCCTCGAACCAGACCTTCTGGTGGGGCAATTTCCTGATGTTTGACGAGCCTCCGGCGGCCGGCGACAGGCAGCGCTGGGAGCAGTTGTTCGTGCGCGAGTTTGCCGATCTGCCGCGCGTCGCCCACCGCACCTTCGGCTGGGATCGCGTTGACGGCGAGACCGGCGCGGCCGACCCAGAGTTCATCGCGCGGGGCTATGAGCTGAGCCGCTCAACCGGGCTGATCGCGGGTGCGGACGCCCTGCGTGCGCACCCGCGGGAGAGCCGCGAGGTCGAGATCCGCGCCCTGAACCCGGAGGTGGGGAAGGACGAACAGCTCTGGACGCAGCTGATCGACCTACAAGCCGCGGAGCCGCCACCCGGCACCGGCGGCGAATATCACCTGCGGTTCCTGCGCGAACGCCAGGCGGGGCAGCGTAAGCTCCTGCGGGCCGGCCGTGGCGGCTGGTTCGTCGCACTCGATGGCGATCAGGGCGTCGCCTCGCTCGGCATTATCGTGACCGACGCGCGGGCGCGCTACCAGCAGGTCGATACCTTGGCGTCGCATCGGCGCCGCGGCATCGCCTCACGCCTGCTTGTCGAAGCGGCGCGGCTCACAGCGGCGGCGCACCATGTGGACCACTTCGTGATCGTCACCGACCCGGAGTACCACGCGATCGGGATCTACGAATCGGTCGGCTTCAAGCCGGTCGAGACGGTCTGCGCGCTGCAGCTAACTCCGGCTGACGCGAACGGCTAACCCTGGTTGCGCTCCGCGTCCGGGGCGACCGTGCGTTCTTTGCGGATCCAGTGCACTATGGGAGACCGGAGGCGCAAAGAACGCCTGGGCTCGAAGCCTGCGAACTGCGAACCGGGTCGCACGCACCTAGTGCGTGGGCAATAGCTCGTAAAGCGTGTAGTGACCGCTCAGGTAGACCGCGCGGGGTGAGGCCACGGTGGCGGTGTAGGCCCCATCCGGGTAGGTGAAGACCTGCTTCCCGGTGGTGATGTTGAACCCGCGGGTACGTATCGAGCTTGGGTAGACGCCGGAGAAGTAGACGACGTTGTTGACGATCGACGCGGCGCCGGAGATCGAGTCACCTACATCAGCGGTCCAGTCGACCGCGCCGGTCCGGGCGTTGACCGCGTAGGCGGTGCCGGTGTACGAACCGAAGTACACGGTCGGGCCGAGGCCCGGCGTGTTGTCGACCGCCGCGGAAGAGTAGACATAGTCACCGGTGCTGAGCGACCACGCGAGCGCACCTGTCCTTGCGGAGAACGAATACACGCCGCCGCTGGTGCTGCTGCCGACGTAGACGCGGCCGTAGGCGACGGTCGGGCTCGCGTAGACGTGCCCGCCGACGCTCGCCTGCCAGACCTGCGCCCCGCTGCTGGCTTTGAGCGCGAGGACCTGGCCCGCGTAGTTGCCGACATAGATGATCCCGTGGGAGAGCGTGACGCCGCCCTTGACGGGGCCGTCGGTGGCGACAGACCAGATCGTCTTGCCGGTCAGGGCGCTGACGTCGTAGAGGTGGCCGTCGGCGTCCCCGTAGTAGACGTTGTTGCCCCAGATCAGCGGCGAGGTCTCGCTCCCGGCGGCAACCGGGTCGCGCCAGGCGTACTGCCCGGTCTTCATTGAGAGCGCCACGAACTGCCCGTCACCGGGCGAGTCGCTGTCCATCGAGAGCACCGATACGAACATCAGGTGAAGCTTCGGATCAAGCGCAGGCGTCGAGGCCGACCAGGTGCCGATCTGATGGCGCCAGTAGCGACGGCCGGTTGTCGCGTTGACCTTGTTGACCGTGGCGTGGTCGTCCATGAAGAACAGCACGTTGCCGTCGATGTCCGGCGGGAACTCAAGCGGCGCGTTGCCGCTCAGCTTCCAGCCGGTTTTGAACGGCGGTTCGAGGTCGGCTGGACCGTCGAAGACGCGGGTGCGGGCGTCGTTGAGTCCATAGATCGGCCAGAGGAACGGGTGGTTGGCCGGCTTCTTCTTGGTGACCTTGACCGCGACCTTGGCGTGCTTGAAGACGACCTGCGGGTGAACCACGCGCTTGAGTACGGGCTTGCTGGAGCCGCACGCACCGACGATCAGCATGCAGAGCAGCAGCGCGCCAAAGGCGCTGCGCGTACGAAGATTCGTTCTGGGCAGCCTGGGAAAGCGCATACACGCTCCTTTCGGGTGACAGATCTGAGCGGCGTAGAAGCGCGCTAGTGCGTCGGAAGCAGCTGGTACAGCGTGTAGTGGCCCATCAAAAAGACCGCACGCGGCGAAGCGATGGTTGATGTGTACGCGCCGTCCGGATAGCTGAAGACCTGCGCCCCGGTGCTGACGTTGTAGCCCTTGGTAAGGCCGTGGTACACCCCTGAGAAGTACACGACGTTGTTGACGATCGAGGCGGCGCCGGAGATCGAGGGGTGGTCACCGCCGAGGTTCTCACTCCAGTCGATTGCCCCGGTCGCGGCGTTGAGCGCGTAGGCAGTGCCGGTGTACGACCCGAAGTAGATGGTCGCGCCAAGCTTCGGCACCGTGTCGGCTGCGGCTGACGAGTAGACGTAGTTGCCGGTGTCCCGCGACCATCCCAACACGCCTGTGGTTGCCGAGTATGAGTACATGAACCCATTGGTACTACCGACGTAGACACGGCCGTAGGCGACTGTCGGGCTCGCGTAGACGGTTCCGCCCGGGTTCGCCTCCCAAACCTGCTTGCCCGTGGTGGCGTTGACCGCAAAGAGCTGACCGGCGTAGTTGCCGAAGTACAAGATGCCCTTGGAGAGGGTCGGGCCGCCCTTCTCAGGTCCGTCGGTGGGGAACTGCCAAAGCTGCTTGCCGTTGGTTGCCTTGACGGCGTGTACGGTGCCGCCGGAGTCACCGAAGTAGACGGTTCCGTGCCAGACCAACGGCGAAGACTCACTGCCCGAGGGCAGCGGGTCCTTCCAGATCACGTTGCCGTTCTTCATCGACATGGCGACAAACTGCCCGTTGCCCGGCGAGTCCTGCGTCAGCGAGAGAACAGGGACGAACAGCAGGTGTAGTTTCGGATCCAACGCGGGGCTGGCGGCTGACCACACGCCGACGTGCTTGCGCCAATACCGGACGCCGGTCTTGAGGTTGACCTTGTTGACGGATGCGTGGTCATCCATGAAGTACATGACGTTGCCGTCGATGTCGGGCGGGAACTCGAGCGGCGCGTTGCCGCTCAGCTTCCAGCCGGTCTTGAACGGCGGCTCGAGATCCGACGGGCCCTCGAAGACGCGGGTGCGAGCATCGTTGAGCCCGTATAAAGGCCAGAGGAAGGTGTTTGCGGTCTTCTTACCGGCCTTGGTCGCGGTCGACGCACCCGTGTTGATCGCCACATTCTTGTTGAGCACTGACTTCTGCTTGGTCAGCTCGTGCACGGCAAGGCCTGCGACGATGACGGCGACAACCGCGAGCGCAATTGCGGCCATCCAAGTACCACGGTTCTCTCTCGGCAGTCTCGGAAGACGCATGCGGGGCGTAGGGTAGCCGCAGATCAGGCGGCATCCCCGTGCAGCGCTAAAGCGGGCGTAAGAATTCCTCGTAACGTGGCCCTTCTCCCAACACCAGAACTTCAAGCCCGGGCCGCGTCTATGGCAGCCGTCTCGAGCCTGCTCCGAGCGCTCGGCAGCGGGTATCCGCAGTCCGTCTTCCTGGTCGGCGGCGCC
>PLES01000135.1 GCA_003137075.1 Solirubrobacterales bacterium
GCCCGGTATTTCAGGACAGCCTCTCGCCAGAGGAATCGCCAGTTTCTGCAAGAAGCGCCGTTGAAAGCGATCCTGCTGGCGCTGGCGCTTCTCGGGATTCGTGTGGTGGCGAGGCACTCGTGAGCTGAACAGTTGTTTTCCACACGACGGCAGAATCTCGCCAAGCAGTCGCTCTTGGCAGAACGCGTCGTCCTGAATACAGGGTGTCTAGCCCGAACGATCGCGGGATGTGGCAGGTTGCCAACCTTCCTCGTCTCGGATAGCTCGCGTGATCCGCCGGCTGATCTCGCGTAGCTGACGCCTCTGCGCCTGCGTGAGGGGGTCGAGGATCAGCTGGTGGACGGTCTGCACGTGTCCGGGGGTGGCATGCTGGAATTTCTCCAGTCCAAGCTTGGTCAGGGTTGCCAGTGTGTAGCGCCCGTCGGAGGGATCGGGCGCTCTGTGCATGAGCCCCATCGTTTCAAGACGCGCTGCCGCACGGGACAGTCGGGTAAGCGAGCTGTTTGCGTAGTTGGCCAAGACGCTCATGCGCAGCGTGTGATCGGGCGCGTCGGCGAGGGCGTACAAGATGCCGTACTCGAAGTGGGTCAGGTTGGCATTGCGCCGCAGCCCAGCATCCAGCGCCGCCGGCAACCACTCCAGCATCGTGGCCAGAGCGGCCCAGGCTTCGAGGTCATCACGATCAAGGACCACGTGCTCCTCGGGCTCAGACATAGCTCCCAGATTACGCCATGCGAGCGGCGGATATCGCCGCGATGACTTGCTCAGTCAAGTCAAACCGGCTACCTTTGACTTGACTGAGCAAGTGCTGGCTGCGCGTCGCGGCCGAATTCCGGAAGGTATTTGAGAGACATGAATCTGCAGTTGACCAACAAGCGCGCCTTCGTCAGTGGTTCGACCCAGGGGATCGGGTACGCCATCGCGGCGGCCCTCCTCGCCGAGGGCGCCACGGTCGTAATCAATGGGCGCAGCAACGAAAGAGTTGAGCAGGCGGTGCAGAAACTCCGATCCGAGGTACCGGGCGCGTCGATCTCGGGAGTGGCCGCCGACTTCGAAGACCCCAAACAGGTCGGTCAGCTCCAGGATTCCCTGCGAGATCTCGACATCTTGATCAACAACGTCGGACTGTTCGAGGTCAAACCGTTCGAAGAGATCTCTGACGAGGACTGGCAGCACTACGTCGATGTCAACCTCATGAGCGGCGTGCGCCTCTCACGTCACGCACTCAGCAGCATGTTCACCAGGGGATGGGGACGAATCATCTTCATCGGCAGCGAGTCCGGGGTCAACATCCCGGCCGACATGGTCCACTACGGCGTAACGAAGGCTGCAATGCTCGCGCTGAGCAACGGCCTTGCCAAGCTGACCCGAGGAACCGACGTCACCGTCAACACAATTCTCGGCGGGCCCACCTTTTCTGACGGCGTCGCTCACGTCGTCAATCAGATTTCCCAGGCCCAGGGGATGGCGGCAGACGAATTGAAAGCGGCGATTATCGCCGGGAATCAGACGACGCTGCTGCAGCGATTTATCGAGCCCGCTGAGATCGCCAACGTGGCGCTGTTTCTGGCCAGCCCGCTCTCATCCGCCACAAACGGAGCCGCCGTACGCGCCGACGGCGGAGTCCTCACGTCGATGCTCTGAGAACCACGCAATACGCGGGCGCGAACACTGCACCACGCTGGCGATGGTCGGCGCTGCACCCCATCCCGACGAGCGAGGCGTCGCCAATGCGGTCGTGGCTTGTCGTTCTTCCCCGGCGAGGATTGCCATCGTCGGCAGCAGCCGGTCCATGACCTCGATCAAACGACCTCGTCGGGTGCCTGCTAGTTGACGCACCCGGGCATTGGGTGAACAAGGGCGGCTTGTGCCCCCGTCAACAGCGTCGGTTGGAGTCAGGCGATCGTTATCGTCTGGCGGTCCGTTAGCCAGCGCCCCGCGCTGCGACGACGAAGGGTCATCGTGTAGCGGCCAGCCGTCATCCGACGGCGGTAGCTGAGCAGCAGCTGCCAGCCGTGATGCGCCGTGGGCAGCGCGAAGCCGGTCGCACAGAGCACCCGACCACGCTCAACCCTCGCTCTCGCGGCGCTGGGTGCAGCCTTGAACTTCAGCGGCTTGGAGACCAGCTTGGTCGTGCATTTCTCGTTGCCGTTACGTGCGGTCTTACAGGTCACCAGCTCAACCTTCCCCGCCGGCCCCTTCGGCCCCCGAGGCCCAGCCGCGCCGGTGGTGCCGGTCGCCCCGCTCGTGCCGGTCGCGCCCGTCTGGCCGGTCGGTCCTTGGGGCAGCAACCCGCCGGTGCCTGACAGTGACACCACCGCCGGACTGCTGGGGTCGTTGCTCGTGATCTGCAGCGATGCGCTGCTAGCGCCCTGCGCTTGCGGTGCGAAGCTAACGCCTAGGGTGCAGTCGCCACCCGGCGCGATCAGCCCCATGCACGCGTTGTAGGTGACCAAGAAGTCCTGCGGGTCGCTGCCGGAGAACGTGAGGCCGGAGATCTGCAGAGGCCCTGTGCCGGTGTTGTGGATCGTCACCGTCTCGGGGCTCGAGATCGTCTCAATTGGCTGCGTGCCCGAGAAGCTCAGCCCGGCTTCGGGCGAGTAAGACACCGTCGCGACCAGCGGCACGACGGTCACCTCAGGCGTGCCAGTCGCGTCCGTGCCGACGGTCGCGTCGAGCACGAACTGGGAGACGAAGCTCGAGCCCGCCCCGCCGCCGCCCTCGGCGGCGAAGTCCTCAAAACTGTCGATGCCGTTCCCGCCCCCGCTGCCGCCGCCGTAATAGCCGCCACCGCCGCCTCCACCCTCAGGCCCGTTCGCGCCCGCGCCGAAGCTGCCTGACGCTCCTGCGTCTCCGTTGCTCCCACCACTACCGCCGGAGCCGCCAACGCCGGCCGCCCCGCCAGCCGAGGGAGTCCCCTCGCCACCGCCCGTGCCGCCGGTGTCGGTACTGCTGTAGTTCCCTCCGGTTCCACCGGCACCGCCGTCGCCGAGCGCGTCGATGCCGGCGCTGCCGCCCGCGCCACCGTTGGGAGACGCGGACAAGCCCAAGCCAAAGTCACCGGCACCGCCGCCGCCACCAGCGACAAGCAGCCGCGAGCTGAGCGAAGCGGCTCCGCCAGCGGCCGGCATCGTCCGGACATCGGATGCGCCCCCACCGGAGCCGGCGTCTCCACCGGCGCTGCCACCCCCGCCGAACGAGACACCGCCGTTGACCGACCCGCTGGCGCCGACCTCGACATACAACGTCTGCCCGGCGGTCACCGTGATCTGGCCGGTCACGACTGCGCCGAAGCCGCCCGCGCCGCTGCCCTGACTTGCACCCCTCGCGCCGACGGCCACGATCCGCAGGGATGTGACGCCACTCGGGACGGTGTAGCACTGCTCAGCACCGGTCGAGCTGAACGTCACAGCCCCGGTTGAGCAGGTCGTCGCGCTGGCCTCCCGAGCAAACATCAGCGACCCAACCAGTGCGACACCAACCGTGATCAGACAAGCCAAAACGCCGGCACCGCGAGCCCTTACACGCCAAGCAGCAACAGAAGCACCCATCGTTACCCACCCCTCCGTCTTGTCGAGTACGGGCCGGCCGTCCGCACGCAGCCTAACGTTCGGTGCCGCCAGAAACAGCGCACCGCTAACGACCGCATTGCTCAGTCCAACGTCGCCGAGCTGGTGAGCGCTTTCGTGACAACACCAGGCTGGTGTCGCTCCCCCGGCTCGTTGGCTGGCTTTCAGCTCTGGTAGGAGATGAACTCGACGAGGCTTCCGTCGGGATCCCGAAAGTAGACGCTGGTTCCTGAGCCACGGGCGCCGTTGCGTTCCACTGGTCCGATCTCGATCTCGATCCCGTGCTCAGTGAGGTGCCCGGCAGCCGTCTCGATCGAGCCGTCCCACTCAAAGCAGAGATCGCTGTTCCCGGGCGCGACCGGAATCTTGGCAACGGGCCCCGCCTTCACGCCGGGACCGTGAACGTTGAGCTGCTCACTACCGAACCGGTAGGCCCAGGCGCCGTGCCCGCGATCGATCAGTTCAGCCCCGAGCACATCCTGGTAGAAGGCGTTGGACGCCGCCCAGTCCGACACGTGAATCACACAGTGGTCAAGCTTGGTGGGGAGGCTGAGCATCTCCAAAACGTTATCCCAGGCGAACGGTGGCTGGTGATCGCTTTCACGTCTGGCCTGGGTCGACCCTCACGATCGCCCTGGCGACGCAGTGCTCCTGCTGACCTTCGACCGATCCAGGCAGCTTGGCGTCGTTGCGAGTGTTTGGCAGAAGTTCGCAGGCTTCGACGAGGCGGCTGCGTCTTCACGATGAACAGTTCGCGATCCGTCGACATACTTGGGTGCGATGCCGATGCGGCTACCGCAGGATTTTGTCGTGGGTCCGGTCGTAGCGAAGAGGATCTCCAGGGACGACGTGGATGAGCTTTGCGAGATGCACGCTGATCCTGCCGTGATGGCCACCCTCGGCGGGGTTCGGGATCGTCCAGAGACCGATCGTTATCTGGAACGGAACGTGGCGCACTGGCGACGGCACGGCTTTGGCATCTACGGGCTGCGGGACCACAAGACGCGCCGGTTCGTCGGCCGTGCCGGCCTGCGGTGGGCGAGCATAGACGGGGTCGATGAGATCGAGGTCGCCTACGCGCTTCGGTCAGAAGCGTGGGGGCGAGGGCTAGCTACGGCGATATGCAAAGAGCTGGTTGCGATCAGCGACGCAGCGCAGCTCGCAACCGAACTCGTTGCGTTTACCCAGCCGTCCAACCAGCGATCTCGACGCGTCATGGAAAAAGCAGGCTTCGTGTACGAGCGCGACTTCGAGCACGAGGCAACGCCGTGCGTGCTTTATCGGTTGAGTCTTCAGCATCGTGTCTGACGGCAGGGCGATCGTAAACATCCAACCCTGAACCTCCTCTACGCTATCCATCCGCACACGTGGCCAACCGCGCCACGCCTGAGCGAACGTCTCCGCCGTGAGATCAAGGGCGACCTCTACATCCAGAGTGCGTCTTGTGAAGAACAGCAGCACCGACTCGGCATTGCGCTCGTAAAACTCGATGAAAGCGCTCGGCGGACTCATCTACACGTTAATTACCGCGACCATGAATCCCGTGACGAGAGAGTTAACGCGACTCCTCCGCACCGAAACCAGAAGTCATGCGCGGCTGCGGCTTTAGGCTGGTCCGGGCTACAACCGACAACGTGCGCGCGACTCGCCAGCGATTGCTTTGAGCATCCCGCGGGCGCCGGGGCGGGCCATCGCAACGGCGGCGTTTGACAGCCGTCGAGGCTTGCTGCATCAGACGCGATGCTGATATGATGCGGCGATGCGAACAACGGTTGATCTCCCGCCAGCGGTCCATCGCCGCGCTCAGGCTCTTGCCGAGTCTCGCCATCAATCCCTGTCGGCGACTGTCGCCGATCTGACCGTCCGAGGCCTCGCCGCTCTGGGCGAACCCGTTGAGATCGCCACCGATCCAGTGAGTGGGTTGCCGGTCATCAGCCTTGGTCGGCCAGTGACCACCGTTGAGGTCGCCGCCGCGCTGGATGACGAGTGACCGGCAACTACCTGCTCGACGCCAACGCGGTGATCGCACTCGTGATCGCCGAGCATGAGCATCACGGACGCGTTACGGCCTGGATCACTCAGGCCGACAGGATTGCGCTGTGCCCGATCACCGAAGGCGCGCTGGTCCGGTACCTCATCCGCGTCGGTGAGACGGCGGCTACTGCATCACAACTCATCACGACGCTGCGACAGTCACCTAGGGTCGAGTTCTGGCCGGACTCGATCTCCTATACAGACGTTGAGCTCGATCACGTCACCGGCCACCGTCAGGTCACCGACGCCTACCTCGCATCACTTGCCGCCAGCCGCCAAGCGCGACTAGCGACGCTTGATGAGGCGCTCGCCACAGATCTCGGCGGGGCCGTGGACTTGATCCCCTAGCTGGTCCACCAGGCTCCGGGGCCTGCTACTGCTTTTGCCTCATGCGACGCACACACCCGCCGCGATCGCTCGGGCGGCGATTTGCCGGGTTGGTGTCAGGGCGAGATGAGGGCCGTGCCGGGAATGTACGTTGCGACGCGATTTGGGTCTCGCGTGAGCAGCGGCCGTCCCGTCACGGCGGCGTGAGCGCCGATCAGGAAGTCCGGCAGGATCGCTTGCCGGTAGCCGCCCGCCCGGCGATATTCGGCGTGCGCGTGGCCAGCGAGGAAACTGGCGGACATTGGGATCTCCTCGATCAGGCACATCGACGGTAGCGCTGCGCGCAGAGCCTCGATCCGTGAGAACCGTGGTGCGATCTCCGCGATCACGACCGCATTGAGCACGAGCGCCCCGCGCTCGGCGGCCTCAACCAAATGAGTCTGCGACCACTTCAGCCAGGTCGTGTCCTCTGTGAAGAGGTCCAGCAGTACGCTGCTGTCGATGACCGTTCCGGCGGTTTGGCTCACATGCGTGTTAGCGCAAGGATCTCGTCGGTACCGAGATCGACATCACCGGCACCACGGCTTCGTTCAATCTCGGCGGCCGCTTGACCGCGATCAAGAACGAGGCGAGCGCTGCCTGCGTCCAGCTCGAAACGGACATTCGTTCCCGGAGCGATCCCGAGCGCGCGACGGACATCCAGCGGGATCGTGACCTGCCCCTTCTGAGTTACTCTCATGCTGGTAATACTACCGAGTCTTACTACACCTTAAAGGCCCTCACGGACCAGGCCAGACGAGTGCTTTCATCGCCCGAGATGACACCAGCGGGCAGGCGCTTCGGCGACCACGCGGCGGCCTGACTCGGCTCGGCGGCGTCCTGGGTTTGCCGATGGGCGAGCAAGTGGCCGCGGCGAAGCGTGACCACTTGCTGGCGTGAGCAGTCCTCAGCGGCGGAGTGCGATTCTTGGGTCGGCTGGGATCCTCGGCGCTGGCCGCTGATGGACGGCTGCGATGATTTCGGTGTTATCGATCCCGCGCAGGTATCGGGACGTGATCGCGAGATCGGCGTGGCCGAGTTGTCGTTGGATCACGATCAGCGAGATCCCTTCACGTGACATCTCGACGGCGTGCGCGTGGCGGAGTTGATGCGGCGCGAATCGCCGCCGAACACCTGCGACGGTGGGGGCGTGGTGAAGCTGGGCGCGGATCCCGGCTGACGCGCACGGCCGTCCGCTCGTCGGGCCGCACACGATGCAGAACAGTCGCCCGACAGGCAGTTCTCTTCTGAGTTCGAGCCACGGGCCAAGGTGCGCCCAGGCCCAGCGATCCATCCCTACCTCGCGACACTTGTCGCCCTTGCCGTGACGGACGAGGAGCGAGCCCCGCTCGGGGCTTGTGCGGCATCATCGTCGTGCTGTGGCGCGCCGGCCTACGGATCAGCGAAGCGCTCGCGCTGAACGAGACCGACCTGGTCGCAGGCCGGCTTCGCTCGCCTGCGACGACCTTCAGCGGGTCAGCGGGGTACCGAACGCCCTTGTTCCTCGGAGCGGGGCCCTTGTGAAAGCTTTGGACGACGGTCGAATCGCGCATCGCTGCATCACCGCATCATGATGGTAT
>PLES01000012.1:0-614 GCA_003137075.1 Solirubrobacterales bacterium
GAGCTTGCCCTTGTGCGGGTCGACGCTCCCGAACGGGATCAGTACGTCCGGGTTCGCGCGGGCGGCTTCCAAGACTTCTTGGCTCCCGAGGCGGCGTCGACCCATGCCGGCCTCGTCATCGACNNATCGGCTGCGGCGGGTGACCCCCGAAGTACCTGGCGGCGGCGGCCAGCACCTCGCTTGTGACCGGGTCCTGCGCCTCATTGTGGTTGCGCTCGGCGTGCACGTGCACGTCGATCGCGACGATCTTGTCCAGGTCCATGGCGCTCATACCTCCGGCGGTGTCAGTTTGAGCGGCGGCAGTGAGACGCCCGAAGGCTGCGCGGAGCCCGAAAGCTTCGACTCCCATTCGGCTTCGATCGAGTCCGCATCCCAGCCGCCATCGAGGTAGGCGACGGCCGCTTCATCCGAGTGCGAGTAGACCGTGAGCTTGTCCCCGCCGATGCCTATCGCCTGACCGGTGACGCCGGCAGCCTCGTCAGAAGCAAGGAACACGATCAGTCCGGCGCACTCCTGCGGCATGCCGATCGCGTGGTCATGGCGGACCTCGAAGGGCAGCGGCTGACCGGCCTCGACGATCGGGATCAACGGCTCGTAGATCGGGATACTCGCAG
>PLES01000012.1:626-2768 GCA_003137075.1 Solirubrobacterales bacterium
CGGCGGCGGCCCGCAGGCAGGTGAAGGTGCCCTTCATGTGCGTCTCGATGACGAGGTCAAAATCGTCGTCGGTCATCTTCCAGAGCACCCTGTCGCGCAGGACTCCGGCGTTGGTGACCATGATGTCGAGGCGCCCGAACTCGGCGACGGCGCGGTCCACAAGCTGCTGTGCGGCCGCGCTTGGGCCGATCGCGACCGTCTCCGCCACAGCGCGGCCGCCTGCATCGGTGATCAGCTTGACGGTCTCCTGCGCCGAATCGTCAACGTCGTTGACGACGACGGCGGCCCCGGCGGCCGCAAGCGCGACCGCGTAAGCCCGCCCGAGACCGCGCCCAGAGCCGGTCACGACGGCGACCTTGCCCTCCAGCCCGATCACGCTCATGAGAAGTACCTCAACAAGATCTCGGCGGCGACGGTCGGACGCTCCGAGCCCTCAACCTCGATCAACGCCGCCACCTTCGCCTGCATGCCGCCCTTGACCTCGGTTACCTCGAGGATCTCAGCGCTCGCCCGGTACTGCCTGCCGACCGGTAGTGGGGCGGGGAAGCGGACCTTGTCCATGCCGTAGTTGATGCTCGCCTTGGCGTCGGTGACCTCGAGCAGTTGCGTCACCGGGGTAACCAGGGCGAGCGTGAAGAAGCCGTGCGCGATGGTGCCGCCGAACGGTCCCTGCTTCGCGCGTTGCTCGTCCACGTGAATGAAGTTGTGGTCGTCGACAAGGTCGGCGAACTCGTTCACCTGGGCCTGCGTCATCGTCGCCCACTCTGTGGGGCCGAGCTTTGTCCCGACAAGCGTCGGGAGACCAGCGAGGTCGGTCTTGAGGCCGGCCACTACAGGGTTACTCATGGGTCTCTCCTCCCAACCTCTGCTGCGACAGCTACTACTTTATATATCAGGGACCCGAATACTAACGACTTGCATGCAACGTTTGCAACATATTCCTACCTCATGCGATGGCGACCGGTAAGTTGACGCCTGTGGCACAAACGGCTCTGAACGAAAGCCCTCGTGGGGCCTCCCTGATCTACATCGTCGGACGGCTCAACCAGGGCATCAGCCGTGAGCTACGCGGGCTGCTGCGTGCCTGGGACCTGAGCGTCCAGGAGTACACGTCACTGTCGGTGCTGAAGCTGCGACCGGGCCTCTCCAACGCGCAACTTGCCCGCCGCGCGCTGGTCACACCCCAGTCAATGCTGGAAATTCTCTCCAAGCTCGAAAGCCGTGGACTCGTTCAGCGCAGCGTCAATCCGGTTCGCGGACGCGTGATCCGCAACGAGCTCAGCGAGAGCGGGCGCCAGGTGCTCGAGGTTGCCTCGCCGGAGGTCGACGAGCTGCAGGACCGGATCTTCTCGGGGCTCTCTGAGGCGCAGCGCAGCTCGGTCACGGGGGCGCTGTCGATCGTCATGAACCGCTATTCGAACCACGGGCGCTCAGAGAAACGCTCAACGGTCTGAGTTCGGGCGTCTGAACGACGCCCTCGTTGTCAACGATCGGTGCGCTTGCACACATGCGCGGGGAGTCCCGCTGGGTGCAGCATGAATACATGGCGCCAAATACAGCTGTCCGTCCCACTGAAGGTCTGTTCGCGGCACCAAGACCGGTCCGCGCGGTCGCGGATCTCTTCGCGAACGTCTGGCAACTCGGTTACGTGACCACCGACCTTGATCGCGCGCTGGAGGAGCTCTCAACCCGCTTCGGGTTTGAGCACCAGTTCCGCGTGCCGAGCGGCGGCGCCACGTTCATGGCCGGTGACGAGGTTGTGCCCTGGGAGGCACGCTTCGCCATGGCTGCGCGCGGCGGTTTGATCGTCGAGGTGATCGAGCCGGTCTCCGGCGAGGTCGAGTTCTACCGTCAATCGCTGCCCGGCGATGGCAGCTTCGCGATCCGCCTGCACCATCTCGCGACCTTCATCGAAGTCGGTGACGAGGCGTGGGAGAACGTCGCCGGCCTGCTGGCCGGCGCCGGCCTGAGCTTCGACTACACGATGCTGATTCCCGGCCGCGTGAGGGCCGGCTACGTCGATGCGCGCGCCGAGCTCGGACACTTTCTCGAGGTCTGTCAGCTCGAGCACGAGGACCTCAAGTTCTTCGGCTCGCTGGCGGCGGAAAGCGCATAGCGAAGATGAGCGCCGCGGACGAAGAG
>PLES01000164.1 GCA_003137075.1 Solirubrobacterales bacterium
CCAGCGCCGGCTCGATCAGCCGGCTCAGCACTAGTGCGCGCTTGAGGTAGAGGTGCGCGTCATGTGCAGCGGTGAAGCCGATTCCACCGAAGTTCTGGATCGTGTCCTCTGTCGCGAGGCGCGCGCGGTTGCCGGCCAGCCTGTAGGCACAGGCTGCCTGGAAGCCGCCTGACGGATGGCCGTGTTCGAGGTAAACCGCGGCCAGGCAGACCTGACTGAAGGTCGCGTACGCAGCCAGCTCCATCTCGGCGCACCGGTGCTTGACCGCCTGGAAGGTGCCGATCGGCTTGCCGAACGCGACGCGCGTTCTGGCGTACTCTGTGCTGAGGTCACGCACCGCCTCGATGACACCGACGAGCGTGGCGCCTGCCAGCACGCTGACCCGGTCAAAGCCGGCGCTCGACGGGTCGCTATACACCGTGCTGGTCGCGATCGGCCGCGTCAGACGGGCGCCGGGATCCAGCGATGGAACCGGCTCGCCCGCGTCCAGACGACAGATCGATGTGCCCTCCGGGGAGATGTCGAGGTAGAGGTCGCCCTGATGAGCATCGAGGACAGATTGACCGGCTCGGATGCCGCAACGCAGATCGCCGTCGAGCAGGGCGGCGAGCACCGGCTCGCCGGCCGCCGTCCCCGCCAACAGTGAGGCGGCGACACAGCTGCCGAGCACCGGTCCCGGAGTCAGATACCGGCCGATCTCACGAAAGAACATGATCTGCTCCGGCACGCCGAGTCCGGCTCCGCCGTGAGACTCCGCTACCCCCGCCCCGAACCAACCCAGGTCCGCCATGGCTGACCAGGACGTGCCGTCAACTGCCGGCTCATCGGGGCGTTCAGCGAGTTCACGTACGCGCGCGATGTCCATCCGCTTACTGAGGAACCGAGATGCTGTGCGGGCGATCTCCCTCTGGGGTTTATCGGGCGCGGTGTTCATCGCGGCAGACCTAGCACTCGCTCGCCGACGACGTTCTTAAGGATGTCTTTGGTCCCGCCCGCGATCGGGGCGGCGAACGTGGATAGCCAGCGGGTTGTCCAGCTGTTCGTGGCTAGCGCGTCCTGGCCGAGTACGTCGAGCGCAAACTGGCTGACCAGCTGCTCGAGCTGTACGAAGTACGCGCGGATGCCGCTGGCCTCAAACCCTGGCGTCTTGCCTTTCTCCGTCGCTGATACCTGGTAGTAGGCCATTGACCTGACGGCCGCGGTGGCCGCCCTCAGGTCCGCGACGCGATCAGCAAAAGCATCATCGGCCATCATGCCCTTGCTCCGAGCCAGCTCGATGAGGTCGTCGAGGTCCGCGATCTGTTTGAGTCGCCGGTCCAAGAACCCGGGGCCGCGCTCGGCCGCCAGCGTAGCCATGGCGACGCTCCACCCGTGGTTGACTCCCTCCACCACGGCGCTTAGCGAAACCCGCACGTCGTCGTAGAAGACCTCGCAGAACTCGGCCGAGCCGTTGATCTGCGGGATCGGTCGAACGTCGATACCCGCCAGGTGCATGTCCATCGCGATCCAGGTCAGGCCGCGGTGCGGCTCGGCATCGGGGTCGGTTCGAACCAGAAGCTCGCAGAAGTCGGCCTGATTCGCGTAGCTGGTCCACACCTTCTGACCGGTCACCACCAGTTCATCCCCGTCAACGACGCCGCGCATCTGGATGGCGGCGAGGTCGGATCCGGCCGAGGGTTCGGAGAATCCCTGGCACCAGGGCGTCTCACCGCGCAAGATGCGCGGCAGGTAGAACTCCTTCTGTTCCTCGCGGCCGCGCAGGATGATCGTCGGGCCTGCGTGGGAGAACGCAACTGAGAAGCAGCGGTACCCAGGCGCTCCAGTCCGGACGAGCTCCTCGTTCCAGATCACCTGTTCAACCAGCGAAAGGCCCAGACCTCCGTACTCAGGCTCCCAGTCAACACCGGCCCACCCACCGTCGTACATCGCACGCATCCACGCGGAGTCGTAAGCGCGGGACTGCACCGGGTCTTCAGGCCGGCCGTCCGTCGGCCGGTTCTCCTCGAGCCACGTGCGCGCCTGGTCCCGGAACTCCCGCAGCTGCGCGCTGTCATCCCACTCCATTCACTCGCCCCAGTCGGCTTGGTCGGGGTACGGACTCGGCCACGTGCGACTGAACGTCGGCTCGCGCTTCTCGGCGAACGCACGCGGACCCTCCAGCACGTCGCCGGAGAGCATGACGCGGTGGGCAACGGCCTCGTAGTAGCGCTGCGACTCGGCGATTTGAAGGTCTCGCCAGTACTTCAGAACCTGCTTGCTGCCCCACACTGCGGTCGGACTGTTGCTCGCGATGGCCCGGGCCTTGGCGAATGCGGCATCGAGCAGATCCTCGGGCTCCACCACCTGCTGGACCAATCCGAGCCGGTAGGCGTCATCGACGGTCATCCGGTCGCCGCTGAGAACCAAGTCCGCCACCGCGCCGAAGGGCATCAGCCTCGGCAGCGTGTTCACGGCCAACCCGGCCAGGATGCCGCGCTTGACCTCGAACAGACCAAACCAGGCCGTGCTGGACGCGATGCGGATGTCGCAGCACAGCGCGAGTTCCAGGCCGCCGGACACCGCCAACCCGTTGACGGCCGCGATCGTGGGCTTGTCCGCCGCCGCCACCCCCGAGATATCCGGGGCCGTTGAAACCGGCACCCGGCTGGCGCCCTTGACGTTCGCGGCCATCTCCTTCAGGTCACCTCCGGCACAGAATGCCTTGGTGCCGGCGCCGGTGATGATGGCAACAAGCTGATCATCATCGGCGTTGAAGTCCCGCATGGCCTCCGAGAGACCGGCGAACACCGACGCGCTCAGCGAGTTCATCGCTTCCGGACGGTTCAGCGTGATCACGGTGACCGAGTCATGCTTCTCAACAACTACATCTGCCATGGGGCTACTCCTCCCAACGAGCGAAATTGAAGATCGTCACGTCGGGGGTGACGTCGTCATAGATGAGATGAACCGGAAGCCCGACCGCCACCTCGTCAACCGGAACACCAACCAGTCCGGCAATCATCCGGGGACCTTCATCGAGCGTGGCATGGACGATCGGATACGGAGCGTCGCGCTGGTACGCCTCGGTGGGCGCGCGGTGCACGATCGTGTATGTGTAGACGACGCCTCGCCCACTGATCGGCGTCCAGTCAGCGTTCAGCGAGCCGCAGCCGGGGCAGATCTCACTTGGNNAACGCTGCAACCGCACCTGGTGTGCTTTCACGGAGTCCCAGAACGGCCGGTGGAACTCCGGAAGATCGTCCGGCGGCAGGAATTTGTCATAGCTTGGCTCCGTCATATCACGCCCTGGCCAGCACGGCGCCATAGTGGGCTTGGAACACTCCGCCCATGCCGTGCGTGTATCCGAGCCGGGCTCCAGCCACCTGACGTGGACCGGCATCATGGCGCAGCTGCTGCACAACCTCGATCATCGTGTACATCCCGCAACTCCCGGCGTGACTGAACGACATGAAACCGCCTGCCGTGTTTGTGGGCAGCGTGCCGCCGATCGCCAGACCGCCCTTGTGGACGAGCTGCCCGCCTTCTCCTTTGTCGCAAAACCCAGCGTCCTCAAGACCGATCAGGACGTTGATCGTGAAGTGATCCGACATGCCCACGACGTCAATTTCATCCCGCGTGACCCCAGCAATGGAGAAGGCTGTGTCCGCCGCCTCACGCCCGGCAAACGCCGTAAGCGTGGGGGCGCTGTTGGGGTCCAGGTAACCGTGACCTTCACCCCAGCCGGCGACCACCACGGGAGCGTGCCGGCCCGCGTCACGGACGGCGTCCGTACGGGCCACGACGATCGCTCCCCCGCCTTGGTTGATGATGCAGCTGTCAAGTAGATGCAGCGGGTCGGCGATCATCCGGGAGCTCAGCACGTCATCGACGGTGATCTCGCCACGAGGCCCCATCACAGATAACGGGTGCAATGTGGCCCCGTGGCGCTGAGCGACGGCGATCTCGGCAAGCTGATCAGACGTGGTGCCGTACTCGTGCATGTGCCGTCGGGCTATGACCGCGTAGTCGGCCACCCGCGTGGTACCCCACAGCCATTCGTACGGACTTCCGAGCTTGGCCATGTGTTCCACGACCTTCGCTCGGTCGGCGCTGAGATAACCGCTCTGGGCCTGGCCCGAGGCCGCGGTGGCGACGAGGATGACGTCCGCAAGCCCGTTGGCTATTGCGAGTGCCGCCNNCGCATGCGGATCCGGACGAGGCACCAATGTGCGTAGTCGCCTCAAAGCGCAGCGGATGCCCCAACAGATCGGCGAGCGCCGCACCCGGCATCTTCTCCCGCAGCCCTACGCCCGCCGGCGGCTCGCCGACCCAGCCGTCAACATCGGCAAGCGTCAGCCCAGCGTCGTCAAGCGCCCCCGTCACCGCTTGCCAGTAGAGCTTCTCACGGGGGATGTGGGCGAGGTCTCCCTGCTCAGTCAGGTAGACGCCGGCTATTGCCGCGCGACTGAAGTCAGCCATGCGCGGCGGTGGCGTTTGCGTGGCGTGCCGCATCAACTCGATAATCATACATAGGATTTGGATGTTTAGCTTGGGTCCGACATCCTCGCGGGGCCACCGCTCAGACCTCTTTGGAAGATCCGGAGATCAGCGGCAGCACGAGCGCCTCGGCCATCAGTTCCGCGATCTCTTTGACCTCGAACATGTCCTGGTTGCCCGACGACTTGAGAGCGTCAGAGAACATCGCGGCGTCCTTGGGGCAGGAGACCACGAAGTAGTCGATGTCGCCAAGATCAACCGCCTCGCGGATGCGGTTGTGCGAGGGTCGTTCAGTGCCGGGCTCGTCCGGAATCCAGATCCGGCCGCCGCCAGCGCCGCAACAGAAGCTGTTGGAACGGTTGCGAGGCATCTCGATCAGCTCACAGCCGAGGTACGCGAGCAGTTTGCGCGGCGCGTCATATTCGCCGTTGTGGCGGCCTAGGTAACACGGGTCGTGATAGGTGACCCTGTATCCGAGCGGTCGTTCCACATTGAGCTTGCCCGACTCGATCAGCTCAAGCAGGAAGGTCGTGTGATGGGAGATCTGGAACTCTCCGCCCTTTATCGNNCCGAGGTCACGATTCGTCTGAAGTCGGCCTCCCCGATCGCTTCGATGTTCCCCTCGGCGAGGAGCTCCCAGAGACCTTCCTCACCGACTCGGCGCACGTCATTGCCTGCGTTCATCTCTCCCTCGTACATGATCCCGAAATCGACCCCCGCAGCCCGGTAGATCCGAGCAATCGTCTGGGAGACACCCTGGGATCGCGGATCGAAGGAGGCGTAGTC
>PLES01000123.1 GCA_003137075.1 Solirubrobacterales bacterium
CGCATGCCGCCGGACAGCTCATGCGGATGCTGCTCCATGCGCCGCCGTGGCTCGGTGATGTGGACCGCATCGAGCATCTCGAGCGCGCGCCGCCAGGCCGCCGCCCGCGAGAGACCGCGGTGCCGCCGCACCCCTTCGGTGAGTTGCGTGCCGATGGACAAATAGGGGTTCAACGCCGTCATCGGATCTTGAAAGATCATGGCGATGCGCGCGCCGCGCAGAGGCCGCCAGGACCGGTCCGGCGCGGCCACGAGTTCCTCGCCGCGATAGCGAATGCTGCCGGCGACGCGGGCGCCGGCAGTGAGACCCAGGAGGGCGAGCAGGAGCTGCGTCTTGCCGCTGCCGGACTCGCCGACGATGCCGAGCGAACCGCCGCGCTCGACTTCGAGCGAGACGCGGTCAACGACGCGGGCGCCGTGATGGTGAGCGTCGAGCGAGAGCGTCAGATTCTCGATGCGCAGCAGCGGCTCGCTCATCGTGGCCTCAGCAGGTCGGCGAGGCCGTCACCGATCAGCGACAGTGAGAGTGCGGTGATCGCCACGGCGATTCCGGGCAGCGTTGAGAGCTCCCAGTTGGAGGTGATGAAGTTCTGTCCGTCATAGATCATCGCGCCCCAGTCCGGGGTCGGCGGCTGCACGCCGAGCCCGAGGTAGCCGAGCGTGACGACGGCGATGATCACGAGCACGATGTCGGTCATGCTGTAGACGATCGCCTGGGTGATCGTGTTGGGCAGCACGTGCCGGATCAGGATCCGCAGGTCGCTGAGGCCACCGACGCGCGCGGCGGCGACGTACTCCGCTTCACGCACCACCAGCGTGGTGGCGCGAACGGTTCTGGCGTAGATCACCCAGTCGGCGATGCCGAAGGCGATATAGATGCCGCGCGTACCGGCCCCGACGACGAACACCAGCCCGATCACCAGCACGTAGAACGGGAACGCGACCAGCACATCCACGATCCGCATCACGATCCAGTCGAGCTTGCCGCCGTAGAAGCCCGCGAGCGTGCCGACGGCCGTGCCGAAGCAGAACGGGAAGATCACCGCGAGCACGCCGACCTTGAGGTCGGTGCGCCCGGCGTAGAGCAGCCGCGTCAGCTCATCGCGGCCGAGTTCGTCAGTGCCGAGCAGGTGGTGAGCGGAAAACGGCGGCTTCAGGATCGAGGTCAGATCGAGCGAGTCGGGCCCGTAGGAGAGGAACAGCGGAACCACGAAGATCGCCAGCAGGATCACGATGAAGAGCGCGACGCCGATCGTCAGCGACGGGTAGGCCCAGAGCCTTGACCAGCGGCTCGTCGTCCGCACACGCGGCGGATCTATCTCGATCACGGTGGCGCTCATCGCAGCCGGATCCTCGGATCGAGGCGGGCGCTGATCAGGTCGGTGGCGAGGTTGATCAGCACGACCGCGGTCGCCATGAACAGCACCAGCCCCTGGACGACCGGGTAGTCGCGGTTGGTGATCGAGTCGACCAGCAGGTAGCCGACGCCGTTCAGCGCGAACACCTGCTCGACGATCACCGTGCTGCCGACCAGGTAGGCGATGTTCAGCCCGAGCAGCGTGATCGTCGGGATCACCGCGTTGCGGGCGACGTGCACCAGCAGCACCCGGCGTTCACTGAGGCCTCGGGCGCGGGCCGAGGCGACGAAGTCCGATTCCAGGACCTCGAGCATGCCGACGCGCAGGCTGCGTACGAGGATCGGGATGATCGCCAGCGCCGCCGTCAGCGCCGGCATGATCAGCCCCTCGAAGTGCTGCCAGTCGCTGTTGCCCCAGCCGCCGGTCGGCAGCACATGCAGGTGCTGGGCGAAGATCTCGATGAAGACGATGCCGATCCAGAAGGCGGGCATGCCGAGGCCGACGACGCCGCCGGCGCGGATCGCGTGATCGGCGAAGCGGTCATGGCGTGATGCCGCGATCGCCGCGAGCGGCACCGAGATCAGCACCGCCAGCGCGCTCGCGAACAGCACCAGCCAGGCCGTGGGGGCGATGCGCTGCCCGATCAGGCTGATCACGTTCTCGTGGTAGAAGTACGAGCTGCCCAGCTGGCCGGTGACGAGGTCATGGATGTAGTGGCCGAACTGGTCGGGCAGCGATTGGTTGAGGCCCCACTGCTTGTCCAGGGCCAGTACGGCGCCTGCCGAGGCGTGCTCACCGAGCACCGCGCGAGCCGGGTCTCCGGGCACCACGTGCAGCAGGATGAACGCGGCGATCACGACACCGATAACCACAAAGACGGCGGCTAATAGCCGCCGTCCCGTGTACGAGTCGTAGATCGAGTGGACCGCCCGCTCGATCACGCCAGCCAGACGTCCTCCAGGCGGTACGCGCCGCCCGGATTTACGGCGAAGCCGCGCACCTTGGTCGAGGTCGCGTAGATGTACGGCGGGTAGTCGAGCGCCACGAACGGCACATCCTGCGCGATGATCGCCTGGATCTGCTTGTAGATGGCGGCGCGCTTGGTCGTGTTGAACTCGCCCTCAGCCTGCTCGACCAGCTTGGAGACGGTCGGGTTGTTGTAGCTCGACCAGTACGACTTGGAGCCGCCGTTCTTGTAGTCGAGGTTGAACGAGGCCATCTCGTCGATGTCACTGATGTCGTTGATCGCGTAGTCGATGAACATGTCGAAGTCGTACTTCTGGAACGTGGTCTCAAAGGCCGCATGGTCGAGCGTGGTGATAGCCACATCGATGTTTAGCGGCTTCAGCGCGGCCTGGATGATTGTGGCGAACTCGCTCCACTTCTCAACGCCGCCGGAGATCAGCAGCTTCGTGGAGAAGCCGTTCGGGTACTTGGACTTCTTCAGCTCAGCCTTGGCCGCGCTGACGCTGTAGGAGAGCGCCGGAGCGTCCTGATCGGCGTACTCGAGGCTCGGTGGGAAGAGGCCGCGGCCCGGCTTTGCCGTGCCGAAGCTGGTCGCCTCGACGAGCGTGTCGGTGTCGATGGCATGGGCGATCGCACGGCGCACGTGCACGTCCTTGAACTGTGCAACTGCCTCGTTGAATACGAGGATGTCGGTCTGCCAGGAGGGGAACAGGCTGAGGTCGACGTTCGAGTTCTTCTTCAGCGAGGCGACGTTCGACGGCGGCACGTTGTCGATGATCTGCGCCTGGCCACCGGTCAGCTGCAGGATCTGCTGATTCTGGTTGCTGACGTAGTTGATCGTGATGCTGTCGAGGTAGGGCTTGCCGGGCTGCCAGTAGTGCGGGTTCGCCTTCAGCGTGATGTTGCTGTCGGGCTTCCAGGAGGCCAGCGTCCAGGGGCCGGTACCGACCGGGTTGGCCCAGAACGCCGTGGCGCTCTTGCCGCCGAAGTTGGCCGGCAGGATCGCGTTGGCGAAGACCGAGATGTCTGAGAGGAACGGCGCCCACGGGGTTGAGAGCGTGAACACGACCTTGTCGGTGCCGTCGGCCTTGATGCTCTTGATCGCGTAGTCAAGGAAGCTGAGCGGGCCGTCCGTGTTCTTGCGCTCGCGGTCGATCGACCAGACGACGTCTGCCGCGGTCAGCGGCGTACCGTCGTTGAACTTGACGCCCGGGCGCAGGTTGAAGGTCCAAACGGTCTGGGCTTTGTTGGTGGTGTAGCCGGTGGCGAGCCACGGGGTCAGCTTGCCTGCTGCGCTGGTGATGTAGAGCGGCTCGAAGATCTTGTCGAGCGTGTAGATGTCACCGGCGATGATTGAGTTCGCGGGGTCGATCTGGGTCGGCGCGGTGCTGCGCGCGAAGATCAGCGTGCCGCCCTTCTTGGGCGTCGCGGCGGCGGCCCTCGCGAACTTGCGCGTGGCTGCGCTCGCGCCCGGGGCGGCGAGCAGTGAGCCGGCTGCGAGCAGCGCCGAGCCCTTGGCTCCGTGCCCGATCAGCTGCCGGCGTGTCAGTTCATAGTTCTCGAAATCCATGGCCATCCTCCAGATAACAAAGCGATCAGCGGTTCCTCAGCGCGGGAACCTTAGCAACAAAGCCAACTGAACTAGTTGGGTATAGGGTCAATACTCTGAATCGTGGAGCGCGCTGCGCGATTTAAAGGCGCTTAAACCCGACCTTTATTGTCGCACGGACGCTGTGCGAGCCGGTTTACGCGACGATCGTCAGGCCGCCGGGGACCACTGAGAAGTCGCACTCGAGCGCGGAGCCGATGTAGTCGCCATCGACCTGGATCGGCAGTTCACGCTCGTCCAGCGAACGGATCTGCAGGCTCTTCTGGGCGGTGAACTCGTGGACCTGGCGGTGACCGGACATCTGCATGTGAGTCGAGAGCGCGCGCAGGGCGACCGTCGGAATGTCGAACGGATTGGTGCGCTTCAGCACCAGGCCGGCAAGATCACCGCTGTCGAGCGCCGCGCCGGCCGCCATCTGCACGCTGCGGTTGCCGAAGTAGGTGTAGGGCACGGCGTTCTGCACGAGCACGGTGACGCCGTCGACGCCGAGCGAGGTGCTCATCCGCGGCGGATGGATCAGATACCGCCGCCAGTAGGTCGCGCTTGCAACCCACGCGTAGTAGTACTGGCCCAGGCGCGACTTGAGTTTGGGATGGGCGTCGACCCGCTCCACGACGTTGGCGTCGAGCCCGACGCCGGCGGAGAAGAGGAAGTGACGCTCGCCTACCTTGCCGAGGTCGACCGGGCGTGGATTCCAGTTGTTGGCCAGTGAGAGCAGGTGCTCGGTGGCGGCCACGACCTCGTTGGGGATCCCGAGCATCCGGCAGTAGACGTTGGCGCGGCCGCCCGGCAGGCAGGTCAGCGGCGTCGAGGTCCCGACCAGCCCGTTGGCGGCCTCGTTGACGGTGCCGTCACCGCCGAACGCAACCACGGCGTCGTAACCCTCCTGGGCGGCCTCGCGGCAGAGCTCGGTCGCGTGATCGCGACGCTCGGTGTCGACCGCGTCGACCTCGTAGACGCCGCGCAGCGCCGAGACCACCAGGTTGCGCAACCTGTCGGAGACCGTCGACGCGTAGGGGTTGACGATCATCAACAGGCGCTTGCGCGATTCCGCGCCGCCGTCTGTCAGGAACGTCTCCAGGCCCAGGTCCCGATTGAAGTCGGTGGCGCTCACTGCTTAAAGCATCCCGGATCGCGACTCTGATCGCTTGCCGACCCTCGGGTACGTATACTTCCGTCTACATAGCAGTACGCATCCAGAGGGGTGGAGGGATATGGCCCTACGAAACCCCGGCAACCGACCGCAAGGAAACGGTGCCAAGTCCATCAGGCTCCTACAACAAAGCCTGGGAGATGTGGGTAGGGCGGTATCTGTATGTATGCCTCCGACCACGGAACCCGGCGGAGGTTTTTTTATATGCCGCCCGAAGCACTTCGCTGTAAAGAATGTAAGACCGAATACCCGCTCGACGCGCGTTACGTGTGCGAGCAATGCTTTGGTCCTCTAGAGGTCAAGTACGCCTCGCGTGCCGGCAGTGATCCTGCCGAACTGAAGCGCCGCATCCAGGCCGGGCCCCACTCGATCTGGCGTTATGCGGACTTCCTACCGGTTGAGCACCCGACCTCCGCGCTGGCCTCTGGCTGGACGCCGCTGATCAAGGCCGACCGGCTCGCGAAAGAGCTCGGTATCGGTGAGCTCTGGGTCAAGAACGACGCCGCCAACCCGACGCACTCCTTCAAGGATCGCGTCGTCTCGGTCGCGCTCGCGCGAGCGCTCGAACTCGGCTTCAAGACGATCGCGTGCGCCTCCACCGGCAATCTCGCGAACGCCGTCGCCGCTCATGCGGCCGCGGCCGGACTCGAGTCGTACGTCTTCATCCCGTCCGATCTTGAGGAGCAGAAGATCCTCGCGACCGGCATCTACGGCACCAATCTGGTGGCCGTGAACGGCAACTACGACGACGTCAACCGGCTCTGCACCGAGCTGTCTGGCGACCATGAGTGGGCCTTCGTGAACATCAACATGAGGCCCTACTACGCCGAGGGGTCCAAGACGCTTGCATTCGAGATCGCTGAGCAGCTCGGTTTCGAGCTGCCCGACCGGATCGTCGCGCCGATCGCCTCGGGGTCGCTCTTCACCAAGCTGGCGAGGGGCTTCGAGGAGTGGGTCGAGGTCGGTCTGCTGAGCGGCGAGACGCCGACCTTCAACGGCGCTCAGGCCGAGGGCTGCTCGCCGGTCGCGACCGCGTTCCGCGACGGTCAGGACTTCTGCAAGCCCGTCAAGCCGGACACGATCGCCAAATCGCTGGCGATCGGTAACCCGGCCGACGGTCCCTACGCGCTCGAACTGGCGCGTCGCAGCGGCGGCTCGATCGACGCCGTCACCGACGACGAGATCCGTGACGGCATCAAGCTGCTGGCCCAGACCACCGGGATCTTCACCGAGACCGCCGGTGGCGTCACAACCGCGGTGCTGCGCAAGCTCGCGCTGCGCGGCGACATAGGTCCCGACGAGCGCGTCGTAGCGGTAATCACCGGCGAGGGTCTGAAGACGCTCGAGTGCGCCCGCGGAACCTTCGAGGCGTGGGAGATCGAACCCAGCGCCACGGCATTCGAGCAGGCGCGCGAGCGTCTTGCAGTACCGGCCTAACCCCAGAGGAGAGAGATGTCAGTAAACGTAAAGATCCCGACCCAGCTGCGCGCAGCCACCGATGGTGAGCCGATCGCAGTGGTCGACGGCGGCACCGTCGGCGAGGTCCTCGAAGCGCTCTATGAGCGCTTCGGCGAGCTCAAGGCCCGGATCGCCGACGAGAACGGCCTGCGGAAGTTCGTCAACGTCTACGTCGCCGGCGAGGACATCCGCTTCCTCGAGGGCGTCGACACCCCGGTCCCCAACGGTGGCGAGATTACGATCCTGCCGGCCGTTGCCGGAGGCTGCTAGAAGCTCTGCGCTGTCGGCTGCTGCTGCGCAGTGCAGCAGCCGACGCTGTGCCTGGCCTGCGGGCCGGGCACCAGCTGCTTAGAGAGCTGGCGCGCTGTGGACTGAGGCGGTGTCAGCCTCGGGAATTCCGAGCGCCTTGAAGAGTGACTTGGTTCCGGTTGTGATCGCGAGCGTGCTGAGGCTGTTGACCTTGACCGCCAGCAGATCAATCTTCGCCGCGACAGCCTTGTCGGCGAACGTTGCGTAGGTGTCGAGCAGCTTCACGAAGGCCGTCAAGCGCGTATTCGCGAGCGCTGAATCAGCCTGGTAGGTCGCGAGGAACGTGACCGTCGTTGGTGGCACGGTGACCTGATCCGAGCCCGCCTGCGACGCGACGCTGAGCGCGTCACTGCAGAGGTCGCTCGGATCGAGCGCCATCAACGCCTCGTCGGCAGTCAGGAACTTCTTGACGCTGCTGGCCTGGGCGGGTGTGCCCCAGTGCAGGGTCGAGAGCGATGTCGCCAGCTGAGTCATCGGCGTGACCGCCATCGTCAGGAACTCGAGCGCCGCGTCGGCGCCGATCTCGTTGGCGATGCTCGTCAGCGCCGCGCTGGTCCCGTTCGGCACGGTTGTGGAGGTCTCGATCGGCTCAAGCGCCTTGTAGCAATTGCTGGTCGTGTCTGTGGCGAACAGCGTGTCGGCTTCGACGCCGTCCGGCTTGCCCGCGACCAGCGCCTGCAGGTAGGTCTCGTAGGCGTTCAACGCGGCCTTGTCAGCACGTCTGCTCGCCGCTGTCGCCGCCGGACTGGTGCTCGTGGTCGTGGTCGTTGTGGTCACGGCGGCGCTGGCGCTCGCCGGTATGGCGAGACAGGCGACGGCTATCAAAGCTGTGGCGGCAGCACGATTCATTAGGACAAGGTTAGTAACACGCGGTGCGCGCGAAAAGACCGGTTTGCCCGCCAGGAGCTTGAATTTACGGGCATCAAACACGAGGCGCGCGGGCAGTTCCGGGCCGTTTGTGAGTCGCGGTTCTGCGCGCGAGCGGACTAGTGCGAATGGCCGGTGACTACGGCCTCTGGCTGCCCGGGATGAGAAGGGGGAGGCGGGTCCAAACGCCGGGCCAGCACGGCTCCGACGACCGCCGCCGCGGCGGCGAGGCTGACGGTGCCGACGAAGCCGCCGCGCCCGAGCTGTTTGCGTGAGGCGACACTTGCCGCGCAGTCGACAGCGTCGGCGAGCGCCGCAGCTTCGAGCCAGCCACGCACGGGAGCCCCGCGGTCCAAGGCGATCACTGCACCCAGACCGAGTGCGAGATCGCGGGCGCCGAGCATGCGGGCGAATGGCACCTCAACACCCGAGGTCTCAGAACGCCCACTCATGCGTTTCGCGAAGAAGCCCGGAACCACGAGCGCTGATACGCCGATCGCGATCCGGCCACGCGACATCAAGAGCGCCAGTTTTGCCTCGTCCATTGCGATCAGTATGCCCGGCGGGGGGAGAGCGCGATTTTTTTGTTTCATTTTGCGGG
>PLES01000090.1 GCA_003137075.1 Solirubrobacterales bacterium
TGCTCACGCAAAGTCCGCGCCCAGAGCTGCTCCCAGAACTCTTGATCGTAGGCGGGCGTGGTCACAGCGGCTCTTGGTCGAGGGTACTGAGCCTCAACGGGCTGCCAGGGCTCTGATCGGCGAACCGCCAGCCACCGCGCCGTGATTTAGTGCTGTTGTGAATCTCCAACCGCTTGGAGAGCCGGGAGCCGATGAGATGGCACTGCGCATATCCTACATATGATATTGACGTAGACTGGCGGTCGCGCAGCGATTCAAACCGGCTCCCTAGTGTCGCCGGATCGGCTGTGATTGTGCGATTCGTTCGTCTAGCTCGGAGGTTGAAGTGCCCGCGAGTTCAAACCGCGTCCTCAACAACTACATCGCGGGCGCCTGGGTGCCGGCGGCAGCGGCATCGGGGATGCTCGATGTCACCAATCCGTCGAGCGGGGAGGTGATTGCACGCGTTCCGTTATCCGGTCGCGCCGACCTTGACGCCGCCGTCAGTGCCGCACGGTCTGCGCTTCCCGAGTGGCGCGCGGTCTCGACGATCGCGCGGGCGCGGAAGTTGTTCCTCCTACGAGAGCGTCTGAGTGTCCGTAGCGAGGATCTTGCACGCGCCGTGACGATTGAGATGGGCAAGACGATCGGCGACGCGCGAGCCGAAGTGGCACGCATGATTGAGATGGTTGAGGCCGCGTGCGCGATCCCGATGACCATGCAAGGCCGTGTGCTGGAGGATGTTTCGCGCAACATCGACGCCGAGATGATCCGTCAGCCGGTGGGCGTATGTGCGGCGATCGCGCCATTCAACTTCCCAGCGATGGTTCCGTTCTGGTTTTTACCGTTTGCGATTGCTTGCGGCAATACATTCGTGTTGAAGCCTTCGGAGCAGGTGCCGCTGACTCAGCAGATCGCCTTTGAAGAGTTGCACGCAATCGATTTGCCGGCTGGCGTTGTGAACCTGCTGAACGGTGGCCGGGAAGTGGTCGAAGGCATTCTTGAACATCCAGGCATCGACGCCGTCTCCTTCGTCGGCTCGGCCCAGGTCGCGAAGCTTGTATACGAGGGCGCAGCCAGAACCGGCAAGCGGGTCCAGGCACTCGGCGGCGCCAAGAACCACATGGTCGTGATGCCAGACGCGGTGATCGAGCCCACCGTCAGCGGGATCATCGGTTCCGCCTTCGGCGCCGCGGGGCAGCGCTGTATGGCCGGGTCCGTCGTCGTCACGGTTGGCGACGCTCATCAGCAGTTGCTCGGCCCGTTGACGGCCGCTGCGTCGGCGCTGAAGGTCGGGGACGGCCTCGACGAGAGTTCTGAGCTCGGTCCGGTGATCTCATGTGACGCTCGTGATCGGATCGCCGGATACGTGGAACGGGCAGTTGCCGATGGGGCCAGGCTTGTGCTCGACGGCCGCGGGGTCGTCGGTGACGGCATCGATCCGCGGGGTGCCTACCTTGGACCAACGATCCTCGATGACGTCAAGCCAGGGACTGAGATCGTGGAGCAGGAAGTCTTCGGCCCGGTGCTGGTGATCGTCCGCGCGGAGAGCTTGGACCAGGCAATTGAGATCGTCAATTCGAGCCGTTTCGGCAACGGCACGTCGATCTTCACTGAGTCAGGTGCGTCGGTGCGACGCTACCGGCACGAAATTGAGGCCGGGATGATCGGCGTCAACATCGGCGTGGCTGCGCCGGTGGCGTTCTTCCCATTCAGCGGTTGGAAGGACTCGTTCTTGGGCGATCTGCATGCGCACGGGACCGACGGCGTCGACTTCTTCACCCGCAAGAAGACGGTGACCAGCCGCTACTTCTCTTCCGGCCAGGGCAGTGGCGCCTACTTCGTCGAGCGTCAAGAGGCGCTAGTGCCTATCGTATAAATGTTATAGAATATTGTGGCGTCACTAGGGATGACACATCGCCGGGTGGAACGAGAAGTCTTCCCCTCTTGTCGCAGGGAAATATGCCGGTTGGGAAGGAGACCATGAAGATTGTCGTGGCGGTCAAAGCGGCCAGCTCACTTGATGGGTCCGCCAGGATTCACGGGGATGTGGTCGATCCCTCCTCGCTTGAGTGGGAAGTGAATGAGTGGGATCGGTTCGCAGTGGAGACGGCGTTGCAGCTCAAGGAGGGGCATGCCGGCGAAGTTGTCGTGGTAAGCGTCGGCGGGGATGAGGTTGAAGACGCTCTGTTAACGGCCCTGGCGATGGGGGCTGACCGCGCCATTCAGGTAAACGTCGAGGATGAGGGCCACAAGCTCGATGCGATCTCCACCGCCAGGGTCATCGCCGCGGCGATTGAGAGCGAAGCCCCGGATCTGGTCCTCTGTGGTGCTCAGAGCTCAGACGGTGCGTCGGCTGCTGTGGGGACCGCGCTCGCCGCGCTGCTCGACATGCCCCGTGTGGCTGTTGTCAGCTCGATCTCGTATACGGGCGGGGAGTTGACGGTCACCCGCGAGCTTGAGGGCGGTCTGCTGGAGAAGATCAGACAGCCGATCCCAGCATTGATAACTGTGCAGACTGGCATCAATGAGCCTCGCTACGCGAACCTACGCGGTATCCGCCAAGCGGGCTCAAAGCCGCGGGCGCAGACGACCATCGGCGAGCTCGGCCTTGATGAGGACGAGATATCCGCCGGATCAGCTCAGCTAATGTCTTTGGCGTCGCCGTCAGCCAGCGCTGGAGCTCAGATCCTTGAAGGCGACGGTGCCTCTGTGGCGTCGCAAATCGCGCAGATCATCAAGTCGAAGATGGGCTCGTGAGCGGCGTTCTGGTGATCGCGGAGGCCCGGCAGGGCACGCTGCGCGACGTGAGTTTCGAGCTGATCACGGCGGCCTGCGAGCTAGCGCTGGCGGGGCCGGTCACTGTCGCGCTGATCGGGTCTGACTCGACGCTGGCTTCGCAGTTGAATGCGGCCGGCGTAAGCGAAGTCGTCACGATCGCCTCTCCGGTGAGTGAGTTCGAGCCCCACGTCAGTGCTGCGGCGGTAGGGGCGCTGATCGATGAGTTGTCACCGTCGGTGGTGCTCGCGGGTCATACGATCGACTCGATCGGCTTCGGTGCCGCCGTCGCCGCCGTGAAGAACACCGGGTTTGCCGCAGACGTGATCTCGGTGGCCTGGGATGACGGCTTGACGGTCCAGCGTGGTGTGTACGGAGACAAATTCATCCAGAGCCTCGAGTTCCCAGGCCGGGCCACGGTGGTCGTCCTGGTACGGCCTGGCGCCTACGCTGGCGCCCCGGCGGGAGGCGGATCGGCCTCGATCAGGGCGGGAGTGGCGGTGGACACGTCGGTCGTCAAGTCGGAGCACCTTGGCTTCGAATCTCCGGAGGCCGGTGATGTCGACATAACCAAGTCGGACTTCCTGCTGGCGATCGGGCGCGGAACCGGGGTTGAAGACCAGTCGGACGTCGAGCCGTTCTACGAGCTTGCTGAGAAGATCGGCGCGACCCTTGTTGCCTCGCGACCGCTGGTGGACGCGGGTGCGGTGCCAGCGGCTCGTCAGGTCGGCCAGTCGGGCAAGACCGTACACCCAAAGGTGTATCTCGCGCTGGGGGTTTCTGGTGCTGTGCAGCATCTCATGGGAATGCGCAAGGCGGACACGATCATTGCCGTCAACACGGATCGAGGCGCACCGATCTTCGGCATCCCCCAGTACGGCGCGCACACCGATTTGGAAGATGTCGTCAGGGCGTTGGCGGACGCGTTCTAACGCGTAGATGGGTCTCTATGCCGCGGCGCTTTCGCAGGCGACCGAGAAGCTGATCCGTGAGGGGTTGACCCGGGAGGTGTTCGCCGGCTTCCCGCTCTGGCTTCACATTCTCTGGTTGATCCTGGCTGCCTCGTCCGTTCTCGTCTTCGCGTTTGGCGTCACACGTCCTCTCCTGCGCTACCGCGCGGCGTCACGAGCGGGCCTTCCCTCTCCGCGTGAGCTTCCCCGGCTTGTGCTCAGAGGGTCGAGGCTCATGCTGGAGCATCGACCAATCGGTAAGCGCGCGCGCTCCGCAGGCCTCGCACACGCTGCCGTGTTCTACGGCTGGATGACGCTGTTCGCCGCGACCGTAGTGCTGGCTGTGGACACCGACCTCACGTCGCCCTTCTTCGGGGTGGATTTCTTCACAGGCCGGTTCTACGAGTGGTATTCGCTGATCGTCGACATCATGGCGACGATCCTCACAATCGGGTTGATCTACCTGATGGTCCGCCGGGCGATCATCAGGCCCAGCCGGCTCGACTACACCCGCCCGGACCGTGCTGCGGACGACCCGGCCCAGGTAGATCGCAAGATCTATCAGTGGGGCGACTGGTTCTTTGTGGGCGGCCTGCTCTACCTGATGCTGACCGGTTTTCTGCTCGCGGCGTTGCGGATCGCCGCGACCCATCCGGCGCACCAGGCATATGACCCGGTCACCTGGGCGCTGGCGCAACTGTTCACCGGCGTGTCCCATCCGGCGCTCGACACGCTGCACATGGTCGTTTGGTGGGCACACGGTCTCGTTGCGATCTGGCTCGTTGCGGCGATTCCGTGGACCAAGGCCGCTCACATGCTGACCAGCTTCGCGTCGCTGATCCTCCAAGACCCGCTGGCCGGAAAACGCCTGGCGCCGATACCGGCCGAGCTTGCCGATCAGCCGGCCGGTTACGGAACCGTGTCGGACATCTCTGCGTTGCATCTTCTGCAGCTCGACGCGTGCACCAAGTGCGGGCGCTGCCACGAGGCCTGCCC
>PLES01000037.1 GCA_003137075.1 Solirubrobacterales bacterium
CCGGCGTTGTTGACGACGATGTCCAGCTGCCCGAATGCGTCGATTGCGCGTTGCACGACAAGCCGCGGACCTTCGTCGCTCAGCAGGTCACACGCGACCGTGGCGCTCGGTCCGCTGAGCTCGGCCGCTGCCACACGGGTCTGCTGCTCCTTCAGGTCGCAGATCACGACGCTTGCGCCGTGATCGCTCAGCAGCCTGGCGGTGGCGAGTCCGATGCCCCGTCCCGAACCCGTGACGATCGCGACGCGACCCTGGAGCAGCCTCTCCATCGACGCGCTACGTGAGCTGAGCAAGGCCGCTGTCGGTGACCCAGGCACGGACCTCGCCGCGCCGGATCTGTCCGGTGGCCGGGGTGCGCGGCAGCTCGTCGAGTTCGACGACGCGCCGCGGATGCTTGAAGCGGGCGAGCCTGCCTGCGAGGTGGGTGCGCAGCTCCTCGACGGTCGGCAGCGCCGACCCATCGACGGGGACCAGCACCGCGCAGACGATCTCACCCCACTGGAGGTCTGGCACCCCGACCACGCAGGCGTCGGCGACTCCGGGCAGATCGCGCAACGCGGCCTCGACCTCTGCCGGCGCGATCGTCTCCGCACCCGATCGGATCACCTCGCGCTTGCGACCGCTGATCGTGATGTAGCCGTCGGCGTCGCGCTCTGCCAGATCGCCGGTGCGATACCAGCCGTCGACGACCGTCGAGGCCGTCTCCTCCGGCTTCTCGAAGTAGCCGGACATCATCTGGTCGCTGCGCGCCATCAGCTCGCCGTCGACGATCCGCACCTCGACACCTGGGGCCGGCAGCCCGACGCTGTGCGGCTTACGGCTCTGCTCGGCTGAATCGATCATCGCGCCCATGCCGAGCTCGGTCGCGCCCCAACCAGTTGAGCAGCTGGCGTTCTGGAAGCGCGCCTGGATACGCTCGATCAGCAACGGGTCGTAGCGGTAGGTTCCAGTGCAGGCGAGGCGCATTTCACTGTCGCCGAGCGTTGGCTGCTGGTCGAGAATGCGCTCCCAGACNNAGCGCGTACATCGCGCGCGGCCCCCAGCGTTCGATCAGAGCGTTGAGCGAAGGGCCGTCGGCCTTGTGGGTGAGATGCGCGGTTCGCAGGTGTGCCCATGGGACCAGCAGGTAGTTCCATCCCGCCCAGTGGAATAGGGGAAAGGTGTTGAGCTCGCCGCCGCCGCAGTTGGGCAGGCGCGTCATGCCGTTATACGAGCGGTTCCAGCTGGCGCGGTGAGAGACCATCACGCCCTTGGGCAGGCCGGTGCTGCCGCTGGTCAGGAACAGGGCGTGGATGTTCTCATCATCGACTTCAATCAGTGGCTGATCGCTGCTGGCCGCGTCAAACGCTGCTGTGAGGTCCTCGCCAACCGAGCCGCCGCCGACAGTCGCCAGCCGGACGCCGGCTCTTGCGGCCAGCTGCTCGCCCNNACGTACTCGACCAGCGGTTGAGCTTCGTCGAGCGACAGCGAGTCTTTGAACGGCACAAACGCCACACCAAGTTTCTGGGTCCCGCAGAAGACGTCTACCTCGCTGATCGAGATCGGGCCCCAGTACATAAGCCGGTCACCACTCTCCAGCCCGAGCCCACTCAAAGCCTGCGCCATGCGGCAGGCGCGCAGCTCCGACTCGGCGAACGTCAGCGACTCATCGCCGAGCGTCACCGACAGTTGATTCGGGACCGCTGACGCGGCCAGCTCGAGAATCCGGCCCGCNNGGGCACATCGTCAGGATCTCAACGAGCGAGAAGCCATGCCCCGCGAGCTGGTGCTCGAACGCACGCTTGAGCAGACGCTTTGTGCGTGAGACGCCGGCGGCGTCACTCACCGTCGTACGGGCGACGAAGCTCACTCCGTCCATTCCGGCAAGGATCTTGCTGAGCGCGATCGGGTATCCGTGCTGCTCGGCGTTGCGACCATCAAGCGTTGAGGTCGAGCGTTGCCCGATCACGGTCCCGGCGGTCATCTGCCCGCCGGTGTCGCCGAAGACACCGTTGTTGAGCAACAGGCAGGTGATGTTCTCGCCGCGCGCTGCCGCGTGCATGATCTCGGCGAGGCCCTCATTGATCATGTCGCCGTCGCCCTGCATCGTGAATACGAAGCGGTCCGGACGCATGCGCTTGATCCCGGTCGCGGTAGCCGGTGCGCGGCCATGCAGCGAGAGGTTCATATCGACGTCAAGGTGGGTGATCATCAGCGCCGAACAACCGTGGCCGAAGACGCCGATCGTGCGCTGCTGCAGCTGCAGCTCCTCGATCGTCTCGAGCACCAGCCTGATCGAGACCGGGTGGCCGCAACCGGGGCAGAGCGGGTGCTCGCGGCTCAGCAGCATGTCGGGCGCCGACGGCGCCCGCAGGGTTGCGGTTGCGAGAGTGTCGGAATCGGTCACTGGGTCATCTCCTCGATTAGTAGCTCGATCCGAGCCCGCACCGCTGGGGCGTCGAGCAGTTCGCCAATGTTGATGCCGGAGTCGTCGACGGATATGCCGCCGATCGGACGGACCAGCTTGCGGTTAGGCACGTTGAGCTTGACGTCGTCGATCATCTGGCCGGCATTCAGCTCGAACACACCGATCGCCTTGGCTGACTCAGCCGCCGCCTCCAGTTGGTCGCCGGGGAATGGCCAGAGTGTGATCGGACGGAACATCCCGACGCGCACGCCCTCCGCGTTCAAGTCACGCACTACGTGCTCCACAAACGCCGCGGCGGTACCGAACGCGACGATCAGCGTCTCCGCGCCTTCGGTGTGAACCTCTTCCCAGCGTGGCTCGTTGCGGGCGATCACCTCGAACTTCTCGGCAAGGTTCACCCAGTGCGTCTGGGGGCCCAGTCCCGGGTTGTTCGCCTTTCCGCCGGCGAAAGTCCAATAGCTCTTGGAGTGGCCGGTGCCGGTGCCGGCGCCGTCGAGCGCCCAGGTCTTCTCTGGCAGCGGTTCGAACTCGATCGGCGAGAGGTCGACGCTGACCTGGGTGCGAGCGAGGATGCCATCGGTCAGCAGGATCCCGGGGACGCGGTACTTGTCGGTCAGGTGGAACAGCAGCTGCGTCAGTTCCACCGCTTCGGGCACATCCTTGGGTGCCATGCAGATCGTCCGGTAGTCCCCCCAGCCGCCACCGCGAGTCGACTGGAAGTAGTCCTGCTGCATCCGCCCGACCGTGAACACGACCAGCGGTGTCTCGTGCAGGCCTGCTTCTGCGATTGCCTCCTGCATCAGCGCGACGCCCTGGCCGGTTGATCCGGTTGCGGCGCGGAAGCCGGTCATCGCTGCGCCGAGCGCCATGTTGACGCCTTCAATCTCAGTCTCGACGTTGATGCAGACGCCGCCCGCATGCGCCAACTCGCGCGTGAAGGTCTCGAGGATGTCTGTGGACGGAGCCATCGGATAGCCGGCGTAGAAGCGCAGCCCCGCCGCCATCGCCGATCTTGCAATGGCCTCGCTGCCGCTGCAGAGGCTCTTAGTGGGTTTCGTAACAGTGCTCATGTCGTGGGTGCGAGTCGGTAGACCTCAAAGACGTAGTCGGGGCAGATCAACTGGCATGCGGTGCAGCCGGTGCAGCCGTCACTCAGTTCGGGATAGCGAAATCCGCTCTCATTCAAGGCGGTCGACATTGAGAGCACGCTGGGCGGGCATGCTGCGATACAGAGCTCACATCCCTTGCAGCCCTCGACATCGATCGTCACCGTGCCGGTTGCGCGTCGTTCGCGGGTCATGCCGCGATCCCCGTGGGGCGCAGCTCGAAGACGTGGCGCAGATCGTGAGCCGCGTCGCGTCCGGCATCGATCGCACGGGCGTTGCGCTCAACATGTTGGGCGCGATGTGCCGGGACGAGCTTGCGCATCGCCGCGAGCAGATTTTCGTGCGCCACCGCGCCGCTGATCGTGTTGAAGGCTGAGATCAACGCCATCCCGGTCACCAGCGGCGAGCCGATCTCGCGGGCGATCTCAGACGCCGGGATCGGAATCAAGGTCTGCTCGGGGCCGGCGACTACGGTCGAAGCGGTCTCCGCGTCGACCACCAGCAGGGCATCAGCGTCCATGCGCGAACTGGGGTCCTCCCAGAACCGGTGGTGCAGCACAACCGCCGCGTTGGCGCGCGCGGCGACCGGCAGCGCGTGCAGCGGAGCATCACCGATATGGATTGTCGCCATCGACTTGCCGCCGCGCATCTCGCCGCCGTAGGCACCGTTGAACATCACAAACCGGTCCTCGTTCGAAGCTGCGAGGGCGACCATCTTGGCCACCAGCTGGATGCCCTGACCGCCGATCCCGCAGACGAAGGTGCTGTATTCCACTCCACCACTCACGATCTATCGCCTAAATCATTAAGACATAATACTTGGTGACAAAGCGCACAGGCGCCAGATCCGCCCGGGCGACGTCTAGCGGTGGGCGCCGGCGGCGGCCAACGCCTGCATCGCGGCCACGTCAACTCCTAGCCATTGGCTCAGTACGAGCTCTGTGTCGCGCCCGAGTTCCGGGGCGGCGCCGCGCACTTCTGGGAACGCTCCGTCCCGGAGCCATGGCAGCGAGCAGACCGGTACGGGCTCGAGCCAGCGCGAGGTGACAGTCGTGAAGAGATCTCGGCTGACCCACGGGGAGTCGGCGACATCTTCGCCCGCGACCACGTAGCCGAGATGGTCAGTGAGTGGGGCGGGTGAGACCGCGCCCTCATGCTGGGCGTCGACAAGGTTGCGGCCGTTGGCCGTGACCGCGCTCTCGAACTGTGTGAGCGAGATCGCGGCGCCGTGGCCGCGTCGCGCCACCGAGAGAACTCCGGCGAGCGCAAGCAGCAGCGCTTGGCTGGCGGCGAGCGCGTCTGAAAACCCGACGGTCATGCCGCCGAGCGGCGGTTCGCCTTCGTAGCCGATCAGGTCCTCGACGCCGGCGGCGCTCGTGAGCACGCCGGCGTAAGCCCGCAGGCTGCCCAATTCAGGGTGCTCGCCGAAGCCGCGCATCGAGATGAAGGTGCAGGTCGGATTCGTCTCGAGCACCGCCTCGGGGTCGATGCCCCAGCGCGCCATCACGCCCGGCGACAGGTTCTCGACAATCACATCAGCTTCGTCCGCGAGGCGCCTGAGCATCGCCCGGCCGGCCTCGGTTTTGAGATCGAGTGCGACGCTCTGCTTACCGCGATTGAGCGCCTGGAAGTACTCCGTGACTTCCATCGGCGGTGCATCGGCGCGCGGCGGTCGCACAATTGAAGCGCCGCGAATTCGCGTGTTGTCGGGGCGGCTTGCGCTTTCGACCTTAACAACGCTTGCGCCCAGATCGCCGAGCGCGGTCGAAACGGCCGGCCCGGACCAGACCCAGGCGAGGTCGAGCACGCGCAGGCCGTCGAGCGCCTTGGGGACCGGTGCGACCGCCGCGCTCTCAACCATCGTGAACGGCCGGTCCGGGGCGTTGGCGGAGCCGGGGGTGAAGTTGCGCCAGCGCCCGGCGAACGAATCGAGGGCAAGGACTTCCTGCGGGGTCTTGACCGGACCGCCGGGGAACTTTGCCGCGGACATCAGCTCGATCAGCTGCTGGCGCGTGTGCTTGGCGATCCACGGCGCGATCACCGTATCCGCCAGCGCCGGTTCGGTGCGTGCGATCACTCGCGGATCACGCAGCCGCTCGTCCTCGTGCAATTCGGGAGCACCGACCATCTGCACCAGCGCGGCCCAGTGGTCTAGGCCACGTCCCATCAGGCAGAAGAGCCCGTCCTCCGCCTCAAACAGCCCATACGGGTAACAGCCGCCGCACCCGCTGGCGCGGCGGCCGTCGCGGTACCAGCGCGCGCCGTAGGGCTCGTACATCTTGATGTTGGTCGCGACCAGCCAAGCCGCGACGTCGGCCGCGGCGACCTCGGTCTCGGCGCGGCCGTCGAGCAGCGCCGCAAGTGCGCCCGCCGCCAGGTGCGCGCCGACCAGCGAATCGAGTGCGCCGTTGGGCAGGGAGAGCGGATCCATATCGGGCCTGCCGAGCGCGATCGCGATGCCGCCGGCGGCGCAGGCCTCACGCTCGCTCAATTCGCGTCGCGGCTCCGGCGCGGTCGTGCCGCTGCCGGTGACGGTGACACGGACCGAGGCCGGAACGGCAGCCGGTCTGGTCGCCGCACGCGCCAGCAGCACGTCAACGCTGGCTCCCTCTGGCAGCGGCTGCAGCGGTCCGAGCCACTCAAGATCGGCAGGCTCGGCGGTGAACTCGCCCAGCGCAAAGGTCTGTGCACCGAGGTCCGCAAGCCAACGGGCGGCGATGTGCAGCGGCCTTGAGCCGCCGCACACGCCGACCGTCGTTCCCTGCAGGAGAGGAGAGGTCGTACTCACTGTACTTACCGTAATATCAAATCATTCAAATGATGTGGAGGACTGAGATCAAGATCGCTGATTTCGTGAGGCCCAGCGATCTGCTGATGTGGAGCCAGGGCACCGCCGAACCGCGCACGCTTACCCGCGCGCTGGTCGAGCAACGGGCAGACGTCCACGGCGTCAACGTGATGCTCGGCGTGCACTACTCCGACACCTTCGGACCTGAACATGCCGACCACATCAACTTCAGCGGCTTTGGTGGTTACGGCACCAATGCGCGTCTCTCAAAGGCAGGTGTGCTCGAGGTCATCCCGGCACACATCTCGCGTACGCCGTCACTGATCCGCAGCGGGGCGCTGCCGGTCGACGTGGTCTTCGTCCAAGTTAGCCCCGCCGACGCTGACGGGACTCATCGCCTCGGGCTCGCCGCCGATTACCTTCAGGCCGCGATCGCCCGTGCGCGGGTCGTCGTGGCCGAAGTCAATCCGGCGGTGCCGCACACCGAGGGGGAGACGTTGCTGCGCTCAGACCAGATTGACTTCGCCGTCGAGGCCGCCGAGCCGCCTCTGGAGCTGCCAGGATCGGCGCTCAGCGAAACCGAGCGCCGGATCGGCGAGTACGTTGCCGAGCGCATCTCCGACGGTGCCGTGCTGCAGTTCGGGATCGGCACGATTCCCGACGCCGTCTGTGCCGCACTCGCCGGCAAACACGACCTCGGGATCCACTCGGGCATGATCGGTGACGGGGTGCTCGACCTGATCGAGGCCGGCGCTGTGACCAACCGCAGCAAGGAGCTCGATCGCGGGGCTTCCGTTGCCGGAGTGCTGTTCGGCACCAAGCGGCTCTACGACTTCGCGGATCGCAATCCCGCGATCGAGTTGCGCTCGATCGACTACACCCACGCACAGGCCGTGATGAGCAGCTTCGACGCCTACGTGTCGATTCAGAGCGCGGTTGAGATCGACCTCACCGGTCAGGTCAATGCGGAAACGCTGAACGGCATCCACATCGGCGCCGTCGGTGGCGCCAACGACTTTGTACGCGGCGCCACTGCCTCGCCGCACGGGCACGCGATCACCGCGTTGCGCTCTACCACGACCTCAGGCACGATCTCGCGGATCGTGCCGAAGCTGAACGACGGGGTCGTCACGACGCCACGCAGCGACGTCGACCTGGTGGTGACCGAGTATGGGGTTGCCGAGCTGTACGGACGCTCACTGCGCCAGCGCGCGGAGAGCCTGATTGCCATCGCCCACCCTGATTTCCGCGATTCGCTCCGCGAAGCCGCAGAAAGGCTCTGCTGATGACCGGCCTCTGGTTTGAAGAACTGACCCCTGGCGTGACAGTCGAACATGCGGTCCACCGGACGGTGACCGAGTTCGACAACGTGCTCTTCTCGTCGCTCACGCTCAACACTCAGCCACTGCATATCGATGCTGAGTTCGCTAGCCGGACGGAGTTCGGCCAGCCGCTGGTCAACAGCCTGTTCACGCTCGGTCTGATCGTCGGCATGACCGTCACCGAGCTGACGCTCGGCACCACGGTGGCGAACCTCGGCTTTGAGAAGATCGATTTCCCTGCGCCGGTGTTCCACGGCGACACCGTGCGGGCGGTCACCGAAGTGGTCGCCGCGCGCCCCTCCGACAGTCGTCCGAACGCCGGCATCGTCACCTTCGAACACCGCGGTTACAAGCAGGGCGACGTACTAATCATGCGGTGCCGGCGCCTTGCGCTGATGCTGCGCCGACCAGACGATCAGACAACAGGCGTGGAGGTTTAGACGGCAGATGGACTTCGAGCTCTCAGATGACCAGGCGACGCTGCACGCGGAGGCGCTGGCGCTAGCCAAGCAGTTCTCGCTCGACTATTGGCTCGAGCGCGACGCCAAGAGTGAGTACCCGTGGGATTTCATCCGGGCCTTTGCCGACCACGGCTGGCTGGAAACGATGATCCCCGAGCAGTACGGCGGGGCCGGCCTTGGCATCACCGAGGCGGCGTTGCTGCTGCACGCCATCTGCCGGTCGGGCGCCGGTACCAGCGGTGCCTCGGCGATCCACTTCTACATGTTCCCGCCGGCGCCGATCATCCGCTTCGGCTCCGAAGAGATGAAGCAGAAATACCTGCCGCGCATGGCCAAGGCCGAGATCGTAATGGCGTTCGGGATCACCGAGCCGAATGCCGGCTCTGACCTTTCCAGGATCACGACCAAGGCCACCCGCGTCGGCGATGACGGCTGGTCGATCAGCGGCCAGAAGGTCTGGACGACCAACGCCCAGAACGCCGACAAGATCCTGCTGATCGCGCGCACCTCCGAGCGCAACGACGAGCGGCCGCTCGACGGGCTGACGCTGTTTTTCACGGATCTCGATCGTGAGCGGTGCGAGATCCGCAGGATCGAGAAGCTCGGTCGCGCCGCAATCGACTCGAATGAGGTCTTCATAGACGGCCTCGAGGCGACCGATGCCGACGTGGTAGGGGAGGTCGGTCAGGGCTTCAAGGCGTTGCTCGACGGGCTCAACCCGGAGCGCATCGTGATCGCGATGGAGGCGGTCGGCATCGGTCGTGCGGCGCTGGAGCTCGCCACCGAGTACGCCCGCACCCGCGTCGTCTTCGGCCGGCCGATCGGTCAGAACCAGGCAATCGCGCACCCGTTGGCCGAGGCTTGGGCCGAGCTCGAGGCGGCCGAGCTGATGAGCCTCAAGGCGGCCGCGCGCTTCGACGCCGGTCTCTCCTGCGGCAAGGAGGCGAATGCCGCCAAGTACCTGGCAGCCGAAGCGTCATTCCGCGCCTGCGACGCTGCGCTCCAGACCTTCGGCGGCTTCGGCTACGCCAAGGAGTACCACGTCGAGCGGCTCTGGCGCGAGGTCCGGCTCTACCGCCTCGCCCCGGTCTCGAACCAGTTGATCCTCAACTACATAGCCCAGCATGTGCTCGACCTGCCGCGTTCCTACTGACACCCGGCCGCGTAGGATGTACGCATGGAGGTAACGAGATGAGCGTGGCTACATGGACGCTGATCGACCCGGTGGCGCCGATCGATACCGAGCAGCAGGACGCGGCCGAGCAGGCTCAGCGCAAGATCAGCTCGCTCGGCTTTCTCTCGAACCGCAAGCCGAATACTGCCGAGCTTCAGAGCGCTCTGGCGAAACGTGTATCCGCGGCCTTTCCAGGGCTACGGATCGTCTTCTTTGAGAAGGAGAGTTCCGCGCACGGCGCCGGTGAGGACATCGTCACCAGCGTGATGAAAGAGGTCGAGTTGCTTGTCAACGGGACCGGCGACTGAGGGTCCTGCACGTCGTGGAGTCTCCACGACAGCGCCGGGCTCGAGCGTCGCGGTTTGGTGAGCAGCTTCACGATCTGTTCCACAGCGTTCGCGTCGCTGGCACGGCTCGTGGCCACCTCGCTCAAGTTCGAGAATCCGACGCTTGGGTTCGTCGATCATCCGCTAGGGGGCATCTCCGCCGAGCAGCTCGAGCGCAGAGTCGACCAGGTCTGGCCGCCGCTGGCGGCGTGGCTTGAGGATTGGCTGAGTGATGACGCAGCCTGAGATCGCAGCTGAGCGTCTGGAGATTCCAGCCGACTGGGAGACATTCCAGGAGCTGGCGGACGAGCGACGTTGGACTGACGGCCTGCCGGTTGTGCCGCCCACCGTGGAACGCGTAGCCGCGATGCTTGAGCTTGTCGGCGCGGACGCGACCAGCAGCCTCGGACCGGTCCCGCCCGGTGGCGGACAGGCGACGCTTGAGCGGGTCGCAGCCAGCGCCGTGATGGCCGGGTGCAAGCCCGAGTGGTTCCCGGTTGTGGTGGCGGCGATGCGCGCGATGCTGAAGCCCGGGTTCAACCTGCTCGGCATCCAGGCGACGACGCATCCCGCGGCGCCACTGATCGTCGTCAGCGGCCCGGTCGCGCGTGCGATCGGTGTGCACGGCGGATCGGGAGCGTTCGGCCCCGGGTTCCGTGCGAACGCGACGATCGGCCGGGCGATCCGCCTGGCGCTGATCAACATCGGACACGGCCATCCCGGGCATGGGGATCGCTCAACCCAGGGCAGCCCCGCGAAGTTCAGTTACTGCGTGGCGGAGAATGTCGAGGAGACACCGTGGCCGGAGTTCCACGTCTCGCGCGGATTTGCGCCCGAGCAGAGCGTCGTCACCGTGATCGGGGCCGAGGCGCCGCACAACGTCAACGACCATGAGAACACCGAGGCGGCCGGCCTGCTCGGCGTGGTTGCCGACACGCTGCTCGGGCTCGGCAACAACAACTGGTACATGGCGCATCACGACCGCAGTGAGATCGCCGTCTTTCTCGGACCCGAGCACGCGAAGCAGATCGCCGCGCACGGCTGGTCACGTGAGGACGTGCAGGAGTTCATCTTCAGCAAGGTCGTCCGCACGATCGCCGATCTCAAGATCGGCGGCATGTGGCAGATGAAGGATTGGTCGCCGCAGATGCTTGCGCTCTCCGATGACGACGCCGCGACTGTCCCAATCGTGCGCCGGGTCGAGGACGTCTTCGTGCTGGTAGCCGGTGGTCCTGGCAAGCACTCACTGGTGATGCCGACCTTCGGCATCACCGAGGCTCAGTCAGAGCTCGTCGACTGGCCGCCGGTCGGCCTGAGCGCCTAGCCTTAGCGTGGTTTGAGCGTGGAGCCGATCTGCTGCGCAGTTGCGAGCACCAACCTTCGCAGCTCGTCGAGCCTGCGGTTGACCCGGTCGGCCGGCCCGGCTAGCGAGAGGCCGGCCAGCAGCGGGCGGTCAGAATCGTTGCCTCGGTAGATCGGCGCCGCGATTGCGACGACCCCATCGATCGTCTCGCCGCGATTGAGCGCGTAGCCCTGGGCCGCCACCTGGCGGCTTTCCGCGGTGATCGCTTCGGCGTCGATCGTGGTTGCATCGGTGAAGCGTGTCGGAGCGAGCTCGTTGAGCAGCTCGTCCAGCTCATCGGCTGACATCGCCGCGGTGAAGAGTTTGCCGATGCTGCTCGAGTAGAGCGGGCGCGCCTCACCGAGCGGCGCGGCGTAGCGGATGTATTGCGGCGCCTCGACCTGCTCCACGTAGACGATCGAGGTGCCGCTGCGCACGCCGAGGATCGCCGTCTCCTGGACGCGCTCGACCAGTGTCTCCATCATCGGTCGCGCCACACGCGGCAGCTCGAACTGGTCTGGCAGACGGCCGAGCAAACGCAGCATTCGCGGCCCGAGCACGTAGGTCCCGCCGCCGGGAGCTCGCTCAAGGAAGCCGTCGCCGGCGAGGGTCTGCACCAGCGAGTGAGCCGTACTCTTCGGCAGCTCGACGCGTCGCGCGAGCTCCGAGAGGCTGAGACCGTCACCTTCGGCAACTGCCTCGATGATCTCGAGCGAGCGTCGTGCGGCACGGTGGTGTGGGTCCGTGTCGGGCACGTGGATCGACGATACCGGCGTTGCGGGTGCTAGCCGGCCCGCTCGCCCCGCAGCGCGCGACGATTGACCTTGCCATTCGGCGTCTTGGGCAGCGACTCGACGAATTCGATCTCCCGTGGGTATTCGTGCGGGCTGAGCTGTTCGCGGACCAGCTTCTGCAGCTCGGCGACGAGCGCTTCATCCTGGCGGTTCGCGACAAGCACGGCCTTGACGATCGCCCCGCGCAGCTCGTCTGGCGCGCCGATGACGGCGGCTTCGACGACATCGGCGTGTCGCAGCAGCGTGCGCTCCACCTCAACCGGGCTGATCGTCCAGCCGGAGGCGATGATCACGTCGTCAGCCCGGCCGGCGTACCAGTAGTAGCCGTCCTCATCAACCCGACTCAGATCCTTGGAGCGGAACCACTCGCCGCGGCGTCGCACGGCGAGCTCACCGGTGATGTTCGGCCCCACTTCGTTGCCGTCGGGGTCAAGCACGATCAGCTCGCAGCCCGGAAGCGGCTTACCGAGCGCGCCGATCCGCGGCGTGTAGTCATCGAATCCCGGGTAGTTACCGAGCACGACCCCAGTCTCGGTAGTCCCGTACATGCCACGTACGCTGGTGCCGGTGGCGTCGAGAAAGTCCTGTTGTGAGGCCGGATCGAGCTCTTCGCCCGTGTATGAGGCCTTGTCCAGCGCAGTCAGCTCGCCCATCCGTCCCGAGCGCAGGATCATCCGGTAGATCGTGCTCGCGGCAGCCAGGTTTGTGATCCGGAGATCCACCAGCGCATCGATCAGCGGCTCGATCGCGAAGCGACCGGAGAACGATCCAAGCGCGATCCCGAGTGACCAGGGCGCGATGGTGCCGTGCCAAAGGCCGTGGCCCCAGGCCGGGGAGGAAGGGCAGAAGTAACGGTCGGACTCGTTCAGGCCGAGTGCGAACAGTCCGGCGCGGGCGAGTGTGACTATCGCGCGGTGGTCGTGGCGCACGGCCTCGGGCAGCTGTCGCGAGGTGCCAGAGGTGTACTGCAGCACCGCCAGATCGCTCGCCTTGGTCTGGGGGATGTAGGGATGCCGGTACTCGTCAAGCAGCGGCCCGATCTCGGTCTCCCACTGCAGCACCCGGTAGGGCGAGTCGCGCAGTGCCGGCGCCGTCTCTGCGTCGACGATCAGGCAGCCCGCGTCGCAGTCCTCAACCCGGTCACGCACAGCATCCGGACCGAACAGCGTGTAGAGCGGCACGGCCACGGCGCCGCGCTTGATAGCGCCGAACATGCTGATGTAGAAACCGGCCGACGGCTGCATCATCACGGCGACGCGCTCACCGGCCGCGATCCCGATCTTTTCGAGCAGATGCGCGAATTGCGACGTCGCGCGGCTGAGCTCACCGAACGTGAGCTCCTCCCGCACGCCGTCAGCGTGTGCGATCCGCGCCGCGACTCGATCGCCCGGGTGGCGATCGAGACATTCCTGCGCGATGTTGAGGTGTTCGCGATCGCCGTCGAACAGTTCCCAGAGTTGCGACCAGTCGAAGCCGGCGATCGCCTGCTCGTAGCTGTCCGTCGCGATGGGCATGGCTACGCCTCGCCGCGGCTCGGCAGCTCCACGGTTGCGGACCCCCGCGCCGACTCTTCGCCGTCCTGGTTGTGAGCCTCGAGTTCCAGCTCGGCGGTGCGGTTGGCCAGGTCGACCGAGCGCACGGCGCCACCGCAGGTGACGAGCTCGCCGATCAGGTTGTGGCGCCTGACCTGAACCATCAGGCGGCGCACCATGGCGTCGTCACCCATCCAGTCGGTGACGGCGTGGCCGAGCCAGGAGATCCGTTCCGGGCCGTAGTCGTACGCCCCCGGGACTCCGACCCGAGCGGCGAGATCGGGATCCCAGTGGACGCGCTCAGGTGGCTCGGGCACGCCCCACTCGTTCGGGATGCCGAGCGCCGGGTGCTTGCCGAAGAGGTCGAAGGCATCGCCGTGGCCACGTACGTAGAGACCGCCCCAACCGAGCAGGTAGGCGATCGCCGTGGTCGCGGTGTAGGGGCCTTTAGTCACCTCTGGGATGGCGTCGCCGACCTTGACATCCTCTATGTAGCGGGGCTCGGCGCCGCGGCGTCGAGCTGCCTCGTCGAGATAGCGCTGAGCGATGCCTGCGATCTCCTCCGGCGTCCACTCGACCCGTACCGGTTGGTACTTGCCCTTCTCGCGCGCGGCGTCTCGCTCGGTGCGGAAGCAATAGGACTCGCCGGTAGCGACCAGCTCCCCCTCGGGGTCGGTGAAGTTGACCTCGTAGATCTGCTGGAAGGCACGACCGGCGAAGCGGCTGGGACGCTCGATCAGCGCCTTGAGATGGGCTTCACCCTCAAGTGCATCGCCCTCGCGCAGCGGGCGCTCGAAGCGCAGGTCGGCGCCGGCGAACATCGCGTGAATCCCGGGCAGGCCGGTGACGTAGCCGCTGAGGATCTTGTCCATCGCGAACAGCACACTCGGGGGCGCGAGCACCGCGCCGTGGGAGGTCTTCGCCGCGTATTCGGGATCGGTGTACAGCGGGTTCTGATCGCCGATGCCGAACGCGTAGTGGCGGATCGCGTCGCGATTGAGTTCTGTCACGTAAGACCGCCCCCGGCGGATCGGCTGGCCGATCTTGCTCCTCAGGTCTTCAAGGTCCTCATCCGTTACCCGAGCGAACTCCACAGCCGTCATATCCGCGCTCCAATCTGCCTAACGTTCAGTATTCGAGACGACCATACTGAATACGGAACATCTAGTCATCTAAATGGTTGGAACCATTACGCCGGGTCTGTGCCTTAAGCGACGGGCCTTGGAGCAGGTCCTGGGGGCATCCGGTGGAAGCCGTGACAATTTCAAAGCGCACGCTATGACTTGCGGCGATTGATATATATGATAGGCAGCATGACCGGCCTGCTGAGGGACAGCACGGTCATGTCTCGTAAACCTGTTTCGTTTCCGCCGCTGTCGCGGAGCCAATGAGGAGAGTCTGTGTCTCAGACACTTAACACCTACATCGTCCCCGGCCTGGTTGTTGGTTGCATCTACGCGATCGGCTCCTCCGGCTTGGTGATGGCGTACACGACGTCAGGTGTGCTGAACCTGGGATACGGGGCGATCGCGTTCGCGGTCGCGATGATCTACTACGAGCTCCACACGGTGCACAGCATGGCCGCTTGGCCGGCCTTATTGCTCTGCGTGCTGGTGATCGGCCCACTGATGGGCATGATCCTGTGGAAGGGGCTATTCCAATGGATCGCCGGGCTTGGGTTACTGGCCGGCCTGATCGCGGCCATCGGGCTTGCGATCGCCGTGCCATCGCTCGCTCTGATGGTCTTCAACCCGGGCGAGATCAACTACGCCCCCGCGCTCTCCAACAGCGGCCAGAACCTCCACACCTACGGCTCCGTGATCGTCTCGACCGACCAGCTCTACGGTGTTGGCGCCGCGCTGCTCGTCGCCGGCGGGCTCTTCTATCTGCTGCGCTTCACGGTCACCGGCCTGAAGATGCGCGCCGTATTCGATACACCGACGGTCGCCGCGCTGACCGATGCGAGCCCCGCCACGATCAGCAACGTGAGCTGGATGTTGAGCGGCTCGCTTGCCGCGATCGGGGGCGTCTTTCTCGCCCCGCTGCTCGGGCTGACCCCCGGAGTGTTTCTTTCGCTCACCGTTGCCAGCCTCGCCGCGGCGCTCGTCGGAGGTCTGCGATCGATCCCCATAAGTTTCGCTGCGGCGATCCTGATCGGCGTCGTCTCGAGCGCGATCAGCGGTATCGATCAGACCAGCACACTGCTTTCGCTCGGCGTGCAGCCGTCACTACCGTTCCTGGTGATGGGCGTGACGCTGTTGCTGCGCCCGCGCGGCGTGACCTCAGGTCAGGCAGCGCGCAAGGCGCTCGAGCCGGCGATCAAGCTCGACGCGCTCCGTGTCCACTTGGCGAAGATCGCGCCTGGGACGGCCCTGATCCTGGTGCTGCCGTTGATTCTCAGCGGCTATTGGACCGGCGTTGTCGGCCTCGGCCTGATCTACGGGGTGATCTTCCTCGGTTACACGGTCGCGCTCGGCAATGCCGGGTTGCTGCCGCTCGGGCAGGCAGCACTGTGTGGCATTGGCGGCTTCATCGGCGGCGGGCTTGCTGCCTCAGATGGGGTGCCGATGCTGCTCGCGATCCTGCTCGGTGGGCTCGCCGCGGCGGTCATCGGGGCACTGCTGGCGTTGGTCGGCGGACGGCTCGGCTCGCTCGAATTCGGGCTGCTGACGCTTGCCTTCGGTCTTTTCGCCGATAACTTCCTTTTCAACATCAACGGTCTGGTGCCGTCGATCACAGGACGGAACTTCAAGGTGCCGGTGCTGTTCGGCCTGCACATGAAGAGCGTCAATCAGCAGTACTACATGTTCGCGGTGATCCTGGGGCTCGCGTTGCTCGCTGCGGCCTGGTTCAAACGCCGCGTCGGCTCGTTCTACGTGAACGCCGGGCGGATGAACGAGGCGCTGGCCGGTGCCAGCGGCGTGGACGTACGGACCGGGCGTGTCGCCGCATTCGCGTTCGCGGCGTTCCTCGCCGGCGTCGGTGGTGGCCTGATCGGTGTCTACCAGCTGACCCTCGCACCCGGCGACGTGAGCACCACCACCGGCTTGGTGTGGCTGGCCGTGGTCGTGCTGATCGGGATCCGGTCCTATAGCGCCGCGGTGGTCGCCGGCATCGTCTACACCGTCTTCCCCGCACTGCTTGCGCAGTGGCTGCCGATCCGCTGGGGGCCGATCTCCACCGTCCTCTTCGGCGTCGGAGCGCTCGGGCTGGCGGCGAACCCGCGCGGTGCGCTGGCGATGAACGCAGAACACGCGAGGATCGCGATCAGGGTCGTCAGGCAGCGCTTCGCGCGCGCCGAACCGAAGGCCGAAACGCTCTGAGCGGCGATCAGGTGGTCTGAACCGGCGCCGTGGCGCGGCCGCGGATGTTGGTCTCAGGTTGTCGCGCGGTTGGGCTCGCGTGCGGGCTGATTGAGCTGACGTTTAGGTCGCTTGACCGCGGGCCTGATCGCGTTACACATGGTGTTTGCTCTGTTGACAGGCCAACTTGGGCTGTAGTAACATCGCAATCCGTTATATGAATTAGATATAACGGAGGGAACTTATGGGAGGGAGGGAACGGTAGTCGCGGCAGCATCGAGGATCTCTCGTGCTGTGGCCTTGCTCAGATTGGCCCGAGTTGCGCGTCCGACGGTGGGCGCGCGCGGCCGGCTGCTACCGATCGTCTTCTCGTCACTCGAGTCAGCGGAACGCCAGGGCCTCGGGGCTATGGGCGGACTGCAATCTGTTGATTTTGAAAGTCGCTATGAGGAGGAGTGTTAGGGGTGCAACGCATCGTCAGGCATATGAGGTTTCTGGCCAGCGCCAGCGCGGTTGTGGCCGTGGCCACAGCATTTCTAGGTGTAGGAGTCGCGGGCGCTTCGGCGGCCAGTTACAAGGGCACGATCAAGGTCGGGATCGTCGGCGACATCACCGGTGATCTCTCGGTCGCTTCGGTCATGCAAGGAGCGCTTGCGTACTTCGATTCCGTGAACGCCCAGGGCGGCGTCGACGGTTACAAGATCGTTCCCAAGGAGTACGACACGCAGTCATCACCGACCACGGCGGTGCAGGCCTTCCGCAGCGCCATCGCCGGCAAGCCGGACATCATCCTGGGCGGCAGCTTCGTCGCCGCGTCCGGTCTGCCAACTCTGGCGAAGAGCGGAATCCCGACCGTCGGCGACGGCACCGCGCCGGGCTGGACCGGCCATAAGACGTTGTTCCCGGTGCTCGGCGATGAGGCGACGCACATCAGTAACGTGCTCTTCACCGTTGACAAGAAGTACGGCGGTGCTGACAAGGTCGCGCTGCTCGGCTCTGACTTGTACACGGCGGACCTCAAGAACCTTGCGGATCACGCCAAGGCCGCCGGGGTCACGCTGGCGATGCAGGATCTGACCCTTCCGCTGGTTCCCACGTCGGCGCAGCTGCTGACCGCGGCTGAGCAGGTCAAGTCAAGTGGTGCGCAGGGCGTTGTCGCGATCGGCGTTGAGAACCTGGACGAGCTCCAGATCGACCTCAATCAGCTGGGCGCAAAGGTGAGCGTTGTCACCACCGACCTGGTTGCCGCGCCGACCAAGACGCAGGACGGCCTGATCTACAGCGACCCGTGGGCCGACGTCTACACGACCAAGGACCCCGGAGTCACGGCGTTCAAAGCCGCGATGACGAAGTACGGCTACGGCAAGCTACTGGCGACCAGCGCCTACGCTCCGCTGCGCTACGCGCAGGCGGCGTTGGTTGTCACGGCGTTGCAGGCGGCCGGGCCGCCCTTCTCGCACACCGCAGTCGTGAAGGCGCTGAGCAAGGTCAAGAACTTCACGGCCGACGGAATCCTTCCGGCTGTGTCGTTCCCGTCCTTCCAGACGGTCGGCGATCACTGCCAGACCGTGCTGAAGCTGGTGAACGCGAAGTGGATCTCAGACACGAACGGGATCGACCCGTTTCTCTGCGGCGGTCCGTCACTTCCGGATGCAGCGTAATCAGAGTTAGGTAGTTACAAGAGGCCGGCGCGGTGTCGACGCATGACACCCCGCCGGCCTCTTCTATTTCCACGTCGATAACGAGAGGAAGTCACGATGGCGCGACCGCCGCAGCAGCCGAGACGTGAAGACGTCTCACCTGAAGAGCTCGACGCCTACGACGCCGTGATCTCACGCGTCCGTACACGCCTCGGCGCACCTCCCGGGCCGCCGGAGCAGCACTTCGACGCCGGCCCGTACTTCGGAGTCATGTTGGTCAGCCCGACACTCTGTCACCTGGTTTCGCAGATGGGCGCGTTTCTGGTCACCCGCGGGAACCAGCCCGGCAGCTACTCACACGCCGACCGCGAGTTCGCCGAGCAGGTGCTATGTGCGACCTGGAAGACCAACGCCGGACAGAACGTGCACATCGCCGACGCGGTCCGCACGGGCGTGCGGCTTGAGGCGATCGAGGCACTGCGAAGTGGCGCCGAGGAGCAGCTCACCGAGGACGAGCGTCTGGTCACGACGTACATCCGCCAGGTGGTGGAGGGTGTGACCGAGGACGAGATCTACGCCGCGATGGAGCAGCGTCTGGGGACCCGCGGGCTGTTCGAGTACACAGCCTTCATCCTCTGGCTGCACTGGACGATCAGGATGGAACAGTGGGTCAAGCTGCCGATGGCGAGCGACGCCGAGCTTGAGCAGCTGATGGCTGAATTGCGCGCCGGCGGCGCGCCCGACAACGACTTCGCGATGCGGATCGCCTAGCGGTCCGGCGCGGCTGCCACGACGCTTAGCCGGACGCGGGGTCTAAGCGCGAGCCGTACCGCGGTGCGCGCTTCTCAATGATCGCGCGGCGCGCCTCACGCGAGTCCTCGCTGTCGGCCAGCCGGCTCGTCAGGCTCTGTTCGAATTCATATCCCGGCTTCAGCTCCATGTACTCAATCGTGTTGAGGCTCTCTTTCGCGGTTCGCAGCGCCACGGGACTGTGGCGGGCGATGCGGGCCGCCAGCGCGGTAGCGGCAGCGATCAGCTGCTCGTCGGGCACCACCTTCACGACGCCGCCGTACTGGATCAGGTCGCGTCCGCAGACCGGATCGGCCGTGTAATACATACGCCGCACGACCTGCTGGGGAACCAGGCGCGAGAGGTGCTTCGCGGCACCCATGACGCCAACTCCCACTTCAGGGGTGCCAAAGCGCGCGCTCTCGGCACAGATCACCAGATCGCACGAGCCGGCCAGAGCTACACCGGTGCCGAGGGCGGAGCCTTGCACAGCGGCGATCACCGGCACAGGGCAGTCATAGATCGCTGCAAAGGTCTCGCGTACGAGCTTCATCCGCTCCGGCGAATTCTCGGCGGTGAGCGTCATGAACTCTGCGAGGTCATTGCCGGCGGAGAAGTGCTTGCCCTCACCGCGCAGGATCACGACGCTGGCGTCGGGCAGCAGTTGCTCGAAGTGCGTGAAGAGATCGTGGATCTCCGCGTACATCTGCTGGGTGACCGCGTTGACCGGCGGGCGGTGTAGGAGCACGGTGGCGACGCGGTGCTCGCACGACACCTGCAGAAAGGTGAAGTCGCGCGAAGCGGCGGACTCAGAGGACACTGCGTCTGCGATCCATGTCGAAGGTGCGGAGGCTTCACAACTCGCGACTCGCCGGCCGTCTGTGGCCGGCGAGTCGGGATTGCGTGGCAGCCTGGCTAGGCCGCTATCTCGGCTTGAGGCAGCGCGGCCTCGTGGAGGTCCGCGTCGATCTGGTGAACGGACGGCAGGACTTCCTTGCCGAACAGCTCGATGCTCGCGCGCGCCTTGTCATAGGGCATGTTGCCGAAGGGCGTGATTAGCGTGATCTCAGTGAACGAAGAGGCCTTCTGTGCCTCACCGATGCGCTCGATCAGCTGGTCAGGCGTCCCGATCAGGAAGTTTGACTGATCGTAGGCGGGCATTGCCTTCTTCNNTCTCGCCCGCTCCATCATTGCCGGTCAAGCGACGACGCAGTTCCTCCGGTGAGACGTTGGCCGTGGCGTTACCCAAGCGGTTGGCGTATGTCTCATAGCCCTTGACACCCTGAAAGTTCGAGGGATCGTTGAGGCCGTACGCGTTCATCACGTCGATATTCGCGCGGTCAAGCCACTGCACCGCCTCTTTTGCTGCATCACGGGTCGGGGCGCAGTAGGTGAACATCAGGTTTCGTGGCTGACAGGGCTCAAAGCCCATCTCGGCCCGGATCGTGTTGACCTTCTGCACGTCCTTGGCGGCCTCGGCCAGCGGCTTGTTGCCGATCAGCAGTGGCTTCAGGCCGCGCCGCGAAATCAGCTCAAGCGTCGGACCGGTGGCCGAACCGCCGTAAAGGCGGTCGAACAGGTCAGTGCTCAGCGGGGCCGGACGTAGCGACGTCTCGGGGATCTTGAAGATCTCGCCGTCGTATGAGAACCGCTCCTGGGTGAAGGCTAGCTCGAGGATGTCGAGCGTCTCGACCAGACGCTGCGTGCTCTCTTCGCGCGGTACGCCGAGCGAGTCGAACTCACTCTTGGCAACGCCACGTCCGAGCCCAATGGTCGTGTAGCGGCCGTTCGACATGATGTCGAGGAAGGCGATCTGATGCGCGAGGCGGATCGGGTTCCACCACGGCACGATCACGAGCATCGTTCCGAGATTGATGTGCTCGGTGGCGCCGGCAAAGTAGGCGAGTGCCTGCAGCGGGTTTGGAGACATTCCGTAGGGAGTGCCGAAGTGCTCAGCGGCCCAGACACCGTCGTAACCAAGACCCTCGGCCAAGCGGGCGTTCGAGAACGCATCCTGGACCATCTTCCAGTCCGGGACCTTGGGCTGCCGAGTCCAGTCCTTGGCCTGGACGCGTTCCCAGTCATCAGAGTTCCCGGCCACGAGGCCAACGTTGACTTTCAACTTCATCTCTTACTCCTCCTAACAGTTCTTCGCAATTCGGTCACCTGACCGGTAAGGCGTCCGTTCGTACAAGCTGGTCATGTGCTGCAAGTGACGGCGGCACTCGGACACGAGTCACTGTCACAGGCGCACCGACGACCCGCCAGTAGCCACAGCCGCAACCGGACCTCCCGGTTACCACTGTCGCCACTGAGTTGTGATGCCCTGCTTCTCAGCACCTCGATCCGTCCCTGGCTACGACCCAGCTCTCGCGCCTGAGTCTAACACCGAGCCGCCCGTATATGCAAATCATTTAGATGCTATGACGGCAGTCTATCCGGTGTTTCGCAGGGCACCGGGGAGGTTCGTTCGCTAGTCGTCGAGCTCGGCGGTGACGCCGTTGACGCCCTGGTGGTAGCGCAGGCGAGACCACCGTCCGGCTGCATTTTGATTGCCCGCGACAGGCTGGATCACCTCAATGTTGTTGCCCTCGGGATCCTCGAAGATCGCGAACAGCACGTTGTGCGACGCCATCTCAGCCTTCGGATGGGTGATCTTGGCTCCGGCTGCTTGGATCCGCACGAGCGCGGCGTCGAGGTCGGCGACCAGGAAGCCCCAGTGCAGATAGCCCTGGTCTAGTACGGCGGCCACAGGATCAGTATGGCCACCGGAGTGCCGGACAGAGCCCTCGCGCCAGAGGATCTCAATACGGAATCCGTTGGGGCCCATCAAGAGCGCGCCCTTGATCTGGGATTCGGGAACCTCGAAGCGGTCGGCCACGTCCTCGTCGAGGCCGAACGTCTCCTTGTACCACTTGACCATGCCCTCAAAGTCGGCGACCGAGATGCACATGTGGTCGGCGGGGCCAGCCACCAGGGAATCAGTCATTTCTCTCTCCTTTGTTTACTGCGAGTCAGGTCAGCTGCGGGACCGGCTCAGGCGCCGATCGCCTGGTCGTGGCGCATCCGCGAAAGCGTGCCGGGCTTTGGGTCGTGCCCAACCACCGGGATCGCCTGCACCAGTTCCAGGCGGTTGCCCTCGGGGTCTGCGACAAACGCGATCCGCGCGCCGATGTGCGGGTAGTCGCCCCTGAACCCCAGAACCTTGGCGCCGGCGGCCTCGAGGTGGGCAAGGGCCGCGTCCAGGTCGAGCACGCGCAACGTCCAATGGTGGAAGCCCTGATCTCGGGTTCCCTCGAGTGGTCCTTCACCGCTACTCGGCGGCCGCGCCGATCCGGGCCGCTCGAAGATCTCGATACAGAGGCCGTTGTCAGAACTCATCAGCAGCGCTGACTGGGTGTACGGCTCGTCGGTATAGATCCGCTCGCCCTCACCCTCATGCATTCGGAATGCCTGCTTGTACCAGGCGACCTGCGCCTCGAAGTCATTCACACAGAAGGCCACGTGATCCANNGCGGTGAATCGCTCATCTCTCTCTCCTTCACCGACGTTCGGTGTCCTCGACGCTGCTAGCTCTTAGCTGTAAATCATATAGCGTCTTTCGGCAGCGGGCAGTCTAGTCAAGCGTTTCCGGCAGGGTCAAGCGCGAGCTTCGAGCTGGGGCGTTGACAGCCGGCTCATGCCTCTGATACTTTGAAATCGGTTATATGTATTAGATGTAATCGCTGAGGGAGCGATACACGTGATGGTGGCCGCTCAGGCGGCTGCCCAATCGGCGTACTCAAACAGTCATGCAGCAGGCCCAACATGGGCCGGGCCTCGGTCATTGATCGCTTTGCCGTCTGACACAGAGCTTCATATCTCCTGATTCGCGACGCTGATGCGCCGAACCAGGTCAGATCGATGCGCTGTGCATCTGTCGATGTTCATTAGGAGGAGTGGTTAGTCGTGAAGCAAGCAGTGAAGTACACAAGATGGTCCGCGATTGCCTTGGTTGTGGCGATCGCCTGTGCGGCATTCGGAGTGGCGGGCGCATCCGCCGCAACCAAGCAGGCGCACGCGACCAAGTTCAAGGGCAGCGTCACCATCGGTTTGGTTTCCGATTTCACGGGTGACCTTGAGGTTGCGTCGAACTACCAGGGCGCCTTGGCGTTCGTGGACTACGTGAACTCCACCGGTGGTGTCGACGGCTACAAGCTCGTCGTCAAGGAGTTTGACGCACAGTCGTCACCGACCGCGGCCGTTCAGGCTGTACGTCAGGCGATCGCGGCGCACCCGGCCGGAATCATCGGTGCCAGCTTCGTGATCGGCTCAGGCCTGCCGACGCTGGCGGCAAGCGGTGTCCCGACCGTTGGCGACGGATTCGTCGCCGGCTGGACCGGCCACAAGACGCTGTTCCCGGTGAACGGTGACTTCGCGACGCACGAGAGCGTCGTCGACCTTGACATCGCGACCAAGTTCGCGAAGTCGAAGAAGGTCGCGTTCATCGGCTCGGCGATCGACGCACCGCAGCAGAAGGTGCTCGAGAACCACGCGGCCGCGGCTGGAGTCACCTTCGTTCTGAAGGACTTCAGCGAGCAGCTGGCGCCGACCTCGCCTGAGTACCTGACGATGGCTCAGCAGATCAAGGCCAGTGGCGCCGGCGCGGTTGTTGATTTCGGCATCGAGGACATGGCCCCGCTGCAGACCGACCTGAATCAGCTCGGCGCTTCGAACATCAAGGTGATCGGGAGCGACATCCCGGCCGCCACCAGCGGCGCCGATGGTCTGCTCTACGGGCTTCCGTGGGCAACCAACTACGTCACCGGCGATCCCGGCATCACGGCGTACATCGCGGCGATGAAGGCAAACGGCTACGGTGCGGACATTGCGACCGGCGCCTACGCACCGATCCGCTGGGCCCAGGCGGCTCTGCTGGTCCAGGCGCTCGAGGCTGCAGGCCCGCCCTTCAAGCACGGTGCGGTCGTCGCGGCTCTGAGTCACGTCAAGGACTTCACGGCGAATGGCATCATCGCGCCCGCGTCGTTCCCGGCGTACCAGACAGTTGGTGGCACCTGCGACAACGTCGGTCAGATCGTCAACGGTAAGTGGAAGTCACTGATCAACGGTGATCTGCCGTTCGTCTGTGGCGGCAAGTCGTACTCCGCAGCCCCCTGATCAAGGCTGCTTTGTCGGAAGCAGTGGGGAGGGGTCGGCCGACCTCTCCCCACTGCTGTTTAACCCCTGTGTTCGACAACCGTGGCTGCGGCCAGGAATCGAGGTTCCGACGTGTCTGAGGCAATTGAGGTCGTGAAGCGATATGCGGAAACCGCGACTCGGAGCATGCCCGACGACGGCAGCGGAAAGAGCGCCGAGCAGCGCCTCGCCGAACTGCTCGAGCTGCTCGACCCGGAGGTGCGGTTCTCCGTACCGAATTCTTTGCCCTACGGCGGCGAGTATGTCGGCCACGAGGGCTTTCTGGCGCTCGGCGAGCGGTTCGGCAAGACCTGGCAGGTGCTCGACAACGGCGCCGCGGGCTACACCGACCTCGGTGACAACCGGGTGCTCGGGCTCTACAACCCGACCTTCAAGTCTGTGGCGACGGGCCGCACCGTGTCGTTCCGGGTGTGCGAGATCCTGACCGTGAAGGATGGCCGGATCGCCCAGCTGACGCCCTACTACTCGGATACGGTCGAGCTGGTCAACGCCGTTACGCCGTGAGTGTGGCCGTGGGCCGTCACGCCGTGAGCGCAGCCGTGGGCGCCGTCACGCGGTGACGGCGCCCGTCTTCCGGCTGCGAGGTGTCACCGCTAGAACTTGACGCAGACGTTTTTCGTCTGCGTATACGAGTTGAGGCCTTCGAAGCCCTTCTCGCGTCCGAAGCCGCTCTTGCCGAAGCCGCCGAACGGTAGCTCCGGGCCGCCGCCGACGCCGTAGGTGTTGACGTATACCTGTCCCGCACGGATCGCCTGGGCGAAACGGTGGGCTCGCGCGAGGTCGTGGGTCCAGACCGAGGCGACCAGGCCGTAGCCGGTGCCGTTGGCGATCGCCACGGCCTGCTCATCGTCGTCGTAGGTCAATACGACCATCACCGGCCCGAAGACCTCCTCACGCGCGATCATCATGTCCGGCCTCGCGTTGTCGATCAATGTCGCCTTGTAGAAGTAGCCACCGGAGAGCTGTGGCTCGACGGCTTGCTCGCCGCCGGTCGCCACCCGCGCGCCTGCGCTGACGGCGTCGGCAACCATGCCTTCGACCCGCGCCAGCTGCTTCGCCGAGATCAAGGGTCCGAGGTCGGGGTCATCGATCCCGGCCCCGAACGTCGACGTTTGCATGCGCTCGGTGAGACGAGTGACTACCTCGTCATGGCGCGAGCTGTGGCAGACGACCAGCGTCGCCGCGGAGCAGGCCTGTCCCGCGTTCTGCATCATCGCCGTTGCCAGAGTTGGCAGCGCCAGGTCAAGATCGGCGTCCTGACAGAGGATCGATGGTGACTTCCCCCCGAGCTCCAACGTCACCGGAACAACGTTACGGGCCGCGGCCTGCATCACCAGGGTGCCGACGGCGACAGAACCGGTGAAGGTCAGCTGATCGATCCCTGCGTGTCCGGCCAAGGCGGCGCCAACCTCGGTACCCAGACCGGTTACAACGTTCACGACCCCTGCTGGTACGCCGGCATCAAGCACCAGCCGTCCGAGTGCCAGCAGCGAAAGCGGCGCCTCCTCGGCGGGCTTCAGCACAATCGAGTTACCGGTCGCCAGTGCCGGTGCGACGCCTCGAGCACCGAGTTGCAGTGGATAGTTCCAGGATGCGATCTGCGCAGAGATGCCTACCGGCTCGCGCGTGGTGAAGTCGACAAGGCCGGGACCGAGCGGGATCGAGGTGCCGAGCATCTTGTCCGCGAAACCGGCGTAGTACTCGAAGTAGCGGGCCGCGACCTGAACGTCAGCTCGTGCCTGGCGCAGCGGCTTGCCGGTGTCGAGGCTCTCGACGGCCGAAAGCTGATCGGCGCNNGCCGACCGCTGCGTCGACATCGGTCTGGCCTCCAAGCGGGAACTCGGCAAGCGGCTCGCCGTTGGCCGGATCGAGCGTCTGCATCGTGCGCCCGTCGGCGGCGGCGAGGTTCTCACCGTCGATCAGCATCAACGGATCGGTCAGCGTCGCGCCCACTGATCCCGCGCGCGCGACGTTGCTACTGCGCAATTCCGTGTCCATAAACGCTCGCCTCTCTCGTGCTCTGTTAGCTATAAATGATATAGCGTCTTGAGCTTAGGCGTGGGCATGCACTGTAAGCTCCGGCGATGGCCACAACCGGAACCCGTGCCCTGCCGCCACGACTTCCGCGCATGGCCGAGCTGGTCGCGGCGCAGCTGCGCCGGCGAATCGTCGGCGGCGAGCTCGACGATGGCGACGAGCTGCCGCGCGAGGCCGAGATGCTGCGTGAGTACGGCGTCAGCCGCCCGAGTCTGCGCGAGGCGCTGCGGATCCTTGAGACCGAGGGGCTGATCCACATCCGCCGCGGCAAGATCGGCGGCGCGATTGTGCACCGTCCGACGGCGCAGAGCACCGCGTACCACGTGGGGCTCACGCTGCAGTCCTACGGTGCGACGCTGCGTGAGGTCGGTCAAGCCCGTGCCGTCGTAGAGCCCGCCTGCGCGGGGCTAGCCGCGAGTAACGACGCGCCCACGCGCCGGAAGATCGCCAAACAGCTAACCGAGCTGATCGATGAGAACGAGCGCCAGCTGGGGGATGCGTACGCCTTTACTGAGATGGCGCTGCGCTTTCACCAGGCGGTGGTCGATCTCTCCGGCAACGTCACGATCACAGTCTTGGCCGGAGCGCTTGAGGCGGTCTGGAGTTCGCAGGAGCGTCGCTGGGCCCAGCGGGCTTCAAATGCCGACGCGTATCCCGATCCCAAGTACCAGCGTGAGGTGCTGCGCGCGCACCGCAAGGTGGTGCAGGCGATCGCCGACGGCGACGTTGAGGCCGCGACGGCGCTGATGCGGGCTCATCTCTCCAAGTCGCAGGCCTACGTCAGTGCCGATCATCCCGTTGACGTGCTCGAGCCCGCGCCAGGCGAGCTTCTCGGCCGCAGGGCGTAACAGCTAAAGTCTTAATCATTGCTATAAGTCTGGTTCGAGTGGCTGCGTCGCCGTCCGCTGTGAGGGCAGTCCGGGCAGGTGCCGCTTTGCCGACGTCATCAACCAGAGGGCTGGAGGAGTCGCAATGGATTTGGAACTGAAGGGCCATACAGCCCTGGTCACCGGCGGGAGCCTCGGGATCGGGCGGGCGATCGCCCTGCGCCTGGCGCAGGAGGGCACCAACGTGGTGCTCTGCGCGCGCAACGAGGGGCCACTGCTCGCGGTGGTGAAGGAGATCGAGGACGCCGGTGGTGTAGCCGCCGCCGTTGTCTGCGATGTGACCGACGAGGACGCACCGGCGCGTGTGCTCGAGGCGGCGCGTGAGCGCTTTGCCGGCATTGACATCCTGATCAATAACGCCGGCACCGCCAAGCCGATCAGGCTGCTCGACACGACCGACGCCGATTGGCGCGACATGTTCGAGCTGAACTTCTTCAGCACGGTTCGCTTCACCAAGGCCTGCCTGCCGTGGATGATCGAGCAGGGTTGGGGTCGCGTGATCAACATCGCCTCGACCACCGCCAAGCTCGCCGAGCCGGCCCATCCGATCTACGGCGCGACGAAGGCCGCGATGCTGAGCTTCTCAAAGACCGTTTCGATCACTCACGCCAAGGAGGGCATCCGCTGCAACGCGGTGCTGCCGGGGATCACCTACACGGAGCTGGTCGAAGGCAACATCGCGGCGGCCGTTGAAGCGCGCGGTGTCTCGCGCGAGGAGATCATCGAGGTGGCGATGAAGCGCTGGCCGGTGCCGACAGGTCGCTTCGGCGAGCCCGAGGAGGTTGCCGACGCGGTCGCCTTCCTGGCGTCGCCGCGGGCCGACTGGATCACCGGTGCGAGCCTGCCGATCGACGGCGGCACGATCCCCGTAGTCGGAGCTTGAGCCCCAAACCTCGGCCAAGGAGAGAGATATGAGCACAGCCACTGTCGGGCCGGATCTTGAGCACATCGCGATCTCAGTGGGCGATCTGGATGCGCAAGTGGCCTGGTACTGCGAGGCGTTCGGGTTCACCGCCGATGCATCAGACAGGATCGACGTTCCAGAGCCCAAGCACCGCATCGCGCTGGTACGTGGCATCAATGGCTTTTACATCGAGCTCGTCGAGATCGCTGGCGCCAAGCCGAGGCCCCGGCTGGACGATCCGGTCGAGGCTTTGTTTCAGCAGGGCTACCACCATTGGACGATGGTCGTGGAGGACATCGATGCGGCGATCGCGCGTCTGGTGTCGTTGGGCGCGCGCCAGATCGGCAAGCAGTGGGACTTCCCCAGCCGCGGGGTTTCGGTGTCGATGATCAGCGACCCGGAAGGCAATCTGATCGAGATGAAGGCGAGATACACGCCTACCGACCAGTAGCAATGGCGCGGTACTCGAGCGTGAGAGGAATGTGATGACTACAACAGCTGTGCCGTTGACCAGCCTCTCCCACGGTGCCGGCTGTGGTTGCAAACTCCCCGCTGCCGACCTGCTGCCGATTGTCACCGGGATCACAGGGGCGGCACCCGACGCCCGGCTGCTGGTCGGCGCTGCGTCCGGCGACGATGCTGCCGTGTTCAGTTTCACGCCGACGCTCGCCCTGATTCAGACGGTCGACTTCTTTACACCGGTTGTGGACGATCCGTACG
>PLES01000086.1 GCA_003137075.1 Solirubrobacterales bacterium
CACGCCGATGTTCGTCGATGAGAGCGTCTTCACCCCTGAGGACGCTTGGCGCGTTGCAGAGGCCGGCGCCGCCGACACCGTGGTGCTGAAGCTTTACAAGAACGGCGGCATCACCGGCGCTCAGCGGGTGGCACACGTCGCGGCGGCGGCCGGCATGACCGTCAACGTCGGCGGCACCGCGCAGGGCAGNNCCTCTCCGTGAGCCTTGAGAATCACGCCTTCGGTGCTGAGTTCATCATGGGTCTTCACGCAGTTGAGGCCGACCCGCTGTTCGCCGATCCGATCGTTGACTTTGCCGACGGCTTCTCGCAGCTGCACGACGCGCCTGGCTATGGGGCCGATCTCAGCGCGGAAGAGATTCGGCGTCACTCGCTCGCGTCCTACACAGTCGAGGCTGAAACGAAATGACCGGCAACCCGATCCTCGATGTTCTGGAGCTCCCGGGCTCCAACCCGAAACCCCGTCGGACCGGCATGAACCTATGTCTCGACGACGGGCTCGGCGCCGCCCAGACCGAGGATGCGCTCTCCGTGATCGGTGATCACGTGGACGTGATCCGGATCGGCCGCGCAGGCGCGGCGATCTTCCGCCCCGAGTGGATTGCCGCCAAGGCGGCGGTCTGCGCCAGATATGACGTGACGCTGGAGATCGGCTGGCCACTGTATGAGGTCGCCTTCATCCAGGGAAAGGTGTCGGAGTACTTCGACGCGGTCAAGGAACTCGGTGTCAATGCGCTGGAGGTGTCGGTCAACGTGATCGAGCCGTCGGAGGCAGAGCTACACCGAGATATTGAGCTCGCGGCCAACAAGGGCATCGAGGTGTTCTTCGAGTACGGTCGCAAATATCCTGACGATCAGCCATTCGACGTCGACGACGCTGTCGAAAGCGTGCGTCGTGCGCGCGACGCCGGCGCGGCGTTCGTGCAGATCGAGCGCGCCGAGATAGACCTCCTTATCGACGGCCAGCGAGAGGCGCTGCTGGAGCTCATCACGAGGGTCGGCCATGACCAGCTCACGTTCGAGGCCGGGCCACGCAAGCCGCAGCTGGCCGCTCGCCTGCTGCGTCTCTGCGGCAACGATGTGAATCTCGCCAGTCTGGTTCTGAGCCCGGCCAATGCGATCGACGGGGTCTTCCTGATAGAGAACGCGCGGCGCGGCATGGAACGGTTCGTCGGATATGAGTTCATCACCAAGGGGGCGCGGCTCCCGTTCGTGCTCGAACCTGACGCGGAGTTCGCGGAATGACGCCCCGGCGGCTTTGCGCCGGCGAAACGGAGAGACATGACTGACACCACTCGGAAGCTGGGCTACATCGGCCTCGGCAACATGGGCAACGCGATGGCGCGCCATCTGCTGGACGCGGGCTACGACCTCACTGTCTTCGATCTCAATGACGAGGTCGTGGCCGGCCTGGCCGATCGCGGTGCCCGCACCGCTCGATCGGTCGCCGAGCTGGCGGCTGACGTCGACGTGATCTTCAGCGCCCTGCCAGGACCGCCCCAGGTGCGGCGTGTGGCACTGGACGCGGACGGAGTGATCGCCAACGCACGGCGCGGCAGCGTGTACGTCGACATGACCACCAACTCCCCGGAGGTGACGCGCGAGATCTATGCCGCCGGCAAGCCGCGCGGCGTCGAGGTGGTAGACGCGGCGATGTCAGGCGGCCACCACGGCGCCAAGTCCAAGCGGCTCACCCTGATGGTGGGCGGCGATGAGGATGTCGTCGAGTCGATACGGTCGATCCTGGAAACGATGTCCGACAACGTCGTCCACTGCGGGGACAGCGGCGCCGGCACGGTGACCAAAGTGGTGAATAACCTCGCATCGCTTTCGGAGTCCAACCTGGTCGGTGAGGCACTGGCTCTCGGAGTCAAGTGGGGCGTCAAGCTCGACACCCTCTCGAAGGTTATGAGCGAGAGCTCGTCGGCCAGCTGGCGGTTGAACGAGTCGTTTCCACGGTACGTGCTGGCCGGAAACTTCAAGCCCGGCTTCGCGCTTGATCTGGCGGTCAAGGACCTGGAACTCGCCCAGTCGCTCACGCAGGGTGTGCACGCTGACTTCCTCGAACTCTCCCTGTCGAAGTTCCGTGAGGCCCAAGGGCGAGGCTGGGGCAACCAGCATTCCGAAGCGGTCGTCAAGCTGTTGGAAGAGCGCTTCGAGGTCCGATTGCGCTACGAGAATGCCCCCGCGCAGGACATCGTCCCGGACGCTTCAGGTGCTGCGGAGTCACCGGCAACCGACACTCCGAGCTGATCGGCGGTTGTGCGAGTGGCATCGAACGAATGGACCGATCTGACGCAGCCGCTTTGGCAGGGCTCCGATCGTGCCGGCAAGACCGGGCCCCCGGAGTTTCGTCCGCTGCTGACGATCGCAGAAGACCATTTCTCGATGATGGAGTATCGGTTCGTCTCCCACATCGGTACCCACCTGGACGCGCCGAACCACTTTGTCGCCGGCGCACCGGGGATCGACGAGGTACCGCTCTCCCAGGTGATTGGGCCAGGGGTCGTACTCGAGATCGCGGGCGAGGCACTGCAGCCCTTCGGTGCCGCTGAACTTGACGCCGGCGGGCCTAAACCGGAGCCGGGCGCGATCGTGCTGCTCAGCACTGGCTGGGAGACACGCTCAGGTACGCCAGCGTACTTCGAGCATCCCTACCTTGATGAATC
>PLES01000053.1 GCA_003137075.1 Solirubrobacterales bacterium
AGCGCTCGAACAAGGTGGCGCTGGCCGCGGTCATCCGCGAGCGCACCGGCGTCGCGGTCAATCCCGACGCCATCTTCGACATACAGGTGAAGCGCATCCACGAGTACAAGCGCCAGCACCTGAACATCCTGCACGTGATCGGCCTGTATCACCGCCTCAAGACCGACCCGTCGCTAGAGATCCATCCGCGGGTATTCATCTTCGGCGGCAAGGCCGCGCCGGGCTATCACCTGGCGAAGCTGATGATCCGCCTGATCACCGCGGTGGGTGAGATTGTTAATCGCGACCCGGGGGTGCGCGATCTGATCAAGGTCGTGTTCCTGCCGAATTTCAACGTCACCAACAGCCAGCGTATCTATCCGGCGGCGGACCTGTCGGAGCAGATTTCAACCGCCGGCAAGGAAGCGTCCGGCACCGGCAACATGAAATTCCAGATGAATGGCGCGCTGACCATCGGCACCATGGACGGCGCCAACATCGAGATCCGCGAGGAGGTTGGGGCGGAGAATTTCTTCCTGTTCGGCCTGACCGCGGCCGAGGTGCAGGCGCGGCGGGCCGCCGGCTATCAACCGCTCGAGCTCTACCACAGCCAGCCGGAGCTGCGCGAAGTGATCAACCTGATCCGCGACGGGTACTTCTCCCGCGGCAACAGCGAGCAGTTCCTGGGGCTGGTCGGCAACCTGCTGCATCACGATCCCTACATGGTGCTGGCCGACTACCAGGCGTACGCCGACTGCCAGCAGCGGGTGGACAGCGCCTATCGCGACGCTGATCGCTGGACACGCATGTCAATCCTCAACACCGCGCGCTCCGGCAAGTTCTCCTCCGACCGCAGCATCCGGGAATACTGCAGCGACATCTGGAGCGCAAGGTCGGTACCGGTGCAGCTGATCCACGAGGACCAGATCCTGGCGATGCCGTCGCGTTGATCCTGCCCTACGGACCGCCGTCATGCGGCGGACCGTCGTCACCAGGCGCGTCTGTGCCCTCGGGCGGCGGCGCCGCGCCGGTGGACTCGCGCACGATCAGCGTGTGCGGATGCAGCAGCTGGCGCGGCGTGCCGGTGCCATGGCGCGCTCGGTGCACCTCCTCCAGCACCAGATCGACCGCGGCGCGTGCCATCGCCGCCACCGGCTGATGAATAGTCGTCAGTGACGGCCACACGCTGGTCGCCACCGGTGTGTCGTCGAAACCGACGATCGACAGGTCCTGCGGCACCTCGAATCCCATGCGATGCGCCAGCGAAATCGCGGCCGCGGCCATGTCGTCGTTGGCAGCGAAGATCGCGGTAACCCCGGGGTCACGGACCAGATCGGCCGAGAGCTCGTAACCGGAGCGTGCGCTCCAGTCACCGACGAGCAGCTTGGGCACCCGCGCGTGCGCGACCTCAAGGGTCTGCCGCCAGCCGTCGACGCGGTCGACGGCCTCGAGCCAGTCGCCAGGGCCGGCGATGTGCCAGACCGTCTCGTGCCCGAGTTCGATCAGGTGGCGCGTGGCCTGGGCGGCGCCCTCAAACTGATGCACTGCGACCACTGGCACACCCTCGGCCGGACCCGCCTCGACCGCCACGACAGGGAGGTCGTGCGGCAGTTGCGTGAGCGCCTGCGCGACCTCGCGTTGCGGAGCGATGACAAGGATCGCTTCGACGTTCTGGCGCCGCAGGTCGTCCGAGGTAGAGATCAGCGACGGCATGTCAAGCGACCGCAGGCTGGCGACGCTGACGAAGAAGCCGGCGTCGTGGGCGGCGCGCTCAATCCCGAAAAGCGTCGACGCCGGTCCGTAGAGCGGTGTGTCGAAGGTGATCACGCCGACGGTCTTAGAGCGACCGCTCGCGAGCGCGCGAGCGGTCGGGTTCGGGCGGTAGTTGAGCTTGGTCATCGCCGCCAGCACCCGCTCGCGGGTCTCGCTTGAGACCCGTTCGCTTTCATTCAGCACGCGTGAGACCGTCTGGTGCGAGACGCCCGCAAGCCTTGCGACGTCCGCCATCACTGCTGGGCGCGTCTGGCGCCGGTCTGGTTGTTCGATCAAGCCCATGGTTCTGACATTTGGTGTGTTAGCGATCTCTCTGCAAATCCAACGGGTTACTCACGCTGATCCCGAGCGGTGGGCGATGTTAGCGATCACAAGCCCGTGGATCCTGGGCTCGGAAGTTTTTCTAAAAGTTGAAAATTGACTTGACACGACCCATGTGAGCGTTCACACTGCCGCCCTGTTACTGGTGAGCCGCAGAGGGGCGGCCCGCAGGAGTCCGAAGGAGGAGTGTTGTTGAAGAAGGGTTTCATCCCGGCGTTGATCGTCACGGCCATTGCTGCCGTGTCGGTTGCAGGAAGCGCCACCGCAAAGAGTGAGAGCGGCCATGCCGCTAGCGCGTCGCTGCTCGCATCGACGGTTCATCCGCCGACATTCAATGACGCAAAGCTGTTCGGTCTGCGCAATGCGCTGGCCGCCGCGCTCAAGGGCAAGAGCATGTCCGGCGTGAATACTTGGATGGTTGTGAACATCCTCGCGACGTATTGGGTTGCAGGCCAGAAGGGCGATGCGCAGGCTTCTAAGGAACTTGGCATTGCCGCGCATTATGAGGGCCCGTCGCAGGGTCAGCTTTCCACGCAGGTCTCGGAGTACCAGACGCTGTCCTCCACCGGGGCGACAGGTTTCTTCAGCTCCGTCATCGACCCGACCTCTGAGGGGTCTGTCATCAACGCCGCAGTCAAGAAGGGTCTTGACTTTGTGGCGATCGATTCGCCGGTGCCGTCTTCTATCCACTCGCTGATCTACGTCGGCACGCCGAACGTGGCGGCAGGTGAGGCTGCAGGCGCAGCGATGAAGAAGGCCCTGCCGAACGGTGGAGACGTTGCGATCCTGACCGGCTCGCTGACCGCGCAAAACGCGCTGCAGCGGATCGCCGGCTTCAAGGCCGCACTCAAGGGCTCGAAGATCACGGTCTCGACCGTCCAGAACGACGCCGGTGTTGCCGCAACGGCATCGTCGAACGCCAGCTCTGTGATCGCGTCGAACCCGAACCTGAAGGGCATCTACGGCGTCTACTCATACGACGGGCCGGCCGGTGCAGTGGCCGTCAAGTCGAAGGGTGACATCGGCAAGATCAAGGTCGTCGCTGATGACACTGAGCCGGGCACGATCACTGGACTCAAGAACGGGTCGGTTTACGCCTCGATCATCCAGCAGCCGTACATGCAGGGCTACCTCGGCGCCTACCTGACCGCTGCTGAGCATGTGCTCGGCGCCTCCAAGGTGGCGGCGATCCTCAAGCCGTTCGAGACGGACGGAACGATCAGCACTGGTGTTGGCACGCTGACCAAGGCAAACCTGGCGGCAGACGTCGCCTACAACTCCAAAATCGGTGCCGGCTGATCCTCAGCAGCCGGGACGGACTGTGGTCGCCGGCAGGGAGGAACTCCTCCTTGCCGGCGTTCGCAAGACTTACGGCCCCGCGACTGTCCTAGATCTAGATCACCTGCGGCTCGAAGGTGGCCAGGTCGTCTGCCTTATCGGTGAGAACGGCGCTGGCAAATCGACCCTGATGGGCGTGATCAACGGCTCCGTCGAGCCCGATGCCGGCACGCTGACACTGAGCGGTGAGCCGCTCTCCGGCGGAACCCTGCAGGCGCAGGCGCAGGGCGTAGCCATGGTCTCGCAGGAGTTCCCGCTCGTCGGTCAGCTGACCGTCGCCGAGAACCTGCTGCTCGGCCAACGCGCCAGTGATCGCAAACTTTTCGTCGACGGCAAGGCGATGCACGCCGCAGCTGAGCGGATGCTCGAGGCGATCGGCCTTGACGTTCCGACTCGCAGGCGCGTTGATTCGCTCTCCGTCGCACAACGGCAGATGCTCGAGATTGCCAAGGCTCTGGGGCGCAACCCGCGGGTGCTGATCCTTGATGAGCCGACCTCGGCGCTCGGCCCGGCTGAGTCCGAGCACGTACTGCAGCTGGCTCGCGAGCTCGCCGCCCGTGGCGGCATCGCGATCTTCGTCGGGCACCGGCTGAACGAGGTGCGCAGCGTCGGCGATCGCATGGTCGTTCTGCGAAACGGCCGGCTGGTCGCTGACCTGACTCCGCAGGAGGCGACCGAGGATCGTCTCGTGCGTGAGATGGTAGGCAAGGAGCTCGCACAGATCGTTGAGGTCCCACCGGCGCCTGACGCCGAGCCGCTGCTTGAGGTTCATGGCCTTGAGACGGAGAACTTCGGCCCGATCGATCTGACGGTTGGCTCCGGTGAGATCGTCGGCGTCGCCGGCCTGATGGGCTCGGGGCGCAGCACCCTGCTGCACCTGCTGCTTGGAGCGCGGCGCACAACCGCTGGCGAGATGACCTTGGCAGGCGAGGCGTACCACCCGCGTGATACGAGCGAGGGTGTAGAGGCCGGTGTCGGCCTGGTCCCCGAGGACCGCAAGGCGCAGGCGCTGCTGCTCGACTCACCGATCCGTTGGAACATCACGCTGGCGGTGCTCAAGCGGATTTCGGTGCGTGGTCTGTTTCTGCAGCGGCGTCCCGAACGTCGGATCGCCGCCGAGATGGTCAAGACCGTCAACGTCAAATGCCAGACCGCGGAGCAGCCGGCAAGGTCGCTCTCCGGCGGCAATCAGCAACGCATGATCTTCGGTCGCTGGATCGCGACCAGGCCGAAGCTGCTGCTGCTCGACGAACCGACCCGCGGGGTCGACGTCGGGGCGAAGGCCGAGATCTATAAGCTCATCGAGGAGGAGCGGAAAAAGGGTATGGCAATTGTTGTTGCTTCATCAGAGCTCGAGGAACTGCTCGAACTCTGCCACCGGATAGTTGTTCTCAAGCACGGACGCATCGCCGCTCACTTTGATCGCGCATCGTTCTCAAAGGAACGGATCATCGCCGCCGCTGCCTTTGGAGCGCCGTCATGATCGACTCCCCGACAGAGAACGAGCAAATGGACTCAGAGACCGGACCGCACGGCGTCGCCGCTCCCACCGAGAGTGCGACCACGGGAGCCGGAGGCCGGCTGGCCCGGCGCATGGTCGACTCGCCGGAGATCGGGATCATCATCGCCCTGATCGTCGCTTTCGTCGTGTTCTCGCTGAAGAACCCGCTGTTCGCCAGCGTCTCAGACCTTCAGGCACCGCTTGGAATCGACCTCGCCGGCTTCGGCATCCTCGCCATCGGCGAGAGCTTCGCCATCATCACCGGCGGCATCGACCTCTCGGTCGGTTCGCTCGTCGCGTTCTTCTGCGTGTTCTCCGCGTGGCTGAACGTGACCGCGCACGTCCCAGTCGTCTTCACCTTCATCCTGACCATCGCGATCGGGGCGCTCTGGGGCCTGTGGCACGGCATGCTGATCACGCGGCTGGGGGTTGCTCCGTTCGTCGTGACGCTCGTGACCTTCATCTTCGCGGCGGGAGCGGATGAGGCGATCGCCCCGAACCCGATCTCGATCAGCTCCGGGACGTTCCTGGCGGTGGCCAGCTCGAAGGTTCTGGGGATACCCATCGCGGTGATCATCTTTCTGATCATCGGGATAGCGGCGTGGATCTTCCTCGAGCGCACATACATGGGGCGCCAGCTCTACGCGGTCGGTGGTAACCGTGAGGCTGCGCGGCTCTCGGGCATCCGGATCGATCGCCGCGTCGTCTTGGCGTACGTCGTCAGCGGCGCCTGCGCCGCCGTCGTAGGACTACTCGAGGCTTCGCGCCTGACCTCCGGCACGGCGGACAGCGTCAGCGGCTGGGAGCTGATCGCGATCGCGTCATGTGTGATCGGTGGTGTCAGCCTAGTTGGCGGGCAGGGGCGCCTGATCGGCGTGGTCGCCGGTGCCGCTCTGCTGGTGGTGTTGCAGGACGGACTCGTTGCGGTGAATGTCAACGCCTACTACCAGCGAATGGTCGTCGGCGTGGTCTTGCTGATCGCGATCGTGATCGACCGCTTCCGCGTCCGTCGCATCGAACGAAGCGCACGCAGGGCGATCCGCCCGGACCGCGCGCCCGGACAGGTGAGCTGAAAGCCATGCAAACCCTGTCTGACACAGACGTCCGCACGGGCGCCGGGAAGCCCTACCCCGGATTGGAGCTCTGGCTGCTTGCAGGCAGCCAGGACATGTACGGGGCGGAAGCGCTGGCCCAGGTTGAGGCGCAGTGGCGCGAGGTTTGCGCCGCGATCGACGCCTCGGACTCGGTTCCGGTGCGAGTGATCCCGCGTGCGGTTGCGACGAGTGCCGACGGCATTCTGCGCGTCTGTCAGGCAGCGAACGCCGCGCCCGAGTGCATCGGCCTCGCCGTCTGGATGCATACGTTCTCACCCGCAAAGATGTGGATTGCAGGACTTTCGGCCCTGCGTAAGCCGCTGCTGCACCTACACACTCAGTACAACGAGCGGCTGCCGTGGTCGGAGATCGACATGGATTTCATGAATCTCAACCAGTCGGCGCACGGCGACCGTGAGTTCGCGTATATCGCGACCCGCCTCGGCGTCCGTCGAAAGACTGTCGTCGGCCATTGGCGTGACCCGCGCACGCTCGACCGCATCGGAACCTGGTGCCGCGCCGCCTGCGGCTGGCACGAGGCGCACGGCCTGAAAGTCGCGCGTTTCGGCGACAACATGCGCAACGTCGCGGTCACCGATGGTGACAAGGTCGAGGCGCAGATCCGGCTTGGTATCTCAATCGACGGCTACGGGGTCGGCGACCTCACGGACGCGATGGCGGCGGCCCCGGCGAGTGACGTCGAGGCGCTGCTAGAGCAGTACGACAGCGAGTACGTGATGGCGCCGGAGCTGCAGCCGCGCGGTGCGCGACGCGCTTCGCTCGAGGATGCGGCGCGGATCGAGGCCGGTCTGCGCTCGTTCCTGAGTGCCGGCGGTTACAACGCCTTTACAGACACGTTCGAGGACCTCCACGGGCTCACGCAACTCCCCGGCATCGCAGCTCAGCGGCTGATGGCCGATGGCTACGGATTTGGCGGCGAGGGCGACTGGAAGACAGCTGCGCTGGTGCGGATCTTCAAGGTGATGGGCCGTGGTCTGGCGGGTGGCACCTCGTTCATGGAGGACTACACGTACGATCTCACGCCCGGCAATGAGCGCGTGCTCGGCTCGCACATGCTCGAGGTCTGTCCGTCGATCGCGACGGCGCGACCGAGCTGTGAGATCCACCCCCTTGGCATCGGCGGGCGTGAGGACCCGGTCCGGCTGGTGTTCGACGCGGCGCCGGGGCCGGCGGTCCTGGTTGCGATGCTCGATCTGGGTGACCGCTTCAGGCTCGTCGCGAATGAGCTCGAGGTGCTCCCAATCGAGGAGGAACTGCCGAAGCTGCCGGTCGCGCGTGCGCTCTGGCGGCCCGCGCCGGACTTCTTCACTGCCACAGAGGCTTGGCTCTCTGCCGGCGGGCCGCACCACAGCGTGTTGAGCTGTGCTCTGGGTCTCGACGCGGTCACCGATCTGGCGACGATGGCCGGAATCGAACTGTTCGCGATCAAAGGTGATTCAACCCTCCCTCAGCTGCTGAACGAGCTGCGCTGGAACGATCGCTCGTACTCCCAGCAATGCCGGTGAGCCCGCGGTACTCGATCGGGATTGACTTCGGCACCGAGTCTGGGAGGGTGCTGTTGCTCAACCTCGACACCGGCGAGCAGAGCGTTCCGTTCGTTGTTCCGTACCCGAGCGCCGTGATCGATCGTGCGTTGCCGGGCACAAATGAACCGCTGCCGGCTGACTGGGCTCTGCAGGACCCTGACGACTGGACGAACGTAATCCTGAAGGGGGTTCCGGAGGCGCTCGAACGCACCGGCATCGACCCGCAGAGCGTTGTCGGGCTGGGCGTCGACTTCACCTCGTGCACGGTTCTGCCAGTGGCGGCCGACGCCCAGCCGCTCTGTACCCATGAGGCCTGGCGCGGCCGTCGCCACGCCTGGCCGAAGCTCTGGAAGCATCACGCCGCCCAGCCGGTGGCGGACCGCATCAACGCAGTGGCGATCGAGCGCGGGGAGCGGTGGCTTGAGCGCTACGGCGGGCGGATCTCGTCCGAGTGGTATTTCCCGAAGCTGATCCAGATCTGGCTCGAAGATCGCGAGGTCTACGACGCGACCGACGGCTTCTTGGAAGCGACCGACTGGATCGTGTCCTGGCTGACAGGGGTTCAGCTGCGGCAGACCTGCACCGCCGGCTACAAGGCGCTTTGGTCGCCCGACGAGGGCTTCCCGAGCGACGAGTACTTCGAGGCGGCGTTCCCGGGGTTCTCAAACCCGACGCAGAAGCTCGGCACCGACTTCGTGCCGCTCGGCAGCCCCGCGGGGCAGCTGCTGCCGGAGTTGGCGCAGCGGCTCGGTCTGCCACCGTCGGTGGTGGTGGCTGTCGGCAACGTCGACTCGTTCGTCTCGGTGCCGGGCGCCGGTGTCAGCGACGCCGGGACCTTCGTGATCGTGATCGGCACCTCGATCTGCGACATGGTCGTCCATCAGGAGGAGATCCGGCTGCCCGGGATCACGGGCGTGCTGCGCGACGGGATCCTGCCCGGGCTCTACGGCTATGAAGCCGGTCAGGCGGCCGTCGGGGACATGCTCGCCTGGTTCGTCGCCAAGCTCGGTGGCGGCGCCAGCTATGAGGAGCTTGAAGCTGCGGCAGCTGAGATCGAGCCAGGGGAGACGGGGCTGCTCGCGTTCGACTGGTGGAACGGAAATCGCACGATCCTTGCCGACGCCGACCTCTCGGGGGCGCTGCTCGGCTTGACGATTCAGTCGTCGGCGGCGGAGATCTACCGCGCGCTGCTCGAGTCGATCGCGTTCGGCAACCGCCGGATCATGGACAACTTCGAGCAATACGGCATGCCGCTGCACCGCATCGTCGCCTGTGGCGGGATCGCTGAGAGGAGCCCGTTGATGATGCAGTTGCTCGCCGATACGAGCGGCCGCGTGGTCTCGGTCCCGGCCGCGGCCGAGATCCCCGCTCGCGGTGCCGCCCTGTTCGGAGCGGTGGCGGCGGGCGCCTTTGCTGACATCGGCGCCGCGGTCGACGCGACGCAACTGGGCACGGCTCAGACCTACGAGCCGAAGCCAGAGGCAGTTGCGGTCTACGAGCGCGTTTACGAGATCTATCGCGAGCTCTACGAGACGCTCGGCCGCTCGCACTCGGACTGGCTGCATGGTCTCAAGCGGATCCGCGCGGACGTGCTCGAGTCATGAGCGGCGACCTCACTGCACTGCGTGCGCAGGTGCTGGCCGCCAACCTGGCCCTGCCGGCGAGCGGGCTCGTCACGCTGACCTGGGGCAACGCCAGCGCGATTGACCGCGATCTCGGCCTCGTGGTGATCAAGCCCAGCGGCGTCGACTACGCGGCGTTGACCAGCGCTGATCTGGTGGTGCTCGACCTCGACGGCAATGTCGTGCAGGGTTCGGCGCGCCCGTCCACCGACACCCCGACACACCTGGCGCTCTACCGCGCATTTCCGTCGATCGGCGCGGTCGTGCACACGCACTCGACCTGGGCCACTGCGTGGGCCCAGGCCGAACACGAGATTCCGTTGATGGGAACGACCCACGCCGATCTGTCCCCGCACGCGATCCCGCTGACTCGGGCGCTGACCGAGGACGAGATCCAGGCTGGCTACGAAGCCGCGACCGGCACAGTGCTGATCGAGGCCGTGGCTGAGGTCGGTCCAGTCGAGCTGCCGTGCGCGCTCGTGCGGCAACACGGCCCGTTCTGCTGGGGTCCGGACTGCGCCAGTGCCGTCGACTGTGCCGTCACGCTCGAGGAAGTCGCACGCCTCGCCAGCATCACAATGACGCTGGCGCCGCTGAGCAAGACGTTGGACGCGCCGCTGCGCAACAAACACTACGAACGCAAGCACGGGCCGCACGCCTACTACGGTCAGGCGCCACACTCGTAGGGTCTTGGCCGCGGACGGCGAAGCATGCACTTGTCCGATGCCGCTCTTTCTGATTACCAGCCGGTTTCTACGCCGGATCCGGCGCGATCGCGTGGCCGCGCTCGTTGGCCTGGCTGTGACGATCATCGTCGCCGGAGGAGCGCTCTTTTCGCTGACCCAGCACATCAGTTTTGGGACCGGGGTCTACTGGGCGATCACAACCGCCACGACTGTTGGCTACGGCGACGTAATCCCTCACAACACCGCGGGCCGTGTGATCGCGTCAGTGGTGATGCTCACGACGATTCCAATTGTTGCCGCCGTGTTCGCCTTGGTGGCGGGCGCTGCGGTGCTCACTCATATCCGGAGGTTGCTTGGCATGGACACGACCCTGCCCACCGATCCTTACACGGCCGTCTACGGATCAAACAGCGTGTTGCCAAGGGTTATGACCGAGCTCGCCCGCAGTGGCGATCCGGTTCTGTTGGTCGCGCATGAGAAGCCGACCGGACTGCCAGAGGATTTCCACTTCTTGGCCGGCGACCCCACTGACGACGCCGTGATCCGCCACAGCGACCCGACCAGGGCCAACCGCGCCTTGATCGCCTGCGACGAAGACGCCGACACGCTGGTGATCGCCGTGACGATCCACAGCATCGCGCCGGACCTGGAGGTCTACGCGCTCACGCAGTCTCCTCGCGTCGCCAGGGCGCTCGCGGACCTCGGCATAACCCACACGCTGGCAAGTGACGAGCTGATCGGGCACACGCTTGCCAAGAGCCTCGAGGCGCCACAGGCCGGCGATGTGCTGCTGGCGTTGGTCGACAGCACCAACTACCGCATGGTCGAGTCCGTGGTTGACAGTGGCCTTGTATCGCAGCCGCTCTCGGCGGCTCGTGGACGCGCGGGTTCGTTCGTGCTCGGCGTCTACAGAGGTGGTCAGGTTGATCTCGGCATTGACACCGACCCGATCCTCAGCGCCGACGACCGTCTGATCCTGCTGGAGACCTGCCCGCCGGTTCGCTGAGCGCCGCTGGGACACGGCCTTGCCGTGTCTCATTAACTAAGGTCGCGCAAAACTGCGGCCGTAGAGTCGCAGGTCAGGCAGCGACAGCTTGAAGTTCGCCGACGTAGACACCCAGAGCCCACCGGGCTTCGGGGTCAAGCTTGTCGGGAACGTCGCGATCGATGATCGCGAGTGCCTCGTGGGCCGGTAGCGGGCCGCGGTAGGGGCGGTCGGCGGTGAGGGCCTCGTAGATGTCGGCTACGGCTAGCACACGCATCGGCATGTCCAGGTCCTTGCCCCGCAGACCGCGCGGGTAGCCGGTGCCGTCAAGCTTCTCGTGGTGGTTCGCCGCCAGTTCAGCGAGGCTGGCGAAGCAGGGAGCGCGCTCAAGGATCTGTAGCGAGAAGACCGGGTGGGTCTTGATCGCCGCAAACTCGTCGTCTGTCAGCTTGCCCGGCTTGTCCAGGACCCGATTCGATACCGCCAGCTTGCCGATGTCGTGTAGGAGTCCGGCGCGGCGCAGGACCCGCCGCTCATCCTCATCGAAGCCGAGAACGCCGGCGATGCCATCCGCGATCTCCGCGACGCGCTCAGAGTGACGCGCGGTGAAAGGTGACTTGGCGTCGATCACGCGCGCGAAGGCTTCGGCGATGCGATCGAGGCGAGCCTCGTCCCCGGAAAGCGCGAAGTCTTCGGGCTCCCAGGCGGATACGTCGGGTGTTTCGAGGCCTTCCCAAAACGCCCGATCGTTGGCGAAGCCGAGGAAGGCGTCCACCAGAGCCGGATCAAACCATGTGCCGCGACGGGCCTTAGCCATCTTGCGTGTTGCCTTGAGACCCTCGTTGGCGTGAAAAACTTCAACTGTCTGCGCGAGACACATAATTCGTGCTGGCAACGGGATTTCCTCCCCGCGCAATCCGTCGGGCATGCCACGCCCGTCCCAATGCTCGTCGAGGCTGCGAATTCCGGCAGCCGTGTCCTCCGACAGGAAGAGCATGCGAGCGATCTCAGCGCCGCGGTCGCAACGGGCTTCCATGAACTTACGGGTCACGTCGCCCTCGTCGCGGATGCCCTTCAACACCTCGATCCGCTTGCGCAGTCCGGCGCCTGGAGCCACAGACCTCGCCGCCCAGAGAAAGGTTGCGCGCTTGTCGGTCCAGTCGAGCAGCTTCGAGGTCCGCTTGGTCTCCAGGTCATCCGCCTCGTAGAGCATCGACATCCGGTTCGCGTTTGCCGAACAGCCGGCGTCCTTGAGCAACAACGCGTAGAACAGGTGCGAGCGATCGGCTGGGTCCATCTCGAGCTCAGCGGCAATCTGCATGCCGATCAAGCAGGAGCGCACGGCGTGACCCTGCGGCTGGCCCTCGGCGATGTCCAGGGCGTATGAGAGTGATCCGATTACTCCGGAGAGGGCGAAGTCAGTCACAGACCCGTATCGGCTCGTAACGGCTCGTACTTGAGCGGTGGTCGGCGATCGCGCTTTGCGCGCGGATCACGTTCTGTTATGCGTCGGTTCGCAAAACGTCGTTGGACATGATCGTCGCGGTGCAGGATTCTCGTGCACTATGAGCACAATCGAGATTTCACAGACGCAGCAAGCCGATTTCGAGCAGTATCTGGAACGCTGGAACGAGGCGCGTGAGACGCGGGAGCGCCAGCGCCGCGATCCCGACTCGTACATCTCGTACTCATCGTTTCAGAAGCTGAGCGTCGAACCGCGTCGGTTCGACGGCATTCCCGGGGAGTGGCGTCTCACTCAAGCTGGGCCAGAGGTGGCGCTTGCCGCTGGTGAGAGCCTCGAGATCGACGGCCAGGTCATCAGCGGCATCCGGGCCTTCGGTCCCAGCCGGGAACGTGAGTTCCGTCGCGTCGCGAAGCACGGTGCCGTGGTCCTCGAGCTTTCCCGCCGCGGCGGGCAGGATCTCCTTCGCACCCTGGATCCCGCTTTCGGGGCGCTTCAGATCGCGCGCTACGACTACACGCCCGCGTACGAGCCCGACACGAAGTGGATCGTCGAGGCTGAATTCATCCCGTTCGAGGAGCTACGCCCGACGGAGGTGGCGGCCACGATTGGGGGCATCGTCCACGTACATCCGGCGGTTGGCGAGGTCGTCTTCCGGCTCGGCGGCGCCGAGCAGCGGTTGTTGCTACTCGCGCGTGACACAGCCCAGGCACAGCAGCCCGGCACGGCCTTTGCGACCTTCACGGACGGCACCAGCGGCAGCACCACCGACCGGCACGGCCGCAGCATCGAGGTCGAGCATCAGGGCATTCGCGGCCCGGTGACCATCGACTTCAACTTCGCGCGCAACATCCAGCGGCCCTACACCAGCTTCGCGCCGTGCCCGCTGACCGCTCCTTGCAACCATCTTGACGTGGTTGTCGAGGCCGGCGAGCAGCTCCCGGTTTTCCGGGGCTGAGCGCCGCGACGCGATATGGATCTCGGTTTGGTCGGAAGGGTCGCCTGGGTCACGGGCGGCGGTGGCGGAATTGGGTCCGCGATTGCCGCCGCCCTAGCGGCGGAGGGTGCGGAGGTCGCGGTCACGGGCCGAACTCTGAGCACGCTGGAGCAGCGGGCAACCGCCATCGCCGCCGCGAGCGGTCGGCGTGTGATTGGCATCCCGGCGGATGTCACCGACAAGGGCTCGGTGGATCGGGCTGCGGCGGCGATCGTCGAGCAGCTGGGCGGCATCGACATCCTCGTCAACACCGCCGCGACCCCAGCAGGGGGAGGAGCAGCGGCTTCGCTTGAGACGACGAGCGATCAACAGATGCTCAAGGACCTTGATGAGAAGGTCGTCGGCAACCTTCGCACTTCTCAGGCGGCCGTCCCCTACATGAAGCAGCGGGGCTGGGGCCGGCTGATCCACGTCGGCGGGCTGCTCGCTCGGCAGGCCAGTGCCTACGGCCCGCGCAATCTCGCAATCGTCCATCTCTCAAAGCGGCTGTCCGATGAGCTCGGATCGCACGGGATCACATCGAACGTGGTGCACCCGGGGGCCACCCGCGGCGCACGGCTGACGGGGTCGCTCATGGCCCGGTCAGCGGCCCGCGGTATCTCGGAAGCCGAGCTGGAGGCTGAGATCGCGTCCAGCTATGCGATCCGCCGCCTGCTCGACCCAGAGGAGATCGCACACGTCGTGGTGTTCCTCGCTTCGCCGCTCTCCGGCGCCATCACCGGCGAGTCGATCGGCACCGGCGGCGGCAGCATCGGCACGGTGACGATCTAGGCACTTCGCAGGCCCGGACCTGCCCGCCACGGTGCTCGTCTCAAACGCTCAGGGTTTCCAGCTCGGCACGTAGCTCGCGGCGCTGCACCCCGTCCAGTGAATGCCCTGAGAGCGTTGGCGTCGAGCCGATCAGCAGCCGCGTGTACAGGTGCTGCGGCGTGCTCGCGAGCGCCCGCGTCGCGCCATGTTCGACGACGCCGCCGCGGTACAGCACGTAGGTGCGGTCGGTGATGCCGATCACCGAGCCGATGTCGTGCGAGATGTAGAGCAGGCCGACCGTATCCGAACGCAAAGAGAGGAGCATTTCGAGCACCTGCACGCGTGTGGCGGCGTCCAGCGCGCTCACGGGTTCGTCAAGGATGATCAGCTTCGGCTGCGTGATCAGCGCCCTTGCAATCGCGGCCCGCTGGCGCTGACCACCCGAGATCTCTGCCGGGAAGCGATCGAGCAGCGCCTCGTCCAGACGGACCTCTGCGGCCTGGGCGCACACCGCTGCCCTGATCTCGTCCTTGGATAGTCCACCGCGGATCCGCAGCGGCTCTGAGATCGAGTCGCCGATCTCCACATCGGGGTCGAGGCTACGCAGCGGGTCCTGGAAGACGTACTGCACCACACCGCGCCTGCGGAAGTCCCGCCACTGCGAGGCTGAGAAGCCGGTTACCTTCTCGCCGGCGACGCTGATCTCCCCCTCTGCGACGCGCGCAAGTCCAAGCACGGCGCGCGCGATCGTCGTCTTGCCGGAACCGCTCTCTCCGATCAGACCGACTATCTCGCCAGCGTGAACCTGCAGGTCAACGGAGTCAATCACCTGCTTGCGTCCCCGTCGCCGGCCGTATGCGACGTGGACGTTCTCCACGTTGAGTAGCGCAGTGTTCTCAGGCAACTTGCAGCCTCTCCGACTCGATGATGCGGTCCAGCCCGTAGCGCTGGTGCTCAGAAATCAGCAGCTTGGTGTACTCGTTGCTCGGCGACTGCAGGACCTCATCAGTGGGGCCGTACTCGACGATCTCCCCGGAGCGCATGACGAGCACGTCATCGCAGATCTGCGCGACCACGGCGAGGTCGTGCGAGACGATCACGAGTGACAGGCCTTCGCGTTCCTTGAGTTCGGTCAGCAGGTCAAGCACCTCGGCCTGGACGGTCACGTCGAGTGCGGTGGTCGCCTCGTCGGCGATCAGGATCTTAGGCCCGGGGGCGATCGCTGCTGCGATCACGACACGCTGCAGCATGCCGCCGGAAAGCTCGTGTGCGTACTGGTCATAAACGAGTTCAGGGTCGCGAAGGTGCACCGCGCTCAATAGCCGGAGCGTCTCCTGCTTGGCCTGCTTGCGAGAGAGACCCTTCTTGACACGCAGGACCTCATTGATCTGTTTGCCGAGACGGATCGACGGGTTCAGATAGGAGCCGGGGTCCTGGAATACGGCTGAGATCACGTTGCCCCGGAGATCGACCCATTGCTGCTTACCAAAGCTGGCGGTATTACTGCCGAAGATCTCGACCGTGCCGTGCGAGAGCTCTACCTGCTTTGGCAGGATTCCGAGCACGGCAGCGCAGGTGAGCGTCTTGCCGCTGCCCGACTCGCCGACGATCCCGAGGGTGCCGCCGCGGCGCAGCGTGAAGTTGACACCGTGAACAAGTTCGCTGTCGGGGAATGTGCAGCGGATCCGTAGATCGCGGACCTGCACCGCGACCTCCTCATGGACTGTAGTTAGATCAACCAAGTTCGCCTCCCTTCCGGAGTCCGATGCGTGCTCGAGGCACGCGTGTCACTCGTCCTGCTTTTTTGGCGGCGCGGGCGTTCAGGAGCTGTCGCCCCGCCTCGCCCGAGACGTCGCGGACCGCGTCCGCGAAGAGGTTGCAGCCGAGCACCGCTGCCAGGATCACCACGACCGGCACCAGCGGCGCCAGCGGTTGGATCGCGATGTACTGCAGATCCGCGGCAAGGATCCCGCCCCAGGTCGCCGTCGGCGGCTGCACGCCGATCCCAAGGAACGTGAGGCTCGCGATCACGACGAGGCCGGTTGCCATCGTGGTTGAGAGCGCGATTGAGATCGGGGGCAGGACCTTGGCCAGGAAGTGCTTGCGCATAACCCACGCGGTCGACGCGCCCGATAGCGTGGCTGCCTCCACGTACTGCGATCGTGCCACCGACAGCGCCGAGGATCGCGCCACCCGGAAGAACACCGGCGAGAGCAGGATGCCCACGGCGAACATCGACTGAACGACACCGTTGCCGAGCAGCGCCGTCATCGCGACGGCGAATACAAGGAAAGGCAGCGCGATCATCGTGTCGACGACGCGCAGACTCACCCACTCGAACGCGCGCCCGAGGTACACGGAGAGCAGCCCCGGGATGGCGCCGACGACGAACGCGATGACGACCACCATCAGTGCGCCCAGAACGCTGAGTGTCGAGCCCGCGAGCATGCGGCTGAGCACGTCGCGCCCGACATAGTCGGTGCCAAGCAGGTGCGCTCCGGACGGCCCCTGGAGCTGCGCTCCGACCGTGGTATTCGGAGCGTCAGGGGCTAGCACGGGACCGAAAATCGCGAGGAAGAAGACGATCCCGAGTAGCACCGCGGCTATGCGGCCGCTCGGTACACGTATGGCGTTCCTCAGCATCGTCACGTTCCTCGCGAGGCTGACGGGACGAGGGCGTTCAAGATGACGTTGACGACCATGTTGAAGATGACCACGAGGATCACGGCGACCACCAGCACCGCTTGGACCGACGGGACATCACCTTGGACCGCGGCCTGAGTCGCGAACTGGCCATAGCCGGAGAGCTGGAATATCGACTCGGTCACGACCGCGCCGCCAAGCAAGGCCGGGAACTTGAGGCCAAGCACCGCGATCGAAGGGCTGACGGCGTTGCGCAGGGTGTGAACCCAGAAGACACGCCGCCCATTGAGACCGCGCACCACGGCGCCCGTGACGTAGTGCTGGCGCTTGGCCGAGACCAGCCCGATCCGCAGCTGGCGGGCAACGTCGGCGACGGTGTCGAAGCTGAGCGCGACCGCGGGCAGGATGATGTGGCTGAACCACGGCTCGAAACCCTGTCCCAAAGAGACGTAGCCGGCGGCCGGCAGCAGGTGCAGTGAGGTCGCGAAGAGATCGATCAGGACGACGCCGACGATGAACGGAGGCAGCGTTGAGATCGTCGCCGAGAGGATCGTCACAAGCCGGTCGACCCAGGTGTTCTGGTAGCGGGCGGCGAGCGCGCCCAGCGCGAAGCCGAAGACGATGCCGATCAGCAGCGCGAGGCCGGCGGCGGAGAGGGTGATGATCGCCCGCCCCTCGAGCAGTGTGCTCACCGGGTTGTTGTTGGCCCAGCTCCTGCCGAGATTGCCCGAGAGGACGTGTCCGAGCCACGTGAAGTACTGGTCGAAGAACGGCCGTGTGAGCCCCCACTTCTGCTCGAGTGCGTGGACGGCCGACAAGCTCGCCCCGTCACCTAGTTGCAACGGTGCCGGGTTCAGCCCGCTGATCGAGCCAAGCAGGAAGGTGAAGAACGAGCCGAGCAGGAAGACCGGGATGAATGCGGCGAGCAGCCGCCAGATCGCGCCCGCAAACTGGCGCGCGCGGTGGTGGATGAGCAGCGAGCCCCGGCTCGGGGCGCCGGCGATCGACACCGTCGCCATCAGCTCACCTTGCTCCGCAGCTGGGGGTAGATCTCGGTGGCGATGATCTCAAGCGCTTCGTCCTGGGCGCTGGAGCCCGCGGGTGTGTAGGGGAGGTTGAAGAGGTAGGTCGTCGACCGCGCAACGGCGGCGTCGAGATTCAGCGCCTCGACCACGTCGTCAGCCGAGCCAAAGGCGACGTCGGCTTTGATGAGGAACTCAGCGACAGACTCGGCGTCGAGGCTCTCGGGTCCGAAGGGGTGGCTATCAGGCCGAGCTTCGAAGTCGGCGACCGCGGTCGCAATCGCCTGCTCGCGGGACGAGGCGATCAGCAGCGATCGCGAGATCCCGATACGTGGCTGCCCCCCGGAGTGGTCGAACTGCTCAAGGTAGCTGTCGATCAGCGGCGACTGAACTTCGCCGGCGATCCCGTCTGAGACGGTCCGGAACAACATCAGCCCGTCGCCGGCTCGGCCCGCTGCCACCGCGGTCGCATGGTCGCCGGTCGCCTGCCAGATACGGTCGAGCAGATCGCCCGCCGGCGGGAATATCGCGACCTCCTTGTCGCCGGCCGGGATCGGCTCGCCGAGCGCGGCCTTCAGCGCCGCGACAGCGTCGTCGAAGATCTCATTGCGCTTGGCCTCGTCAAGGCCGAACGCGTTGTATGTGTCGGTGGAGAAGCCGCGTGGGTTGCCTTTGCCGACTCCGAGCTCAAGACGGTAATCGGACAGCGCGTTGACGATCGCTGCCGTCTCGGCTACCCGGATCGGGTTGTCGAAGGCGAGCGGCACCACGGCCGTGCCGAGCCTGATGCGATCGGTCGCCTGTGCCGCGGCCGCGAGGAAGGTGAGCGCCGCTGGCAGTGCGATGAGCGGATTGAAGTGGGCTTCTGCAACCCACGCATAGGAATACCCGAGGGCTTCAGCGGTCAGGATCGAGTTCAGTGCGAACCGGTAGGTGTCGCGCGGATCGGCGACAGCCGGAGTCGCCAGGAAGATCGATAGTTCGCCGCGATCGGTCAGGTTCTCGTTGGCGTCGGTTGTGAGGTCTGGGGCTGCGCTGGCGGTGGACAAGGTCCGTGCTCCTTGGTCTGAAAAGGGGCCGGTGGCGGCCATGCTGGGCCGCCACCGGGATGGTCTAATCGGCGGTTGTGCCGCTACTTCACCGTCACGCCGTTCCAGCGGAACACGCCGTCGATCAGCGGGAAGCCAGAGAACGCTGACGTGGTCGCGTACGCGTTCGGCTCCGTGTAGACCGTGATCGTCGACCCGGTCTCGACGCCGATCTTGGTGAGGTTCTTGAGCGCTGGCTCATACCCCGCCGCCGTGATCGGGATCGCCAGCAGCTTCTTCTCCGCGGCCGCGAACTGGGCCGTTTCACGCGGGGCGCTCAGGTTCAGGATCCCGGTACTGCCGTAGTGCTCGTTGAGCGCCTCGACCTTAGAGTCGCGACCGACGTAGCCATAGAACGCGAGCTGGTCGGTCTTGCCGTAATAGCCCGCGTAGAAAGCGGTGATCGTCTGCGGGACGATCGTCACGTTGATCCCGACAGCCTTGAGCTGCTGCTGTATCAACTCAGGACCGCCGGTGTTCAGCGAAGACACGAGGTCGAGCGGAACCGAGATCTGGCCTGGCTTGTAACCGGCCTTCGCAAGCAGCTGCTTGGCCTTGGCCGGGTCATAGCTGTAGACGCTGTTGAGTGACGGGTCGTACGCCGGCGACGTCGTCGGGAATGGCTGTACCGAAGCGGTCGCGACCCCGAAGCCGAGCTGGCTCACCAACTGCTTGCGGTTGATCGCGTCCTCGACGGCCTGCACGACCAGCGGGTTGTTGAACGGCGCCTTGTTGAAGTTCAAGCTGAGAAAGTCGGCCAACCATCCGGCCGCTGTGTTGGCCACGACCTTGAGCCCGTCCTTGCGGGCCAAGGAAATGTCCTGTGCGGGCAGGCTGGTGACGAAGTTGTAGGTTCCGCTCTGGAGGCCCGAGAGGACCGTCGCCGGGTTCACCTGGAGGAAGAGGTTGACCGTCTGGACGTGTATGTCCTTGGCATCCCAGTAGCCGCTCCACTTCTCGACCGTAAGCTCCGAGTCGGGCACGAGCTTCACGAGCTTGAAGGGACCAGCGCCGACCGGATCATCCGAGTTGAGCCCGGCGAGGTTGGCCTTGGCTGCCTTCTCGCTGGCGAGCAAGCTCGTGCGGTTGGCAAGGATGAAGGGGATCTGGTAGTCGACCTGCGTCAGGTTCAGGCGCAGCTGTGTGGCGCTCAGGACGGTCTCAGACTTGATGTCCGCATAGTCAGCCGTCAGCGCTGAGTTGGTCTGCGTCTTCGCGCGGTTGATGTCGAACGCGACTGCCGCCGCGTCGAGCGGCGAGCCGTCCTGGAAGGTCAGGCCCTTGCGCAGCGTGATCGTGACCGCGGTACCTGCCGAGTTGTACTTGTAGCCGGTCGCCAGCGCAGGCTCGATCTCGCCCTGCGCGTTGAGCGTGAAGAGCGGCTCATAGATCAGAGATAGAAGCTGGGTGGCAGACGTGGCGCCAACGACAACCGGATCCCAGTCGGGCTCGTCGGAGTAGTAGCCCCAGTTGACGGTTGCGCCCGTACCGGTCGACGCTGAGCTACGCAACGCGCTGTTGGCCGCTGCGGACGACCCGCCGATCGCGGCGATCGCCACGTAGGCGGCCAAGATGGCCGCCGAAACGGCGAACGTCCGGATCGGACGGCGTAGCAGATATCTCTTCATTCCAAGCTCCTAGAAGTCTTTCTCGATCGGTCCGCTGCGCATCGCGAAGGCAGACCGGGTTGGGTTCACAAGTATCTTGACCGACTTAGTGGAGATTGTCTAAACACGTTTCATGATTCCGCTCATCACAAAACATGGTCGAACGCGGATCACGGCTCCACGAGCCGAGAGAGGCGGGCTTCGGTGCAGGCGTAGGCACGCCCCGAACTCACGCCTCGATGGCGACCCCGTCACGGTCGGTGACGGCACCAAGCACGCGGTCGAACACAGCAGCCGAACCGCCCTCGGGTAGCTCCTGGCCGCGCCAGGCGACGTGTTGGTCGGGCCGGACCAGAACGACACCCGCTCCGTAGACGTCGAGCGCGTCGGGATCGGTGAGGTGGACGACCCGGAGCCCGATGGAGCGTTCGAACGCCTCCGTCACGAACGTCCGCTCCAGCTCGCCAGCATCGCCGAGCACAACCAGCCCGAAGTCGTTGCCGAGCCGGTCGTAGAGGGTCGTGCCGAACGGGTCGATGACGCCGTCCGGTGCGCGGTGCCCAGGGCGCGGGTCATCCTCGTAGAGGTCATGTCGCCACGGCGCCTCTTGCTCGAGCTGTCCGTCCTCGTACCAGATCGCCGGCGAGGCGTCGTAGCGCTCATCAAAGCTGATTCCCGGGCCGAATCCGCTGGTCGTGGCGATCCGTTCGGAGATCTCGGCACGGCGCTGCTGTGCCGCCTCGCTGAGATCGGAGTCCTCTGGGATACCCTCGCGCCTGATCTCCGCCAGCATCGCCTCGGTGCGGCGAGAGAAGTCGAGCGCGTGGTCGGCGACCCGCCAGTTGTGCCGGCGCCGCTCGGCGTCGTAGGAGTCGAGCAGCGCGGCCGGCGCCTGCCCGTTGATCACCGCGGCAAGCTTCCAGCCGAGGTTCACGACATCGCCGAAGCCTTCTCCGAGGTTGCCGCCCGGAGTACGCACATGCGCAGCGTCGCCGGCGAGCACCACCCTGCCTTTGCGAAATGTCTCCGAGATACGGGTCGCGTTGTAGAAGGTCGTCGCCGAAACGAGCTCTAGGTCAAGGTCGAAGCCGAACGCGGCCTTGGCCACGTCGAGTAGCTCCTCCTCATTCGGTTCGTAGTCGAGCGGATACGGTCCCGCGTAGATCCTCCACTCGCGGGCGCTGATGGCGGCAAGGAAGCCCGACGCCTTGTGGTTGAAGACGATGTTGGTCGCACTCGGGGCGGGGCCGACCCGGTCTGCGATGTCGCCGGTGCGAACCACCAGCCGCAGGCGCTTCTGCTCTGCGCGTTCACCCTCGCGTTCGATGCCGGCGAGTGAACGGACGGTGCTGCTGCCCCCGTCGGCCCCCAGCACGTACTGAGCCCGGATCCGGCGTCGCTCGCCGGTCTCTGTCTCGACCAACTTGGCGACGATGTGCGACTCCTTCTCGATCAGAGCCTCTAGCCGCCAGCCGCCGGCGACCGTCACGCCGCGCTCGCCAAGGTGGTCAAGGAAGACCTTCTGCAGCGCGGTCTGTGGTCTGCGCAACGCCTCGGCGAAGGGGGAGCGCGCGCCGTTGCGCTGCGTGAAGGACGGCCTGCGCACGGGCACCAACTCATGGCCGACCAACGACGTTGCCAATACGATGCCGCGGTTCCACTCAGGCGGGAAGGTCCACTCCTCGCGGATCCGGTGAAGCAGGCCCCAGCGCCTGAAGTGCTCGACCGTCCGGGGATTGTGGCCCATCGCACCCGCACGGATCAGCTCCTTGAAGCGCACCGTGTCCACAACCGCCACGTTGATCCCCCTGCCGTTGAGCTCGATCGCTGCGGAGAGCCCGACCGGTCCGGCGCCGATGACGAGCGCGTCGACCTCCCATGGGGGCGGTTCTGTCGGGAATCGGACGGTGTGTACGTCACGGTCACCGGTCGCATGACGCTGGTGCTCAGACACGGTGTAGTCGGTCACTGGGACTGCCTCGTTTCTCGATGTTTTCTGCATAATGTTGAGCGACTTAGTGGAGATTGTCCAACGATGTTTCGTGATGAGGCTCATTACGAAACATCGTTGGACAGGACCCGCCCGTACTCATAACCCTGTAGAGATGGAGCAAAGGAAACTCAGGGTCGGGACCGTCCTGATGGGCGTGGGTGGGCCTGGGCAACACAACACCTGGCTGGACCCCGAGATCCCGACCGACGCCAGCGTCGACATCTGGTGGTACATCGCGAGAGCCCAGGAGGCCGAGGCCGCCAAGCTCGACTTCATCTTCATCGCCGACAGTCAATTCATCACGGCTGACTCACCGAACCACTACCTCAGCCGGCTGGAGCCGCTGACCTTGTTATCGGCGGTTGCCGTCCACACACGGCACATCGGCCTGGTGGGAACGCTGACAACCTCCTACAACGAGCCGTTCAACTTGGCGCGCAGGCTGGCGTCTCTCGACCACATCAGCGGCGGCCGCGCGGCGTGGAACGTTGTGACGAGCGGCGATGCCGGAACGGCTGGGAACTACAGCCGCGACGAGCATTACGACTACGAGACCAGGTATGGACGCGGCCTTGAGTCGGTCCGGGTGGCGCAGGGCCTCTGGGACTCGGACGAGCCCGATGCCTTCCCTCGAGACACCGAGCGCGGAGTCTTCTTCGACCGTACAAAGCAGCATGCGCTGAACCACAAAGGCGAGTTCTTCTCCGTGGCCGGGCCACTCAACCTCGAGCGCATGCCTCAAGGCCAACCAGTCATCTTCCAGGCCGGCGATTCGCCCGAAGGAAGAGAACTGGGCGCTGAGATCGGCGAGGTCATATTTACCTTCCAGCCGACCATCGAGGCTGCGATCGCGTTTCGGACGGAGATGCGCGAGCGCGCCGAGCGCAAGGGACGCAACCCGGATCACATCCTGATCGCGCCTGGGATCTCCGCGATCCTGGCCGAAAGCGACGAGCAGGCAAGGGCCCGGCAGGACGCAATCTTTGGCGCCAAGAGCTTTGACCGCGCCCTGGCTGAGCTAGGGAGACCATTCGGCTGGCACGACTTCAGCCAGTACGAACTCGACGCCCCTTTCCCGGATCTGCCGGATGAGATCGGAAGCAACAGCTTCAGGTCTCATGCCGGGGCGATCAAAAAGCTGGCGCGCGACAACAAGCTCACGCTCCGTGAGGTGGTGCAAGCGCAGATCGACTCCGGTCGGTCCCCGTTCGTCGGCTCACCGCAGACCGTCGCCGACCAGATCCAGAAATGGTTCGAGGCCGGGGCGTTTGACGCGGTCAACTTCTTCGGCACCACCCCGCAGGACTACGAGCTGTTCCTAGGCGTGGTGGTCCCGATCCTGCGTGAACGCGGAGTCGTCCGTAGCGACTACATGGCCAAGACGTTGCGCGGGAACCTCGGACTCCCGATCCCCGAGAACCGCTACACAGCGGCGCGAGGCCGGTCAGTTGATCGCGCGCCTGACGCCGAGATGGCCGCAATCCACTGATTCTCACCCAGCCCGTCAGCGGGCTCGACCTGGAGACACACCTCATGTCAAGAAAGCTTCATTTCGGTCTTCATCCCTACGGCGTTGGCGGCCCCGGCCAGGACGGTCTCTGGAAGGACCCGCGCATCGCCAAGAACGCGAGCATCGATATCGGTTACTACATCGAGCAGGCTCAGATCGCCGAGCGGGGGCTGTTCGACGCGTTCTTCATCGTCGACAGCCAATTCATCAATGCGGACTATCCGGCGCACTACCTGAACCGGCTGGAGCCGCTGACGCTGCTCTCTGCCGTGGCCACCCACACCAAGCACATCGGCCTGGTCGCGACCATGAGCTCAACCTATAACTCGCCGTTCAACCTCGCTCGCCGGGTGCTCTCGCTCGACCACATCAGCGGCGGACGGGCGGGCTGGAATGTTGTGACGAGCTTCGACTCACAGGTGTCGAAGAACTTCGGTCTCGACGATCACCTTGATTACGGAACCCGCTACGACCGTGCGCTTGAATTTGTCAACGTCGCGCGTGGACTCTGGGAGTCCTACGAGGACGATGCGTTTCCGGCAGATTTGCAGAGCGGGGTCTTCCTCGACCGCGACAAGCTCCACGCGCTCAACCATGTGGGAACGCATCTGAAGGTTGCAGGACCGCTCAACCTCTCACGTTCCCCTCAGGGCGAGCCCGTGATCTTCCAGTCCGGCATGTCTGAGGAAGGGCGGGATCTCGGGGCGCGGACCGCCGAGGGCATCTTCAGCCATGCGGGAACGCTCGAGGAGGGGCAGGCGTATTACGCGGACGTCAAGCAACGCGCGGCGCTGCTCGGCCGCAACCCTGACCACATCGTGATCCTCCCGCACGGTGGCCCGGTCGTCGCCGAGACCGATGCAAAGGCACACGCCCGCGCACGTGAGATCTACGAGGAGGACAACGACTTTGAGCGCAAGCTCGGATTCCTTGGCCGTGCGTTCGGTGCCTACGACTTCAGCCAGCATGACCTCGACGATCCGTTTCCGGACCTCACCCACCTAACCGAGCGCGGGGGCCGGCGCGGCGCTGAGATCGTCTCTGATGCTCAGGCGAATGGCTGGACCCTTCGCCAGACGGTCGAGGCAACCTCTGCTTATAAGCCGAGCCCGTTCATCGGTTCGCCTGAGACCGTCGCCGACTCCATCCAGAAATGGTTTGACGCACGCGCGATAGACGGCCTGAACCTGGCGTTCCGGGTCACCGAAGAGCTCGAGTACTTCATAGACAGCGTGATCCCGATCCTGCAGCAGCGCGGGCTCTACCGCACTGAGTACGAGTCCACGACCCTGCGAGGCAATCTCGGCATCCCGATTCCGCAGAATCCCCACGCCGGTGCCGGCCACGGTGAGTCGTCCGCGTCGGTCCGTGCCGTCGACCTGGCTGGGGTCTGAGCGTGTCGACCGTCACAGCGTCGGGCTATCTGGACTTCACCGAACCCGCCGGACTCAAGCCTCGTGGCACGCTGTTGGTGCTGCCGGGACGCGGTGAGTCTGCCAGTACCTACAGCCGGTTCGGCAGCCGCATCTCGGCCGACTCGTATCGCGTCCGCGTGCTGGAGAACGTGACCGGGAGCTCGCCCGACGCGGCGCTCGATCCTGTCCAAGCTGCCCTTGCGACGGCCGTCGCCGACCTTGGAGACGACCTGATCAGGCCGCTCGTGCTGGTGGGCAGCGACGCGGCGGCGGCGGTGTTGCTAGCCGCGGTCGGCGATGCCGACCCGCAAGCTGCGTGGTGGCCGGACGCCCTCGTGCTCGCGGCGCTGCCCGGATACGGGGAGCACGAGATCGGCGATCAGTGGGAGTCCGAACTCGACGTACGGACTCACTGCCCGGTCCATCGTGGCGTATTGAGCAACGACGAGTTGCTTGACCGCCAGAGCATCTCCGCGGCGGTCGCCGATGAGTTGCTGGACCAGGCCTACAAGAGCCGCGCCGAGCTTCCCCAGCTGTTGTTGGTCGGGGATGCAGATCCACTTGCCGACCGCGCGGCGCTCGCCGGCTTGGCCCGCGCCCTGCCGGCTGCGCGTCTCTCGGTCGTCCGCGGAGGCCATCACGACGTCCTCAACGATCTTCAGCACCGGTCGGTCGCGGCGGAGATCGTGAGTTTCCTGGAGGCCCTGCGGGACTCGACGCCACTCGTGCCGCTGGTGCGCGTGGAGTCGTCGGCATGGTGATTGTCTGGGCGAGCATCCGAACGACCACAAGTGAGCGTCGCCAGCGAGGCGAGGATCAGGGCGCCTCGGTCGCTCACGAGGCGCTGCGCGTGACCCACTTTGACACTTTGTGGATCGACTTAGTAGAGTATGGGCTGGCATGAATAAGGTTCTGGATATCACGCCGCTGCGAAGCTTCGTTGCTGTGTGCGACTGCGGTGGTTTCCAGCGCGCCGCCGCCACTCTCTATCTCAGTCAAGCTGCAGTGAGCCAGCACGTTCGTCGTCTTGAGACTGCGCTCGGTCGGCCGCTTGTGCAGCGACAGGGGAGAGGTTCGACATTCACTCCCGACGGTGAAAAGCTGCTTGTGCAGGCGAGGCAGATCCTTGATGCGCACGACCATGCCTTGCTGTCGTTCAACGCCGAGGAAGTGCAAACGCTGCGGGTCGGCTCGACTGAGCACGCTGCCGATCGGTTGCTGCCACGGCTACGGCAGGCGCTGATGGAGCGCCTGCCTGACCGCGAGTTGCACTTCCGCGTCGATCGCGGCGCCCACCTTCGAGACGAACTCTCCGGGGGTCGCCTCGACATGGCGCTGCTGTTCGGGCCGGCTGACGAGTTGGAGGCGACCCCCGTCGGTACGCTCGACCTGACCTGGTACGCGTCGCCGAGCTGGACCCACGACCCAGACGTGGTCCCGATCGTCGCGTTCGACAACCCATGCGCAATCCGGAACCGTGCGATGGAGACCCTCGAAGCTCATGGGATAGAGGCGGCCGTGACCTGCGAGGCTCCTCACCTGCTGGGGGTTCAAGCCGCAGTTCGCGCCGGGATCGGCATTGCGCTGCTGGCAACACAGGCCCCGTACCCCGAGGGGCTTGTGCCGGTCGAGAGCCTTCCCGCCGCCGAACCGATTGAACTGTTCCTCTGGGCGCGCCAGGGCTTCGACCGCGAGCTCAGCGAGGGTACCGCCCATGTGCTCAGAGGCCTGGCTGCGCCTGCACCTGAGCTGCCGCCAGCTGAACTCCTTCCGCAGGCGGCCTGAACGCGGCGTCAGCCGTTGTCGTTCGCCCAGATCCGAGAGAAAATCGAAGCCATGTCACAAGAAGACCTCGCTGCGCAGGACATCACCCAAGCGGCTAACGACGCGTGGCACCGTGACATGCCCGGCGACTCGCCGGCTGACAACGGTCACGGTGGTTCGCATGACCATCTGCCGCTTTGGCAGAAACCTCTGCATCACGTCAAGGCGGGGACCTTGGACGCGAACACGGGTCAGACCAAGGGCATGAAGCGCTTTGAGGCGCTCTCCCGCAAGCACGGCGGTACCGAGAAGATCTGGCTCGGCGAGAACCACGTCGGCCCGCAGATGAAGTCCGGTGACCATCACCACGGCGAAGCCGAGACCGGCATCTACATCGTCTCCGGGCATCCAGAGTTTGTGTTCCTGCAGGACGGTGAGGAGCGGCGGATCGAGACCGGTCCGGGCGACTACATCTTCGTGCCGCCCTATGTGCCCCACCGCGAGGAGAACCCGCACTCCCAGCCGGCCGTGGTCGTGCTTGCCCGCAGCACGCAGGAGGGGATCGTCGTCAACCTGCCGAGCCTCGACACCCCGGTCGAGATCCCGCCGGACGGCAACGCCTTCCCGGCGGACGAGTCGGCCTGCGACTAGCTCGGACGCCGTGAGGGCGCCCGTACCGTCAGGGTTCCGTGTGAACGACGACGTCGGCGATAGAGGGGATCTCTTGGCGGAGCTCTTCCTCGAGATCGCTGGCGAGCTGGTGTGCATCGTCGAGTGAGGCGCTCGCGCCGACCGAGATGGTGATGAAGAGCACTTCGCCTTCGGGGGTGGGAAGTAGCCGCAGATTCTGGGCCGGGGTATGCGCGTAGCGCTCGACCACAGCCTTGATCAACTCCAGAGCGTTCGGGTCGGCGGCAGCCGATGGGTCGATCGCGATCGGCTGTTCGAGTGGTTCGAGATGAGTGCGGACGTCGCTGACATTGGGAAGCAAGCCGATCGCGAGCTCAACGCGCTCAGCTACCTCGTGAGCGGCCGCCAGCGAGCTGTCGGCGGGCAGTTTGAGATGCAGCGAGACGCTGTGTTGGCCGTCATGGTCAAAGATCGTGATGTCATGCGCCTCGCTGACCGTCGGTTCGCTGAGTGCGATTGCGAGCACGCGGTCGCGAAGGGTCAAACCGCGAATAGCGGGCTCGACGTGCACGACAACGTCGGTGCCCGGTAGGACGTCCTCTACGGCGCGTTCCACCGCGTCGGCGGTGGCGTGGGCCTCGACTACGGCTTGGCCCGGTGGGATCGCGACGACCACGTCGGCGAAATAGCGTCCGCCGGACTCGCGCAGACGCAGGCGATCAAGCTCAACCTCCGGCAGAGCAGCGATGGCCTTCAAGGCGACGGCCTGCGCGTGCGCAGGCACGGTGTCCATCAGGACCTGTGCGTTTTCGAAGATCAGGCGACCGGCTGCCGTGAAGATCAAGCCGGCGACGATCAGCGCTGAGACCGCATCGCCGTCGTGGAAGCCGTTGTGCACCGCGATCAGGCCGATCAGAACAGCGACCGATCCACCGACGTCGCTGGCGAAGTGAAATGAGTTGGAGCGCAATGCGGCGGAGCCGTATTGGCGGGCACTGCGCCGTGCGACGAGCGCGCGGCCGACGTTGACGACGATCGCCAGGCTGATGACCGCGAATACATACCAGTGCGGTGAGAGCGAACTGTGCCCGCCGATTAGCCGCTGGATCGCTTCGATGACGACGATCAGTCCACCGCCGAGCAGGATCGACGCCTCCGCAAGTGCGGAGAGGTTCTCTGCGCGGCGGTGCCCGAAGGGGTGAGATTCGTCCGCGGGCCTTGACCCGAGCCGCACGGCGAAGAACGTAACTACCGCAGCGACCACATCCCCAGTGGACTCGATCCCGGTCGAGACCAGGCCAAGGCTCGACGTCGCCAAACCAACACCGAGCATCAGGACCATCAGCGATGAAGCGGTGATGATCGAGACGACGGTCGTACGTTGTTGGCCGGCCAGATCCCCCCGTGCTGAAGCGGGCGAGCTGTCGTGCGGAGGAGCGGGCATCGCCAGAGGGTAGGGACTCGACACGGCGTCATCCCAAACTGGTGGGGTCAGGTGTCCTTAGGTGACCTGGTCCCTAAAGCCGTCTTGCGATCGTGCGTGAAGTCGTATACGACGCCGCCGTCCTGAAAGAGGCGTCAGGGTTGTGTTGTCCTCGCGGTGCCGGTCCGGCGAAGTGAGCGACACTTGATTGATGTCCGCATCCAGTTCCAACGGCTCCGCGACCGGCAGCCGCGGAGCCGCCAAGGTGCTGGGGGCTGTGGCGGTCGTCGTGGCCGTCCTGGTCTATGCCGTTCTGAAGGATCTCTCCGGCTATCACGGCAACTGGACCGGTTTCATCCACTTCGGCGTCGACTTCGCCGCCGGTACCCACCCTCCGCACGGGGCGATCGTTCTGCACGGCGCCAACGCCGATGGCGACGACGGCCAGTTCTACTATCTGATCGCGCAGGATCCGCTTCACGCCCGCCTCGCGGGTCTTTCCGGGCAGACCTTCCGGGCGCTGCGGATCGGCTACCCGCTGCTTGTTAGCTTGGCGAGCTCGATCAGCGGAGTGTCGGTGCCCGTGGCCATGGTCGTGGTCAACTTCGTAATCGTGCTTGTGGTGACCGCTGGGTTCGCCTGGTATGCGCTGCGCCAAGGCTGGTCGCCGTGGTGGGCGCTGGTGCTCGGGCTGCTACCGGGGTTCCTGACTGCGACCCTGCACGACCTGACCGATCCGCTCTCCGTCGCGCTGGTGCTCGCCGGGCTGATCGCCTGGACGCATCAGCGGCGCTGGTTGGCGGCGACCTTGTTGATCGGTGCGGTGCTGACGCGGGAGGCCGATGTGGTCGCGCTCGTCGCGGTGTTCCTGGATCAGTTGCTGATGAGTCGGCGATCGGAGGGCGGTCCTGGCTGGATCCGTAGGTTCCTGCTCAAGATCGGTCCGATTCTGCTGCCTGCCGCCGTCTTCCTCGGGTGGCTCACGTACCTCGTCCTCCGTACCCGCGGCATGGTTCCTTTAGCGAGCAGCACCTTCCCGTTCCATACCTTCGTCGACGATGCCGACTCCGCGTTGGGACTCGCGCACTCGGGTCAAACCTACTGGGCCTTAACTTATGAGGCGATCATGGTTGCCGCCGTGATGCTGGCATTCTGGTGCGCCGTGAGACGTCCGGATGCGCTCTCGATCGCGGCGGTGGGGTTTGTCATGGCACTATCGATCGGCTCCTTCGCGCCGATCTGGAGCGACGCCCGGGACAGCCTGCCGGTCTTGTCCCTGCTGCTGGTGCTCGGTCTCAGAGACCGGCGCCGCCTGAACCTCGCGGTGTGTGTGGCGGCGGCGCTGATGACGCCGGTGCTTCTCGTGCTTCCGGGTGTGCTGGCATGAAGGTCGGCAGGTTGCGCACCGTCGCTCACCTCTTCTCACCGGCGTCCGGCAGGAGCGAGACACCCGCCCTCGCCCGGTCATCACTCCCTCTGAGAGGACTCAGCCTGTGAGGACCGAGATCGGATCTTGCGAGAGCTCGGCTGGATCTCCGGGTGCGAGAAGAACGATGTGCTGCCCGTCACGAAGGATCGTGTCGCTGCTGGACCTCGTGTGTGCGTCGGGCTCGGTAACGGCGACGACCAGGCATCCGAGGGGCCAGGAGATCTCGTCGACTCGCCGGCCGAGCGCCGAAGAGTTTGCGCTGACGATGATCTCGACGATCTGATAGCCGTCAAGTGGGGTGCTGGATCGGTGCGCGAGTTCTGAGGGATCGTCAACGCCGAAGTCCGCCGCTACCGCGCCTTGTTCGATCGATTGTTCGGAGGACTGCACAGTTTGGGTGAGTGCGTCGAGGATGCCGTGCCGAGTGATCCAGCCCTGCACGCGCGCGCGGTCATCCGACAGCACCGGAAGGCCTGCAGGGCCGTACAGAGTGAGTTGCCGGAGCGCCTGCTCGAGCGTCTCGTCGCCGAATAGCTCCTGGGGTTGGCGGCTGTCGCTCGCGGTCACGGTTCCGGCCAGGCGCTCCCAGTCTTCGTTGGTCACGCCGGTGTGGTCTGAGTCGGCGTCCCGCGACGCGTCCAACCGGGCAGCGGCGGTGGGTCGCGGGAGGGGTTGCATGGCGTCTTTGACGGTCAGCGTTTGCAGCACGTTGGTGGTCTTAGGTCGTTCGATGTCAATTCCACGGCGCAGCAGTTTGGTGGTGTAGACGCTGCCGTAGGAGATGTACTTGGACACGGCGGCAGCGATCCCGCAGGTGAGCATGATCGGCAGTGTGAGCCCGAAGTTGCCAGTCATCTCTGCCACGCTCGCGATCGCGGTCAATGGTGCTTGCGCGGCGGCTGCGAAGACTCCGCCCATCGCGATGACGGCGTAGAGGGCGGGTGGCCCGACCGCTGCCCCGAACAGGTTGTGGACGAGGGTGCCGAAGGCCATGCCAGCCATCGCGCCGATGAAAAGCGATGGTGCGAATACGCCGCCGGAGCCGCCGATCGACAGCGTCAGGCTGGTTGCGAGCACTTTGCTGACCAGGAACAGAAGGATCAGGCCGACGACTACGTGCCCGTTGATCACGTTGTTCATGACCGGGTAGCCGACGCCATACATCTGCGGGACCGCCAAAAGCAGGGCTCCGAGCGCGATGCCGCCTACGGCCGGCCGAGCCCACTCAGGCCGCCCCCTCCAGAGCTCGTCAACATAGTCCTCGAGCCAGTAGAGGAAGGTCTTGAATCCGACTCCGAGCAGTCCCGCGAAGATGGCGAGCAGAGCGACCAGCAGATAGGTGGCGTCATTGGTCACCGAAAGGCCATGAGGGATAGCGGCGAAGAACGGCGCGGAGCCGAAGATCGCGCGGCTGATGATGTCCCCTGTGACCGCCGCAAGGCTCGTGGCGACGAGCGCGTCGAGTGAGAACTCGCGCAACACGATCTCAAACCCGAAGAACAGTCCGGTCAGCGGTGCGTTGAAGGTGGCCGCGATCCCGCCGGCGGCTCCACAGGCAACGAGGATCCGCAGCCGGGCTTCAGACATACGGACCAGCTGACCGAGGGTCGAGGCCAACGCCGAGCCGATCTGCACAATCGGGCCCTCACGTCCAACCGAACCCCCGACACCGATCGTGATCGCCGAGGCGACCGCTTTGACGACGGTTACCTGTGGTCTGATCCGTCCGCCGTTCTCGGCGACGGCGAGCATCACCTCGGGGACGCCGTGGCCTCGGGCCTCGCGGGCGTAGCGGTAGATCAGCGGGCCGTAGATCAGGCCACCGAGGACAGGAACGATGAGCACGAACCAGATTCCTAGGCCCGGCAGGTGGGAGCTGGCAGCGTGTCCCTGCTGACCGAACTGGTTATGGCCGGTGACCAGCCAGGTAGCGCCGAACACCATCTCGCGAAACAGCGCGGCGCCGAGACCGGCACCAGCGCCGACGACCAAGGCCATCACTACCAGCCCCATACGGTTCCCGCCCAGCCACGCCGACGCGATCCGCAACAGTGAAGGACGGGACGGGCTTGAGTGCGTGCTGGCCACCCGTTCAGCAGCCATCAGTCAAGGTCCCAGCCGAGCGACCAGTCCTGCTCGGGCACCTCGCCCGCCGCATCCGCAAACGCCCGTAACGCTCGCACGACAGGTTCCCGGTCAGCCGCCGGCATCCGTTCCACGATCGCCGCGATCTCAACCCGCCGCCGTCGGCTCACCTCAGCGACTAGCTCGGCGCCCGCGGCGGTCAACGAGACCCGGACTGTTCGGCGATCGTCTTGCGCGCGGCGGCGGGCAACGAGACGCTTACGCACCAGACGGTCACACATGCGAGTCGCCGTAGAGCGATCAACGCCGATAGCGGTGGCGAGATCAGCGAGGCGCTGCGGCCCACGTGACGCCAGCACGATCAAGAACCGGTACTGGGGCAGCGTCACATCCTCGGCGAGGTTCGCCAATGATCGCGCCGCGACCGCCACCAGCGCACGACTGGACCCCAACACCGCATCAACCAAATCATCCCGATTTGACCTGGCGCTCATCCCTCCGATCCTAACCTGAAGCTTGTTTGCACATAACTATCATTGCACATAGCAAGTAAATGTTGGGACAACGAATTGGAAAGAGGGGAGCAAAATGCACCTCGGGAAAACTACCCTGATCGCGACGCTGTCAGTCGCTGTGGTCACGGGCATTGCAGCGAGCGTGCGGCGGCTCGAGCTCTGGCTCGACCGCCAAGCCAACCAAGAAGCCGAGCAGCGGGTCGGTCCACTCAGTAAAGATTTCGCTGACTGAGCTGAGCGCGAGCAACTTCAACGCCATGAAGGTGCTGAAGCCGCTGGCCGCTGCCGGTACCGGCAAGATCGCAGCGAT
>PLES01000059.1:0-205 GCA_003137075.1 Solirubrobacterales bacterium
ATCGTCCCGATCCCGGGCACCAAGAGCCCGACTCGGCTCGAGGAGAACGCTGCCGCGTCCGACGTGGAGCTCTCGGCGCAGGAGCTCGAACAACTCGACAACGCCATCTCCCGCGACGCGGTTGCGGGCGAGCGCTACTCAGAGGCGATGATGGGGCTGCTCAACGGCTGAGGCGTAATGCCGGTCGCCGCGCTCGGCGACCGGC
>PLES01000059.1:315-19911 GCA_003137075.1 Solirubrobacterales bacterium
AGCTGCGACTACTGGACGAGGTTGGCGAGAGCTTCGGGCTCGCGGCACAGGCCGAGGTCACGACCGAGGCGAATCCCGAGTCGGTCACGCAAGCCATGTTCAGCGCGCTCAGGGCCGGCGGCTTCACCCGCATCTCGGTGGGGATGCAGTCCGCCATGCCGCACGTGCTGCGGGCCCTGGACCGTCTGCACAGCCCCGGCCGCGCCGTGGCCGCAGCTCACGAGGCCCGCGACGCCGGCTTTGAGCACGTCTCCTTGGATCTGATCTACGGCACCCCGGGTGAGAGCGACGCCGATTGGCAGCAGACGCTTGAGGTGGCGCTGTCAGCCGAGCCAGACCACATCTCGGCCTACGCGCTCACGGTCGAACCGGGCACCGCGCTCGCGGCGGCGGTCAGGCGCGGAACGACTCCGGCCCCCGACGATGAGGTTCAGGCAAGGCGTTTCATGGTCGCCGACGAGCGCCTGCAACTTGCCGGCCTCGACTGGTACGAGGTCTCCTCGTGGGCTGCGAACGACGACGCCCGCTGCCACCACAACATCGGCTACTGGCGCTCCGACGACTGGTGGGGCGTCGGTCCGGGAGCTCACTCACACGTCAACGGCGTGCGCTGGTGGAACGTACTGCGGCCCGCGAACTACGCCAAGCGCCTGCACGCGGGGAGCTCGCCCGCGGCCGGACGCGAGGTGCTCACGGCTGAGCAGCGGGCGCTTGAGGCGCTGATGCTCGGGATCCGGGTGCGTGGCGGCGTCGAACTCGCGTCTCTGAGCGACGCGGGCGTGCGGGCGGCGCAGGCGCAGGTCGCCGACCAGCGGGCGGTGATCAGCGGAGAGCGCGTAGAACTCACCCGCGAGGGCCGGCTCTTCGCGACCGCGGTCGCGCGCGAACTCTCGGCCTGAGCGCCGCGTCCCGCGTGAGCAGGATCTGAGGTCGAAGGAATGGCGGGCGCCCGATCTGGGTAGCCAGGGCCACGGATGACCAGTAGCGCCAACAGCTCGACGGCTTTCGACCACCGCGACCCGGGAACTTCGGAGGCGCTGTGGGCTGCTGACGGGCGCATCGCCGCCGCGAACGTACTGGCGGTTCCGGGGAACGGCCGGCGGATGGTCGTCGTCGCCGCGCATCCCGACGACGAGACGCTCGGTGCCGGCGGGCTGATCGCGATGGCCGCGCGCAACGGCGCCCGGATAGACGTGATCGTGGCGACCGACGGCGAGGCGTCGCATCCAGCCTCGCCCACCCACAACCCGGCACAGCTGGCGGCACGGCGCCGCGCCGAGGTCGTCGCCGCGATCTCCAGCCTCGACTTCGCTGCCGGCGTAATCCAGCTGTACCTGCCCGACGGGTTGCTCGATCGCAACCAAGAACCGCTCGAGCAGGCGATCGACCTGGCACTCGCACCCGGATCGCTGTTGGTCACACCTTGGCACGGCGATCGACATCCCGATCACGAAGCCTGCGCGAGGGCAGCTGAGACCGTGCTGGCGAGCCGGCCGGATGTCGAGCACTGGCAGTACCCGATCTGGGCTTGGCATTGGGCCGATCCGGATGGCGCACCCTGGTCATGGGAGAGCGTCGGCCGCATCGACCTCGACGCTGGCGCCAACTCGGCCAAGCAGACAGCGATCGGCTTTCACGTCAGCCAGAGCGAAGCCCTGTCAGATCTGGGCGGGGACGAGGCGATCCTGAGCGAGTCATTCCTCGCCCACTTCCGCCGGCCCTATGAGATCTTCCTGCTCGAGTCCTCGCCGATCAAGCGAGCGATTGCTACTGACCGAGCAGGCGGCGGGCTCGCATGATCCAGACAGTCGGCGTCGTGGTTCCGGCCGGCAATGAGGAGGGCTTGGTCGGCCACTGCCTCGACGCGATCGCGGCCGCACGTGACCACGCCCAGCGCCACGTCGGGCGTCCGGTTCGGATCCGGACGGTTGTCGTGCTCGATCGGTGCGTCGATGCGACAGCTTTGGCCGTCAGCGCCCGCGCCGACGTGGAGACGATCAGCTCTGACGCCGGGCGCGTCGGCAAAGCCCGCGCGCTGGGTGTCGAGCATCTGCTGGCGGGAATCGACAGCCTCGCGGAGGCGTGGGTCGCTAACACCGATGCCGACTCGCGGGTGCCGGCCGACTGGATCACCAGCATGGTTCACGAGGCCGACCGCGGTGCTCACGTGGTGCTCGGCACGGTGCTACCAGCCGATGGTCTGAGCCCGTTCAGGCGCCGGCTTTGGCGCGAGCGCCACGACCTCGAGGACGGCCATCGGCATGTGCACGGGGCCAATTTCGGCATCCGTGCGGACGTCTACAGGGGGTTGGGCGGATGGCCGCCGCTCGCCTCAGGTGAAGACGTCACGCTGGCCGATCGCGCGCAGACGGCCGGCACCCTCAAGACCGTGCGCACCGGCGCCATCCCTGTGGTCACCAGCGCCCGGCTACAGGGCCGGGCGCCTCACGGCTTCGCCGCCTACCTGCAGAGCCTCGTCTGCGAGACGTTTCTGGATACCGATGAGCAGCAGCTCGGGCTCGATTCCGCCTGATGGCTGAAAGCGTCAATGAACGAGGAGCAAGCTCCGTGAGGACTCATATGCCGGTCGCAACCACAACCAGCGAGCGACGCCCGCGCCGACCGCACGACTTGCTCGCCATGCAATCCCGAGCGGTTGGCATCGAGGAGTTCACCGACGCGTGTGACCTTGCCTCCCGCTGGCCGCTGCCCTGCGCCGGACAGACGTTGCGGCGGTTCGCTCTGCTCGCCCGCGATGCCTACCAGGATCTGGTGCTGGGTCGTCTGGTCGAGGCTCACGCAGACGCGGTGGCGATCAGCACGGAGCTCGGTGCAGCTGACCAGATCCAGCCGGGCCAGCGCTGGGGCGTGTGGGCCGCAGGTCCGGCCNNGGCGCGACGCTCGTCTCTCATGCGCTTGTGGATGCGGCCACGCAGGACGGCCAACGGCTCTTTGCGGTCCGGCTCTCCACCCCCGGTGTGCGCGTGCAACCGGTCAGTTGGGCCGGACCGGGGATGTCGAGGTCAGACACCCGTGCGGTGAGCTTCAAAGGCGCGGCAGCCACCGCGATCGCAGGTCCCGGTGACTACCTCGAGCGCCGCGGTTTCTGGGCGGGAGCGATCGGGGTGGCTGCCTGCTGGCACGGCGGTACAGTCCGAATCGCCGAGGCGCTGTTCGAGGCAGCACGGACCTCAACCGATGCCCACCTGATGAGCCATCTCGGCGCCACGCAGACCGCCCTCTTCGAGAACCGCTCCGTGCTGGCCGCGGCGGCGTCGCAGCTGGACAGCGAAACCGGTGATGCGCACGCGGTACTCGCGAGGAGCGTGCGCACGACCGTCGAGCAGAACGCCACCGAGGTGATTGACCGGGTCGGCCGAGCGCTGGGTCCCCGGCCGCTCGCCAATGACCGGCTTCACGCTGAGACTGTCGCCGACCTCACGGTCTACATCCGCCAGCACCACGCTGAACGCGACCTCGAGCAGCTCGGCCGCGACGTGGCCAACAGCCAGGCGTGGATCGACGGGATCCCTTCGGAGGCGCGTTGACAAGCGCTCCGACAAGCCTGCCGCCGGCCTATTTCGACGAGGTCTACCGAGCAAGTCAGGACCCCTGGGGGTTCAGGACACGGTCGTACGAGGTCCGCAAGCGTCAACTCACCATCGCGATGCTTCCGGACCCCACATACCGGTCGGTGTTCGAACCCGGCTGCTCAATCGGAGTGCTGACCGCGATGCTCGCGCAGCGCAGCGAGCGTCTGCTCGCGATGGACATCTCCGCCCGCGCACTGGAGATCGCCGCCGCCGGGTTGCCGTCCCACGTCGAACTCAGGCAGGGCACGCTGCCTGACGATTGGCCCGATGAGCAGTTCGAGTTGGTGCTGCTCTCCGAAGTCGGTTACTACCTGGGGCAGGACGACTGCGAGCGCATGGCCGAACTCGCAGCCAGGTCCGCCCGAGACCTGATGGCGGTGCACTGGCGCCACCCGGTGGACGACTACCCGCTGAGCGGCGACCAGGTGCACTCAATTCTCGAAGACGCGGCGCAGGCCAACAAGCTCAGGCCGCTGATCCACCACATCGAGGAGGACCTTCGCATCGATCTGTGGAGCGCGGACGGTCGCTCCGTCGCGAGGCGCTCCGGTCTGCTGCCCAGCGTCGCCTAGGGCTGTATATCTTCCACTCGGAGGGATACAAGCCGGCGACAGTGGCGCGGTGAGCGCCGTCGGGCGCTGGGCATCTAAAGGAGAGCAGGAGGCAGGTGCCCACGAGAACGGCGGCCGACGAGAAGACGCTCGTGCACTGGCGCAACGCGATCATTGCCGCGTTTGCGATCGGCGGCACGATCGTCTCCACATGGGGACCGCGGCTGCCCGCAATCAGGGCTGATCTGTCGGTCGGCACGGCGACGATCGGCCTGCTCGTGGCCGGCGGAACCGTTGGCTCGATCGGGGGTCTGCTTGCAGCGCCGGCGGTGCTGAAGGCACTCGGCGGTCGCCGGGCGATGCTCGTGGCGATCCTCTCAGCAGCCTCGTCGCTGGCGCTGATCGGCGCGGCCACCTTGCTGCGCTCGATCCCACTCGTGGCTGTCGGGTTTGCGTCGGTCGGCTTCACCCTGGCGATCCTGGATGTGCTGATCAACGTCGAAGGCACGGCGGTTGAGCGCGAGTTTGGCCGGACGCTGATGCCGCGCCTGCACGCGGCCTGGTCCGCAGGCGCGGCGCTCGGCTCAGGCATCGGCGCGGCCTGTGCCGCGCTCAGCGTCAGCCCAGGCGCTCAGATGCTTGGGCTGGCAGTGCTGATCGCGCTCTGCGGCGTGGTGCTGTCACGATCGATTCCCGCGCAGGCACCGCCGCTGGACGCGGCGCTCTCCCCCACGAGCCGTTCGCAGCGGATCCGGCAATGGCTGCGAGGTTGGACAGACGTGCGTGTACTGCTGATCGGTCTGGTGCTGCTCGGCGTCGAGTTTGGCGAAGGCTCCGCCAACACGTGGCTGACGCTGGCCGCCAAGGACAACCACGGTGAATCCGGCGCCGTGGCAGCATTGTTCTTCAGCGTGTTCGCGATCAGCGAAGCGGTAACTCGTCTCTTCGGCGGGCCGCTGGTCGATCGCCTCGGGCGGGTGCTGACGATCAGGTTCACGACCGGCCTCGGGATCGCAGGCGTTGCGCTGTTCGTGCTCGCACACAGTCCCGTGCTGCTGCTGGCCGGCGTGATCCTCTGGGCGGTCGGCGTCTCGATGGGCTTCCCGCTCGGGATGTCGGCGGCCGCCGAGGGCGGTGACGACGCCGCGGCGCGAGTCAGTGTTGCCGCCTCAGTCGGCTACTTCTCGACGCTCGTGGGTCCGCCTGTGATCGGCTTCCTGGCTCAGAGCGTCAACCTGCTGAGCGCCCTCTGGCTGGTTGCGATCCTGTTTGTCGCCGCCAGCGTCGCGGCCGGCTCGCTGCGGCCGCTGCCCACACCAGCGGCTTGATCAGGCGCGGATCGCGTCGCCGCTGCCCGGATCGAAGAAGTGCATCGACTCGACCTTCACCGACAGCCGTACTCGCTCGGATACCTTGACCTGGTCCTGGGGCTCGATCCGAGCCACCCCGACGCTGGTGCTGTTAGCGACCTCTTCATCCTCGTCGACGCCGGGGGCGTGAATCCGCCGCGCGTCGATCTTGAAGTGCAGTAGCTGCTCTGAACCGAGCGCCTCGACCAGCTCCGTCTCGACGTTCAATACCTGGCCGGCGCCGTTGGCGCGCGCAAGCTCGAGGTGCTCGGGACGGAAGCCGACAACCACTTTGCGCCCCGCGTACGCCCCCAAGCCGGGGCGCTCACTCACAACTTGAGCGGGCAGGTTCAGGCGCTGGGATCCGAGCCGCATGGATGTCGCGCCTTCACCCAGACCGGCCTCATAGAGGTTCATCGCGGGAGAGCCCATGAAGCCGGCCACAAACAGGTTCTGAGGGCTGTCGTAGAGCACCTGCGGGTGGTCGCATTGCTGCAGCACGCCGGCATTCATCACCGCCACGCGGTCCCCCATCGTCATCGCTTCAGTCTGGTCGTGGGTGACGTACATGGTCGCGACGCCGAGGCGGCGCTGGATGCGACTGACCTCGGCTCGCATCTGAACGCGCAGCTTGGCATCGAGGTTTGAGAGCGCCTCGTCCATCAGGAAGGCGGCTGGCTCCCGCACGATCGCACGGCCCATCGCCACGCGCTGGCGCTGTCCGCCGGAGAGCTGCGCCGGCTTGCGGTCGAGCCACTCGGTCAGGCTGAGAACGTCGGCCGCCTCCTTGACGCGCTTGTCGATCTCGGCCTTGCCGATTCCGCGCAGCGAAAGCGCGAAGCCGATGTTCTGACCGACGGTCATATGCGGGTAGAGCGCGTAGTTCTGGAAGACCATCGCGATGTCACGTTCGCGTGCGGGCAGAACCGTGACGTCCTTCTCACCGATCTGCACGGAGCCTTCAGTGACCTCCTCCAGACCGGCGACCATGCGCAGCGCCGTGGTCTTCCCGCAGCCCGAGGGCCCGACCAGCACCATGAACTCGCCGTCAGCGACGCTGAGGCTGAGGTCGTGGACCGCGTGGAAGCCGTTTGGGTAGACCTTGTTGATCGCCTTGATGTCGATGGATGCCACAGAAACTCCTGGTTGAGGTTCGGAAGGTCAGGCGGTGGTCAGCCGGGGCCGGCACCCCGGCGAACCACCGCCGATGCGTCGGTCAGCCGATCGGGGTGATGCGCAGCAGCGCGACTCCTTCGGGAGCCACGGTCGCGTTGATCTGCCCGGCGGCGGAGACTGTCTGTGTCGTCCCGGTCCACAGGTTCGTGACGGTGTAACCCGCCGCGTCGGCCGGCAGCCCGGCCGCACTGGCTGTGGTGGAGAGCGTCTGCGGCGTGGCGCTTGAGCTCTGGTTGGTGTCGAACAGCCCGACAATCGCGTCGCCGCTCGGCTCGACCTTGGCGAACACCTGGCTGTCAGCGGCGTCAGCGATGCGCGAGGCATCAATCGCGTCCTGGTCTACCTCGATGACCTGGCGGTTCTCGAGCATCTGCAGACCAGATGCGGTCAGCCCGCCGGTTGATCCGAAGGCGTTCGTGACCGCACTGGTGAGGTTGACGCCGAGGATGAACGGCGCCGAGCCGAGCGCCCAGAGGCTCAGCTGGCTCTGCTCCGCCGCCACCGACATGCCGCTGTCGGCCTCGCCGTCGCCGACTTCGATCGAGTCGTAGTCGTTGAATCCGCCCGGGCCGCCGTACGGCTGCCACGTCGCTACGTCGTTGAAGCGGTCGCTCCAATGCGCGTAGCTGGTGAACGGGAAGACGCTCAGGCAACCCGTGAAAGGCGCGGTATTGCAGGCGTCTGCGGAGCCCTCGTCGGGCCCGTTGATCTCGATGTCCGGCGCGAACTCCCACTGGTTTGAGAACTTGTCGAGCGTCGGCGCGAGCTTCGTGTTGAACTGGCCCTCGGTGGTGTCGAGCACCATCGTGCGTCCTGACTGCGTGATCGCCTTGGACCAGGCCTTGATGTCGGCACGGTTGTGATCTGTGATGCCGTCGAGCTTGATGTAGTCGACGCCCCAGCCGGCCAGCTGATCGACAACCGAGTTCACGTAGGCCTGTGCGCCTGCGGCCTTGTAGTTGAGGTCGACCATGCCGCCGCAGTTGTAGTTGGCCTGCGTGCGGGTGCTGGCGATCTCGTCAGCGGTGTAGTTCGTGCCCTGCACCGACGTGTTGGCCGCGACTGCCTGATCAGAGATGCCGGCGGTCTCGTAGATGCCGAACTTCAGCCCGAGACTGTGGGCGTAGGCCGCGACCGCGGCGATGCCGTTCTCGCTGCCGACATTCGGAAACTCCGAGCTGTCAACGACCCAGCGGCCGTACTGGTCGACGTCAGGTCCCTGTGGGCCTGGGCAGACGTACCAGTTGTCGTCGATGTTCACGTGGTTGTAGCCGTAGTTCACCAGTCCGGTGGTTACCAATGCCTTGGCCTCGGCCTCGATGCGCTGCGTGTCGACGCCGAATCGCAGGAAGCTCCAGCTGCTCCAGCCCATGACCGGCGTCGGGTCAGCGCTCGCCCTCGAGCCAGTTGCGGCCTGCGCGCCGGCAACACTCGACAGGGAGAACACCGCCACCGCCAAAGCGGACACGATTGCGATTCTCCTGAGCTGACTCCACCTGCGTAATGCAACAGTCATGCGAACTGCTCCTCTACTCGCTGGATGAAAATGATCGAAGGGCTGCTCGCGCGGGGTCGCAGCGAGGCTGGTCTCAGACACGCGTTACCGCCACGCCCGCAGTTACGAACTCGGCTACCTGCTCGTCACTGGTCGCGTCGTCGGTGATGATCGTCTCGACATCCGAGACGTCACAGATACGGGCAAAACCGGTACGGCCGAGCTTGCTGGTGTCGGCAACGACGACAGTCTTGGCGGCGCGCTGCACCAGCGCCGCGTTGGTCATCGCCTCGGCATGGTCGTAGGTCGTGCACCCGGTCCGGACGTCGACGCCGTCGACGCCCACGATCGCGATGTCAAGGTTGAAGGCCTCGATCGCCGAGACCGAGAGCGGCCCTGACAGCTCGAAGGAGGCGTTGCGCGCCTCACCGCCGCTGAGGATCAGGCGGATGTTGCTGCGCGACGCGAGCAGCATGCCGATGCTGAGGCTGTTGGTGACCACCGTCAGCCGGCGGCGGTCCGCGATCGCGCGGGCCACGGCCAGCGTGGTCGTGCCGCCCGTCAGCCCGACAAGCGAGCCGTCACTCACCAGCTTGGCGGCGGCCTCCGCGATCCGCTTCTTCTCAGCCGGGTGCTGAGAGGCGCGTTCGCCGATCGGCTGTTCAACAAAACCACCGGGGCGACCGACCCTGCCCCAAGAGCGGGCAACAGCCCCCTGGCGTTCCAGCACGGCGGTGTCGCGTCTGATCGTCGCGGCCGCGACCGAGAGCCGCTCCGCGAGCCACTCAACCGCGAGTGGACGCTCGGAGGCCTCGACCATCTCAACAATCGCCCGCAGGCGCTCGTCGCGATGGGTGGCTTCGGGTTCAGTCATGCATCGCTCCTCATCTCGCTACTTGACACTGCCGGCGACGATGCCGTCCACGATGTATCGGTTCAGGAAGAAGACGATCACCGCCGGGACCGCGATCGCGACGATCGCGGCGGCGTTGATCATCGTGTAGGGGACGACGTGACGCCCGGACAGCGCCGACAGCGCGACGGTCAGCGGCTCGGTCGAGTTGGTGCTGCCGAGCACCAACGGGAAGATGAACTGGCCCCACCCGAACAGGAAGGTGATGATCGCCGCGGCGGCCATTCCGGGACGTACGATCGGCAGCACGATCCTGCGGAAGATCTGCAGGGTGGTGGCGCCGTCGATCGACGCGGCCTCCTCGATACTGGCCGGGAGCGCCTGGAACATGTTGTACATAATCCACATCGCCAGGGGCAGGAATCCCGAGGTGTAGACGAGGATGATTCCGAGGTAGGTGTTGACCAGGCCCAGCTTGGTCAGGATCGTGTAGATCGGGATCAGGGTCGCGTAGACCGGCAGCGTCAGCGTCGCGATCACCACGTAGAAGAGGAAGCCCTGGAAACGGAAGCGCAGGCGTGCGAACGCGTAGGCGCCGATCGTCGCGAGCACCAGCGTCAACACGGTCGCGCCGAGGCTCTCCACCGACGAGTTCAGCAACGCCCGGCCGATGCCGCCGGCGGTCGAGGCACTCGACGGGCCAAAGCCGAAGATCGCCTCGTAGTTGCTGAAGACGAAGTGGGTCGGGAAGAAACTCGGCGGGCTGCTCTGTGCCTGCGCATTGGTCATCAGGCTCGTGTTGAGCGCCCAGTAGACCGGGAACAGCGACCAGAGCAGCAGCACGCCGATGCCGACAACGCGTAGCCAGCCGTAGCGACTGCGCTTCATCAGAACTCCACCCTGCGATAGATCAGCTTCACAGCAAGCAGGGAGAGCGCGATCGTCGTCACCGTGGCCAGCAGGGAGAGCGCATAGCCCTGCCCGAAGTTGAGGTTGCCGAAGGCGATCTGGTAGGTCTCGCTCATCAGTGAGGAGGCGGTGGTCGCGCCCGCGTTCAGCACGTAGACCTGGTCGAAGATGTTGAGCGACATCACGAGTCCCTCAACGACCGCGATCGCCAGTCCGGGGCGGATCAACGGCAGCGTGATCCGCTTGATCTGCTGCCAGGTCGTGGCGCCGTCGACGTTGGCGGCCTCGTAGAGCTCAGACGGGATCGCCTGCAGCGAGGCGAGCACGAGGATCGCCGCCAGCGGTGTGATCTGCCAGACCTGGACCAACGAGATGAAGAAGATGCTCTCTATCTGATGGGTGCCGACCCACAGCTGGTAGGTGCTGATCACATGCGCAGATTTGAGCGTCGAGTTCAGCACCCCGAAGGTCGGGTCGTAGATCCATGACCAGATCACGCCCTCAACCACGCCGGGCAGCGCCCAGGGCAGCACCATCAGCGCCAGTACGATGCCGCGCCCGCGGAAACGGCGCTGCAGCAGCAGCCCGAAGAAGATCCCGAGCCCAACCGACAGCAACACACCGAAGACCACGTAAAGGCCGGTGTTCTCGAAACTCTGGCGAACCTGGGAGTTGCTGAAGACCGACTGGAAGTTGCCGAAACCGGTGAAGTGGTTGGGCGGGTCGAGCGCGTCGTTGTGCACAAACGCGCCGTACGCGGTGAGCACCGTCGGATAGAGCGCCAGCGCGCCGATGAAGACGAGCAGCGGCGCCACCATCGCGTATGGCAGTGCGGTCTCCCCGCGGCCGCGGCGAATCGCCTGGCTGCGGCCGGTTTTCGCACGTTCAGCTCGACGCCGTAGCGCACTCATCGGTGATGAATCTCTCTAGCCCTTTAGAAGATGGTTGGGGCCGTCCGACTGAGGACGGACGGCCCCTTCCAACTGGTTTAGTTGTCGAGGCCCTTGACGGTCGAGGCGATCGACTTGATCGCCGCGGCTACGGTCTCGGAGCCTGCTGCGGCAGCGTGGATGTTGGTGTACACCGCGTTGCTGAACTGCGAGTACCAAGGCGGAGCGCCGGCCGGGAAGATCGCCCGTGCGTGGTTCTCAAGCAGCGACTCGAGCGTCGCCGCACCTGGCACCTTGCCGGACTTCACGAGGTCGGCAAGACCACCGCGGTTCGACGGCAGCGGGAACGTCTGGATGACGTCCTTGGGCCCGTCGGCTCCGGCGAACGCGCCCTGGTTGGCCGGCTCTTCCATCCACTTGATGAAGGCGACAGCCGCCGGCACGTGCTTGGCCTCGGTCGGGATCCCGATGCCGTCCGGGTTGCCGAGGTTGTAGCCGACGCCGCTGGCACCCGGGGTCGGGATGTAGTCGACGTCGCCGACGACCTTGGACTCCGACGCGACGTTGTAAATCGTGCCGACGTCACCCGAGTAATCCGAGAACACGCTTGCAGTGAGGTTGTGCGCCTGGTCGGCCTCGAGTGCCTGGTAGTCCTGATCCTCGAGGTTGGCCTTCGGCACCAGCCCGCTCTTGTAGGCGGCGACCATCCAGGCCATCGCCTTGTATCCCGGTGATGACGGCGAGGTGAACTCCGGCGCATAGGTGGAGCTCAGCACCTGTCCGCCAAACGCGGCGGTCATCTCATACCAGTAGGTCGAAAGACCCTCAGCCGCGGCGAACGGAATGTCGAGCGGGCTCTTGACGATGCCCTTTGCCTGGACCGCCTTGAGATCGCTCTCGTACTGGGTCAGCGTCGTCGGGTTGCTCTTGATCCCAGCTGCCTTGAAGTCCTTCTCGTTGACAGTGGTAACGAGCAGCGAACCGTCCATCGGCATGCCGACCAGTTCGTTGTCACGGATGAACGAGGTCGCCTGCGGGTAGGCGCTCTTCACGCTCGCGATCGGGAAGTACGACTGCAGCGGCAGGAACCACTTGGTCGCGTAGTACTCGCCGACCTTCGACCAGTCGACGTCGGCGACGTCAGCAAAGTAGCTGTGTGCCTCCGCGGCTGAAGCGATCTTGGTCTGAAGGTTGTCCCACTGGACGTAATCCCAGTTGACCTTGATGCCGGTCTGCGCAGTGAATTTCGCCAGCATCGCCTTCGGCGCCGGGTAGGCGATCGCCACATTGATCGTCTGGCCCTTGAGTGAAGACGCTGCCGCCGTCCCGTGGACGGTGTTGGCGCTGCTGCTTGCGGCGGCTACGCCGAGCCCGACGACGCCCATCGTCGCCAGGGTTGCAACCCGTTTACTTACTTTCATATCGCTACTCCTCCACCTACGTCGACTTGTTGGTTATCGATCTGTTTCTGGTCCGACAGTGGCTGGCTGTGCCAGCCGGTAGGCCGCCGCGATGTCCAGGTATGAGCTGGCAATCCGCTCGGCCGCCTCACGCTCATCGATCTCTCCTGCGACCACCGCCTGGAACGGGTCGGTCCACAAGGTCCGCCCCACGGCAAAGCCCACGAAGCTCCCGACCGCAGCGGCGGTCTGCACCCAGCGGACGACGCTGTCGCGGTCCTGTCCACGGCCCAGCACCAGGCATCCGACCTCGGACGTCTGCGAAGCCGCCGCCGCAACCGCAGCGGCAGCCGACGGATCGCGGTTGCCCTCGAGCTTCCACCAATCGGGGCGCAGCCCCGCGTCAGCTAGTTCCCTGATCGCCTTGGCGGTCAGGGACGGGCGGACCTGCTCGTCAAATTCGTCAGCGCCGGAGCTGGCCTGCTGCTCCGCTGTCGGCGGAACCAGAAGCTCGAGCATGAAGTCACGGCCGCTCTCTCGCAGGTACTCCTGAAGCACCACGAGCCCCGCGCGTGAGCGCTGGTTGATCTCGGCGTCGCCGTCGACGTTGTAACGCACCAGCGCCTTGATCGCGTCCGGATCGACAGCCTCAACCGCTTCGCGGAAGTCTTCCCCGTGCTCAAAGATGAACTGCGCCTGGCCGCTGCGCTCGACCGGAACGACGATCTTCAGATCGCGCTGCTTCGCCAGCGGGATCGCGTCGACGCCGTACTCCTCGTCGAGCAGCAGCATCGGCGTCTCGTCGGCCTGAAGCTGCTCGCGCGCCTGCGTCAGCGCCTCCACGCAGATGGTCTTCAGCCTGCGGGCTGACGGATCGATCTGCGCCGCCGGCACACCGAGCGACCCGAGCCACTTGCGAAGCGAATTGCGGTGGTCAACCGCCAGAACGAACGTGGTCACGATTGTGCGCCTGCCCTCTGCATCTGATGAATTTCAATAGCTGGGGCAAGCTCGGCGAGGTCAGCGGGATCGAGCGCCCCGGCGATCGGCGACCGCAGGCTCGCGAGCGCTGCCGTAGCGCCGTCACGCAGCGCCCGCTCGAACGGCTTGCCGGCGAGGAAGGCCACCGCCCAGGCCGCCGTGAAGGCATCACCGGCACCGATCGGGTTGCCTGGCGCGGGCGGGTGCGTGACCCGCAGGAGCTCGTCCCCGTGTACACCGAGCGCGCCTTGGGAGCCGAGCGTCACGATCACGTGGCCGGCTCCGCCTTCCTGGAGTTCAAGCGCGCCGCTGACGACCTCGTCGTCGCTAACACACGGACGCCCGAGCGTCTCACTCAGTTCGCTGCGGTTCAGCTTGGCCAGCAAAGGCTTTGCGCTGAGCGCGGCGCGCATCGCCGCGCCTCGAGCGTCGACGATCACCGGTAGCCCACGCTCGGCGCCCGCCGCCGCAAGGTTTCGCAAGGCCAGCTCGGGTGCGCCCGGCGGCAGACTGCCTGAGATCGCGATCAAGCTCGCGCGCTCGAGCAGCTGCGCGATGTGGAGCTCGAAGTTCTTCCACTCGAGCTCCGTAACGGTCGGACCGGGCTCGTCAAAGGCGGTGCTGACGCCATTGGCGGCGGTCACGACGACCGTCTGGCGCGCCGGACCGGAGACCGGATAGAGGTCGGATTCGAGCCCTGAGAGCCGCAGCTCCTGCGCGGCCTGCTCGAGCCCGGCCCAGCCGATCAGGCCGCTCACGAGCGTCGAAGCCCCCAGCAGAGCTGCGACCCTTGAAACGTTCACGCCCTTGCCACCGGTTTGCGCGAAGGCGCTGCGCACCTTGTTGACGCCGCCGAGTTCAACCTCGTCAACACCGTAGGTCCGGTCAAGCGCGACATTCGAGGTGACGGTCAGGATCATGCCGTCGCTCCCCGGGCGGCGAACGCCGCCGCGGCGGCGCCACGCAATGACGCGTCGGCGCCAAAGCGAGCACGCACCACCTCGGGCGGGTACGGAACGGCCCGCGAGACGATCTCCTTCAGCCGCTCGGGCACGCCCTGTTCGGCGCGCACGTAGCCGCCGCCGAGCGACACCACCGTTGGATCAAAGGCGCAGCAGAGGTTCGCCGTCATAACCGCGATCCCGTCCCAGAGCTCGTCGACGAATGCCCGCGCGGCGGGATCGCTATCGCACAGCTCAACCACCTCCGCCACCGACTCGGGAAGCCCGCTGCCGGCCAGGCGGCGGGAGGCGCCGCTGCCTCCGAACCACTCTTCAAAAGGCGCTGCGCCCTCAGCCGCCATGCGCGGCTCGGGACGTCCGCGGAAGAGCGAGTAGCCCACCTCGCCAGCGGCACCATGTCCCCCGCGCAGCAGCTTGCCGTCGACCACGATCCCGGCGGCGATGCCAGACCCAAGGTTCAGGTAGATCCCGTTGTCAACGTCGCGCAGCGACCCCCAGGCGAGTTCAGCCTGAGCGGCGACCTGGACGTCGTTACCGATCGCGGCCGGAAGTCCGGGGAACGCGGCCTCGACCGCCTCGGGGATCCGAAGCTGATCCCAGCCGGGAACGTTTGGCGCCAGCTTGACGTGGGTCTCGAAGGTCAAGCCCATCGTCGAGACGCCGATCGCGTCGAGCTGCCCGCCTGCGGAGAGGTGCTTGTCGTAACAGTGGCGGGCGAGCTCCAATGCCCGGGTGAGCACTGAGCCGGCGCCTTGCGAGGCGTGCGTCGGCGCACCGCTCTGGCCGATGATCTCACCATCCCTCGTTCCGACCCCGGCGGCGAGCTTGGTCGCGCCGATATCCAGAGCCAGGACGAGTCCGGTGCCGCTCTGCTGCAACGTCGCTACCTGTCCCCCGCCAGCACCACTGACCGCGTGATGTGCGGCGGCTGGTCCGGGTTGATCCCGCGCAGGTCAACGAGCCCCTCCGCGAAGCGATGGATGCGAACCAGCTCGGCGAGCGGATCGCCTTCGCCACGGATAAGGCGGGCTCCGGTCGCGCGGATCTGGTCGTCAATCGACGGCTCCTCTGCGTCGAGGATCCAGACGAGGCTGTGCTCGCCGATCGCTGAAATCGGGCCGTGCCGATATTCCATGGTCGGGTAGCCCTCGCTCCAGGTGGCGAGCAGCTCTCGGAACTTCAAAGCCGCTTCGTTCGCCAGGGCAGCGCCGACACCGCGTCCGAGGAAGACGAACTGCTTGATCTCGCCGGCCCAGTCGGGCAGTGACTCGGTCAGGAAGCCTTCGGCGCGGGCGGCGGAGGCCTCCACGTCCCATCCGTAGATGCCGAGCAGCAGCGACAGCACCGTCGTCGCGAAGCGGGTCTGGACGACCGACTGCTCATCGGCGAACGAGAGATCGAGTTCGCTGCTGACCAGCTGACCGAGTGGTGATCCGGGCTCGCCGATCAGACCGAGCACCGGAAGGCCATCTGGAAGCGCCCGTACCGCGTCGACCATCTCCGTGGTGGTGCCTGAACGCGAAAGCGCAATCACGCTCGCCCAGGCACGCCCTTCGGGTACTTCGGATCCGGGAAACGCATCGGTCTCGCCGGCGCCCTGACGCTCGCGGTAACAGGCCACGGCCTGAGCCACATACAGGGAGGTTCCGCAGCCCAGGAATCCGACGCGAGCGCCGTCCGCCGGGAGCTTGGAACGCAGTTCGTCTGTGAGGGTTTGCGCCTGCCGCCAGACGGACGGCTGACTAGCTAATTCTGAGGAGAAGTACGTCACGAGGCGGGACTATAAACAGAAACGCGCACATTTCAAACAAATTCGCGCACGTTTAGCGCGTAAATAGACTTTTGGATAGAGCATTGGCTCTGTGGCTGTCCGGGCGGCCAGAAGCACCGCCCGCGCAGGGGTGGGCGTGGGCATGGGCGCGGGCATGGCCGCAGGCGAACGTTCGTGCGGAGCGATCCGGTCCCGCAGCGCGCGACCGCGCGCCGCGCGGCGCCGCGATCAGGAGCTCAGAGACTGATCGTCGCGCCGACTGTGGCCGTACGGTCGACCGGCAGCCTGAAGGCGACCACCGGACTCGCGGCATTGCGGGCCAACCCGACGAACAGCAGCTTGCGCCAGTGGCTCATGCCGGGTTGATGGGTCGGCCTAATCGCGATCCTGGAGACGAAGTAGGAGGCGCCCTCGAGGTCGAGGTTTCGCTCCAGCAGGCCGCGCCTGCGGGCGAGTGCAAGTGCCGCCGGGATGTCGGGGGTGTCGTGGTAGCCGACCCGCAGTGTCACGTGTCTGATCTTGAAGCGGCCGCTGCCGAGCGCGTCGACGAAGAGGTCGTCAGGCGCCTCGAGGTGCGGAACGCCGGCCGTCTCGACCGAGACGATCAGGACCTTCTCATGCATGATCCCGTGGTGCTCGACGTCGGCTTTCAAGGCCAGCGGCGTCGTGTCTCGATCGGGGCTGAGGTAGATCGCGACGTTGCGCACGCGATGCACCGGAGGATCCATCTTTGCGACCTGCTCAAGGAAGTCCGAGAGCAGACCCTCCTCGTCGGTCCGGTTCTCGGTGACGATCAGCCGTCCCTTGCGCCAGGTCAGCATCAGCATCGCGACCGTGAGCCCCACGGTCAGCGGGATCCAGGCACCGTGGCTGATCTTGCTGACGTTCGAGGCGAAGAACGAGATCTCGACGATCAGGAAGAGAGCGCCGATCAGGGCCGTCTTCCAGATCGGGAACTTCCAGAGTGCGCGCGCGACCGCCAGGAACAGGATCGTGTCGAGCACGAACGTGCCGGTCACGGCGACGCCATAGATGTCCGCCAGCGCGCCCGAGCGCTTGAAGATCAGCACCAGGGCGATCACGCCGGTGGCAAGCGTCCAGCTGACCGCGGGCACGTAGATCTGACCCTCGACGTCGGAGGTGTGCGTGATCTTGATGCGCGGCAGGAAGCCGAGCTGCACGGCTTGGCGCGCGATTGAGAACGAGCCGGTGATCGCTGCCTGCGAGGCGATGATCGTCGCGACCGTCGCGAGGATCACCATCGGCACGACCGCCCAGCCCGGCATCACCGAGAAGAACGGGTTGAAGGTTCTCGCGTTGAGCGGCGCCTGTGGATGGTTGAGGATCCAGGTGGCCTGGCCAAGGTAGGAGAGCAGCACTGCCGGGAAGACCACGGCAAACCAGGTTCGGCGGATCGGCGCTGCCCCGAAGTGACCGCGGTCGGCATAGAGCGCCTCGGCTCCTGTGACCGCGAGCACGACACCGCCGAGCGCGAGGAAGCCGGCAACGCCGTGCTTGACCAGGAACCGGGCGCCCCAGGTAGGAGAGAGCGCCTGCAGCACGCCCGGGTGCCCAATCACCTCGCGCGCGCCGAGCGCGCCGATGACGACGAACCAGAAGAGGATCACCGGGCCGAATAAGAAGCCGACAGCGCCGGTTCCACGTCTTTGGATCAGGAACAGCCCGATCAGGATCGCGAGTGAGATCGGCACGACCAGGTGCGCGAGGTCAGGCGTGGCGACGTTGAGTCCCTCAACCGCGGAGGTCACGGAGATCGCGGGCGTGATCATGCCGTCGCCCAGGAAGAGACCTGCTCCGAAGACCCCCAGAGTCACGAGCAGCGTGGTTCGCCCGATCTTGCGCCGCTGGATCAGGGCGGCGAGCGCCATGCCGCCGCCGTCGCCGCGGTTGTGGACTCGCATCAGCAGCACCGCGTACTTCGTGGAGACCACGATCGCGAGCGCCCAGAAGATCAGTGAAACGATCCCGTAGACGCCGGCGGGAGTCGCGTGCGCGGCGTCGGCGTGCTGGGTGAAGATCACCTGCTCGGCGTAGAGCGGGCTTGTGCCGATGTCGCCATAGACGACACCGAGCGCCCCGAGCGCAAGTACCAGCCGCCCGGCGTGGGCTACGACGTCGCGTTCGTCGTCGAGATCCCTATCAACCGGCCGGCAGTTCGCGTCCGCTGCTTCCTCGGGCGGCACCGGCCATCGCCCGCCGAGCTTGTGGGCCGATTCGTTGAACTGCCGGCGCGGACCGTGCGGTTCCGCCGGACCTGCCGGGTTCGCCATCCCGCTCTTGCTTCTGTGCGCGCCCTCGTTGAGGCTGCGGCGCCGGCCCTGCGGTTCCGTTGCCATCGGCTCAGACAGCCTGGGCAGTGCTCAAAACTGGGCGCAGGCCCAGGAGCCGCAGATCGGTGATCAGCTCCGCGATCTCCTCGTCAGCCGATGCCCCCGGAGCTTGCGCCAGGTCCATGCGCAGGACCAGCGCACCCGGGTCTGACTGGCTCGCACGACGACGCGTCAAAACGGCGCGACCGCCGTTGGGTCGCTGACGTATCCAAGCCCGCAGCTCCGGCGTCAGCGACGCCGGCGGGCTCAACGCGATCACTACCTCCGCCATCCTAAGAGCGTGCCGCGTACGCACTCCCAGATCCATAGGTGCAAGTCCCTATCTTGCGCCGGCGGGTCTACCGGCGTTTTCGCAGCCGCCGGGGGCCGCAGCCGGCGTCGACGCAGCCGCCGACCGAGCTCTACGGCTCGATCAGGCCGCGACGGATGGCGTAGCGCGTCACCTCGGCGACGTTGCGCATCCCAAGCTTCTCAAGCACGTTCGCGCGGTGATGCCCGACCGTCTTGCGGCTGATCACGAGCTCCGACGCGATCCGATCGCTGCTGTAGCCCTCAGCGATCAGCTTGACGACTTGAAGCTCGCGCGGGGTCAGCGGATCGTCTGGCACCGCCTCCCCCTGCCGGGCCTGGTCCAAGTAGTCGCGGACCAGTGCCGTCACTGCATTCGGGTACAGAAACGGCTCGCCGCGGATCGCCGCGCGGCAGGCGTCGACAAGGTCGCGGTTGGCGGCGGATTTCAACACATACCCGGAAGCCCCAGATCTCAGAGCCTCAAAGAAGTACTGCTCGTTGTCATGAACCGACAGGATCAGCACCCGCAGCGAGCTGCCGCGGCGGCGCAGCTCGGTTGTCGCCTGAAGCCCGGTCATCCTCGGCATCGAGACGTCGAGGATCGCCAGGTCGAANNCTGCGCACGATCGAGTGGTCGTCGGCCAATAGCACGCGCGTGTTGAGCGGCGTCGCCATCGGCGGTCAGGCGGGGATGCTGAGGATGATCTCGGTCCCGCGAGGTTTGCGCGGACGGATCTGAAGCGTCGCGTCGATCATCACCGCGCGCTCCCTCATGCCGCGCAGGCCACTCTCGGTGAAGTGCTCCGGCAGTCCGCGACCGTTGTCGCTGACGACCAGGAGGACCTCGGACTCCTGGTGCGCGAGCGAGACGACGACCTCAGTGGCTTCCGAGTGCCTCAGCGCATTCGTCAGCGCCTCCTGCGCGGTGCGATAGATCACGAGCTCCTCCTCCGGGAGGAGCTCGGGCAGCTGCCACTCAAGTTCACGGCTCACGCGCAGCGCGTGCTGACGGTCGACCCGCGCG